>DATEKK010000014.1:0-7533 GCA_035277485.1 Gemmatimonadaceae bacterium
GCCTCGGTGACGCGCGCGGCGCGCGCCCGCGCGGCTGATCGCCGCACGGGCGGGCCCGCGGTCCCGTTAGGCATGTCCGCCGTGCGCGGCAATGCGCTGCATGGCCGGCTCGCTCACGAGTTTCCTGAACACGAACCGTTCGCCCCATGACAGCGGCGTGACGTCGCGGTACTCGCGCATCACGTCGGCGCCGTAGCCCGGGTGGATCTGCTTGCGCAGGGACGCGCGCACGTTCGGATCCGCCCCGCGTTCCAGGAACAACTCGGTGAACGGCGCCTCGAAGGGCCCGCCGTGATGGTGCATCCAGAACGCCGGCTGCGATACGACGGTGTTGAAGAGCGCGGTGTGACCGCCGAATCCGTCGCTATCCACATCCGCCCTCGCGTTCACGTCCATGCCCTGATCCAGGAGCCACCGCGCGACGCCGAGCTCGTCGTAGTCGGCGCACATGTGCAGCAGCGTGGTGCCGCCTAACGGTGTGCCGTGCGTGGCCTGCACCGGGTCATGGCAGCCGAGCTCGGGCGGATAGATCTCCGAAAACGCGAACGTCCGACGCAGCAGGGATCGATCTCGACGCAGGTGTTGCTCGAGCAGATCGATCCGACCGCGGTGCAGCGCCATCACCGGCGTGTCCGGCAACTCGAGCCCGTGCGCGACGTACATCTCGAGGATCGCGTGCTTGGCCGTTGGTCGCCGGCTATCGGATTCGAGTACGACGTCGACCGGCGCGACGCGACGACCGTCTTCGTCCACGACCGGCGCGCCGAGCTCGAGCATGAGCGCCGTCCCTTCGACGCTCAACGTGTACGCGGGTCCGCCGAGCGCATCGGCGCGCGGTTTGGGCGAGCCTAACCGAGCGTGGAGCCGGCGCGCCGTCTCCACTTTGCTCTGGAGCGTGGCGCGGGCCACGGCGTACTCGAGGTCTGACGCCCCCAGCTCGAGCAACAGGTCGATGATGCGGTCGCGGCCGAGGTTGGCCGCGTAGCTCAGGGGCGGACCCCAGTTGCTCCTGGGCCGCGCGAGCGCGGATTCGTGGAGCAGCTCGGGATGCCTGACGATGAGCTCGCGCACGGCGGCGGCGTCGTCGCGCCAGATCGCGTCCGTGAGCTCGCAGGCGTGCACCAAGCGCGGCCAGCTCTGCGCTTCGTAGCTGCGCGCGAGGACGAATTGCGCGTCGGCCAACGTGGCGTCGCCCGGATCGATGGCGCGCGGGAAGAACTCGGCGAAGTCCGCGAGCGCTGAAGGGTCGCCGTCGTGCGCGGCGCGGAGCAGGTCCTTTGCCTGGTGGCGCAGCTGCTCCAGGTCGGGACGGACGGGCAGGTGACGGTTAGGCATGACGAGCCTCCTGGGTACGCCCGTGGTCCGCCGGCATCGGGCAAAGGAGGTTCTTGGAACCGTGCCTGTCGTATGGCCAACTCAGGTGGACTCGGTCCTTTCCGCGGACGGGCGGCGTCCTGCACGCCGTTTGGACCGTATCATCTCGAGTAGGGGAGGTCAAGTCGTCGAGGAAATGGGGAAGCGCTCGCTGAGCGACAGCGAGCGCTTCCCCATTCCCCATCGCGTCCCGTCGACAAACTCCGACGTTTGCTATCTGGGCACAACCGCGCGCAGCAGGTGCGCCGGGCGTTTGATCGCGGCCGTCGGCACGACCAGCGGCGTCGTGTCCACACGCGTGACCGCGGCGAGCACGTGCTGCTTGAGCGCGTCGTAGGCGAGTACCACGTCGTTCGCGCCGGGCGTCAGCGCCGAGGAGCAACCGACGTACAACCCGGTCATGCCGGTCGTGATCTGGTACGTGCCTAACGAAGACGACCCGAGATCGGCGCTGCTGCAGGCGAAGTTGCCGCCGGCGTTGGTCATCGACGAGCCCAGGTTCGCGAGGAACGCGTTCTCGAGCGAGAAATACCGGCCGTACGTCGGCGGGTTCTCTCCGACGAACACGATGCGGCCGCCGTCCGTGGCGAACTGCTTGAGCGTGTTGATCTCGGCCGGTGTGAACGACTGCGTGGGCACGAAGAACACGATCACCTTCACGTTGCCCGGAATCGACGTGAGGTCGCCCTGGCTCGTGCTGCGCACGGCGACGGTGTCGCCCAGCGACTGCATCGCCGACACGGCCATCGAGAACGAGTCACAGTCGCCGCACAGCGAACCGTGTCCGAAGTCGAGCCACACGGTCGTGCCCGAGGCGCGCGAGCCCGATGCCGTGTACGACACGAGGTTGCGCATCAGGATCGCATTGTTGGTGTCCGCGGTGAGGCCTGTGTTCTGGAACAACGCGAGGTCATTGAATACGACGAGGTCGCCGCCGGGCGTCGGCGCAAGCGACACATCGATCGCGACGCCGTTGCTCTCGATGCCTTCTCCAATGGCGAAGATGTGCGCGGTGCCGGCGCCAACCACCGTCACGAGACCGGTGGAATCGACGGTCGCCACGGACGAATCGCTCGAGACCCACGTGAAGGAGACGCCCGACACCGCGGTGCTGTCGGCGTGCTGCGCGCTCGCCGTCAGCTGCAGGGTCTGACCGATCGCGGTGAGCGTGTCGGCCGACGGCGAAACAGACACGGACGAGACGAGATGCCCAACGGTCAGAACCACGTGGGCGCTGCACGCGGTATTGCAGGCCGGCGCGGTCACCATCACCGTGTCGGTGCCGTAGTGCGCACCGGTCACCGTGGCGGAGTCGCCGCCGGCGAACGGCACGACGGTCACGATGCTGTCGGTGCCGTGCGACCACGACAATCCGGTAGTGTCGAGCGACGCGCCATCGAAGCCTAACGCACGCGCGGACACGACGAGCTGCGCACCGATGGCCGGCAGCGACGCGGCGCCGTCGGGTGTCAGGATGCGCGCGCCGGCCAGCGTCACGTGCACCGTGCCCGTCGCATGGACGGTGTTGTCCGCGCCGAGCACGTCGACGGAAACCGTCGCGGCGCCCGGGCGCAGCGCGGTCACGCGGATCGAGTCGCCGTTCGCCAGCGTCTGGATCGACAGCACCGACGGCGCACTGTTGGTCCACGAGAGACGCGGTGCGAGCACCGTGTCTCCGTGCTGGTCTAACACAGCGGCGCGGAAGGTCACGGACTGGCCGGCCACCAGGGTGTCGGGCCAGGCCATGGCATGAATCTGCGCGGCGATACTGGTCTTGGGATTGGTACCGCTGTCGCTCTTGCAAGCGGTGAGTCCGGCAAGCACCACCACGCCGGCGAGTGTAAGGCGAAGCGTCGAATGGATCGAAAATCGAGTCATGGACTTTGGACCGAGAAAGGGGAGCCGACGAGGTGTCTCGCACTTGGTATCGGTCGGTCGGTCCAAAATTCGAGTGCTGCAATTTTCTGCCGGTTCCTAACAGGCGTTCCCCTACACGGCCGTCAGGGAAGCCCCTACAAGGGGGCTAACTGTGCCGGGGCGGAGTCACTCGGCGCGCAAACTGGAGAGCGGATCTACGCGTGTGGCTCGTCGCGCGGGGATGATGCAGGCGGCTGTGACGACGGCCAGGGATCCGGCGGCCACCAGGGCGTAGGTCGCGGTATCGAGCGGCCCCACGCCGTAGAGCGTTCCGGCGAGCAGGCGCGCGCCGGCCACGGCTCCGCCCAAGCCTAACGCAAGGCCGGCGAGCGACCACGCGACTCCGCGCCGGGCCACCAGCGCGAGCACGCTGGCCGGCGTGGCGCCCAACGCGAGACGGACGCCGAATTCGCGCGTGCGCGTCGAGACCTCGTACGCGAGCACCCCGTAGATGCCGAGCGTGGCGAGCACGAGCGCCAGGCCGGCGAAGCTGGCAGCGAGGCCAAGTGCGAAGCGGCGCGCGTCGAGGCTCGATCCGATGACGTCATCCATGGTCATCACGTCGCGCAGCGGCATCGCGGGATCGGCGTCTTTCACCGCTCGGCGCAGCGCGTCGATCGCCGCGCGGGAATCCGTGGTGCGCATGACGATCGACAGCGTATGCTGCCATGCTTCCTGCGCGTGATTGACGAACAGCGTCGGGGTGGGCGGCAGGTCGAGCCCGGCGTTCCGCACATCGCCGACGACGCCGACGACCGTCATCCAATCGCCGTTTGGGTTAGGCCCGATGCGGATGCGCTTGCCCACGGCCTCGCCGTTCCGGAAGTAGCGACGCGCGGCTGTCTCGTTGATGAGCACGTGCTTGGGTCCGTCCGGGGTGTCGGTGGCGTCGAAGCGGCGGCCTGCCACGAGCGGGATACGCATCGCGTCGAGGTAGTGCCCGCGGATGGCGACGTAGGTCATGTCGGGGAGATGCGCCTCGTCCACCGGCTGACCCTCGATGCGAAGCGACGTGTTGATGGTGCCCTGCATCGGCAGCAGGGTAGCCGCGCCGGCCGCGACCACTCCGGGCGCGTGGGCCACTTCGCCTAACACGTCATCGTAGAATCCGTTGGTCGCCGGCACCGAGTCGTAGCGCGGGCCGGTCACGCGCAGTTGAGCGGTGACGACGTGGTCGGGGGCGAAGCCGAGCCGGACGCGTGTGAGCTCGGTGAAGCTCCGGATGAGGAGCCCGGCGCCCACGAGCAGCATCACCGCGAGTGCGACTTGTGCCGCCACGAGCACGCGGCGGAGAGTGGCGCCGCTTCGGTGCGCGCTCGCGCCGCGTCCGCCTTCCTTGAGCAAGTCATGGACACCGGAGCGCATGGCGTGCAGGGCCGGCAGCACGCCGAAGAGCACGCCGGCCGCCATCGAGACGACGAGGCTGAACGCGAGGACCTGCGCATCGACGCCGACAGCGAAGAGCGGCGGCAGCGCGGCCGGGTCCACGGCCAGGAGCGCGCGGGTCGCGGCCACGGCGAGCGCGACGCCTAACGCGCCGCCGGCGAGCGCCATCAGCACCGATTCGGTGAGCAGCTGCCGCACGAGCCGGCCGCGGCCGGCGCCTAACGCAGCGCGCAGCGCGAGTTCCTGCCGGCGCCCGATGGTCCGCGACAGCGTGAGGTTCATCTGGTTGGCGCAGGCGATGAGCAGCACCATCGCGGCGGCAGCCTGGAGCAGCACCAGCGGTGTGCGGAGATCGCCCGCGGCTCGCTGGTTAAGCGGCGTCACGATCGCTGTGCGCGCGCCGTCGGCGTCCGGGTACTGGGCCGCGAGTCGGTGGGCGACGAGGGTGAGGTCGGCGCGGGCGGCTTCAAGCGTGACGCCCGGCCGCAGGCGTCCGATCGCGGTGATCCAGTGCTGCTTGCGCGTGATCGCGGATCGCGCGAGATCGTCGCGGAGGTCGAGGGGCACCCAGACATCTTCGTCGTAACCGAGGACGAAGCTGCGCGGCATGACGCCGATGATGTCCATCGACCGGCTGTTGAGCACGAGGCGCCGCCCAACCACGTGCGGGTCGCCGCCCAACGCACGCTGCCAGAATCGCCACGAGATGACGACGCTGCCGCTGTCGCCCGCCATATCGCTCGTGGTATCGAACGTGCGTCCTAACTGTGGCCTAACGCCGAGTACGGGGAAGAGGCGGGCATTGGCCGCGATGCCCGTGAGGGTCGTTGGATCCGCGTTGTCGGGCTGCCAGACCACCGGTCCCAACGCCGTGGTGTACGCGCCCAAGTCCGTGAGCGTGCGCTGCTGGGCGCGGTAGTCCACGTAGTTGGGCGGCGACATCTGCGTGTAGTTGCCGGGATTGCCGGGCCACGACTCCATGGCCACGATGAGCCGGTCCGGATCGGCGTACGGGAGCGGGCGCAGGAGTACGGCGCGCACGACGCTGAAGATCGCCGTGTTGGCGCCGATGGCGAGCGCGAGCGTGAGGAGCGAGACGGCGGCGAAGGTGGGCGTCCGGCGCATGGTGCGCCATGCGTACCGCGCGTCCTGCCGCCATTCCGTTAGGCGTTCGGCGGCGCGGACGGCGCGGTCCGAGCGCGCGTCGGCGGCGCGGCAGTACGCGCGCGTGCCCTCGAGGTCGCCGAATTCCTCGCGCGCCATGCGACGGGCGCCATCGGCATCGTGCCCCTGCGCCATCAACTCCCGCACGCGCATGTCGAGGTGAAACCCCAACTCGGTGTCCACGTCGCGGGAGATATCGGCGCGCGACCGCCAGGGGAACCGGAACGAACGCTTGGGCGCGGGCATTCGTGCCTCAGGCTGGTTTGAGCACCTTGGTGACCGCGTCGGCGTACGTCCTCCACACGGCGGACTCGGTGCGGAGGCGCGCGCGTCCGGCGGCCGTGAGCGTGTAGTACTTGGCTTTGCGGTTGTTCTCCGACGTGCCCCACGAGGCCGACACGAGGCGCCGCTCCTCGAGTCGGTGCAGCGCCTGGTAGAGGGCGGCGCCGTCGACGGACAGGACGCCCGCGCTGCGGGCGTCGAGCCATCGCGAGATGGCGTAGCCGTGCATGGGCTCCCACGCGAGCGCGCGGAGGATGAGGATGTCGACGGTCCCTTGCAGGAGCTCGGAGGGCGTGCGGGCCACGGGTCGCTTCCAGTCACCAGGTGAGTGGAATAGTCGCGCCGACGCCCGGGGCTGTCAAGGGGCGGGCGCCCCGGGCGGCCGCCCATCGCGCGCTGACGCCGGGTTATGCATTCGATAGAAGGGATTCACAGGAGGTGGACTCATGCTGGAACCGATCGTCGTCACCGTCGACGTCGAGGCGCCGCCTAACGAAGTGTGGGACGTGCTCTCGGACGTGGAGCGCTGGCCGGAGTGGACGCCCACCGTGCGCGAGGCGACGCGCATCGATCACGGGCCGTTCGCCGTCGGCAGCACGACGCGCGTCGTGCAGCCGCGCTTGAGGCCGGCCGTGTGGGAAGTCACGCGACTCGAGGAGGGCCGGCGATTCACGTGGATGACCCGCGGGCCCGGCGTCATGACCGAAGCGGATCACGTGATCGAACCGCACGGCGCGGGAAGCCGCGTCACGTTGTCGGTGCAGTTTGCCGGCATGTTGGGCGGCATGATCGGCCGCATGTATTGCGGAATCACGCAGCGGTACGTTGGTATCGAAGCCGAGAGTCTGCGTCGGCGCTGCGAGCGCGCGCCCGCCGGTGGCACCGCGGATCATTCGCACGTATGATTGGGGGTCGCGCTCCAGGGCGCGCCCCGTCCGCGGAAAGGGATCGTCCCACCTGGCAGGTGGTTTGCCACAATCGCTACCTCTTTCATGCCCGGCGCGGGCGGACACACGGGCGTTCATGAAGGAGGTCGTGTGTCTCAGCTCCCCCCATCCCCGGATTTTGCCTACGAGCGGAAGCGCGCCAAGGCGTTGCTCCGCGACGCGCATGCAGGCGACGGAGCCGCGATCGCGCGCGTGGCGGCGCAGCTGCCCCGTCTCGCCCCTCGCGCGCTCAAGCTTGCCGACGCCCAGTTCGTAATCGCGCGCGAGCGCGGCTTCGAGAGCTGGCCCAAGCTCAAGGCGCACCTGGAGTCGCTGCTGCCCGCGGGCGAGCGCGCGTCACAGTTCCTCGAGGCCGTGGAGCACGGCGTGAAAGGCACGGTATCGCGGATGCTCAAGCAGCATCCCGACCTGCCTAACGACAGCATCTTCGCCGCCGCCGCGGCCGGCGACGCCGACGAGGTCG
>DATEKK010000015.1:0-11534 GCA_035277485.1 Gemmatimonadaceae bacterium
CAGGACACCGGTCGCGCCGCCCACCGAGATGTTGTCGAGCAACGGGGACGAGATCGCCTGCTGCGCGGCTTCCATCGCGCGGTTCTCGCCGCGGCCGATGCCCGTGCCCATGAGCGCCGAGCCGCCGCTCTGCATCACGGTGCGCACGTCGGCAAAGTCGACGTTCACGAGACCCGTGACGCTGATCAGGTTCGAGATGCCTTGCGTGGCATGCAGCAGCACCTCATCGGCCTTCTTGAGCGCGTCGCCGAACGGAATGCCCTTGCCCACCACCGCCAGCAGCCGCTCGTTAGGCACCACGATCATCGTGTCCACGTACTTGCGCATCTCGCTGATGCCGGCGTCCGCCTGGCGCATGCGCTTCCGTCCCTCGAACAGGAACGGCTTGGTCACGATGCCCACCGTGAGCGCGCCCGCCTCGCGCGCCATCTCGCACACGATCGGCGCGGCCCCGGTCCCCGTGCCGCCGCCCATGCCGCACGTCACGAACACGAGATCGGCATTCGTCATCGCCCGGCCCACCTCGTCCCGGTTCTCCTCGATGGCCTGCCGGCCAATCTCCGGCCGCGCCCCGGCGCCGAGCCCGCGAGTCAGCTTTTTCCCGATCTGAATCTTGACGTCCGACTTCGAGTTCAGCAGGGCCTGCGCATCCGTGTTGACGGAGATGAACTCGACCCCTTCGAGATGTTCCTCGATCATTCGATTGACAGCGTTACCGCCGCCGCCTCCGACGCCGACAACCTTCATCCGGGCGTTCTGCGAGGTGCTCTCCTCGAACTCGAAGATCATGCGGGGGGAACTCCTAATGAGTGGCGAGAGAGGGGTCCTAAGTTCGCACGAATATAATACTTTCGTTCGGGAAACGCTCCTAGAACTACAAAGGGAAGCGGCGGCTGGCGCCGCCTTGGGGAAGCGCTTCGCTTTGGGAATCACTTCGTTTGGGGAATGGGTCGCCGCTTGAGATCGACCTCCCCGCGCAGACCGCCGATGTTATTCCTCACCCTATTCCCCAAGCGGAGCGATTCCCCAGGCGAAGCGCTTCCCCCGTTAGAAGAAATCCTGCAGCCAAGTCTTCACTCTCTGTGCCAACCGGTCCACGCCCGGCGCCGACACACCCCGCCGACGCCCCGATGCCGCACCCGGCACTCCGACCGCGAGCCGCTGGCCGCCGTAGAGCGCGAGACCGACCACCGTCGCGAAGCGCGGCGACTCCACCGCGTCACTCAACCCGCCCACGCTGGCTGCCGGTGAACCCACGCGAACTCCCGTCCCGAAAACATCGGCCGCCAACTCTGCTGCACCCGGAATCGCGGACGCGCCGCCCGTGAGCACCACGCCGGCGCTCAGGCGCCCGGCGAATCCCGCTCCCGTGATCTCGCGATTCACCATCTCGAAGATCTCATCCATGCGCTGATGGATGATGTGCGCGAGCAGCTCACGCGGAATCTGCCGCTCGCCCTGCGCCACTGTGCTCGGCAGCTGAATCACCTCGTGCGAGTCCTTCATCATCGGCTCGTACGCGCAGCCGTAGCTCTCCTTGAGGCGCTCCGCATCCGCTTGCGTGACGCCGAGTCCGTGCACGATGTCGCTCGTCACGTTGCTGCCGCCGAACGCGACGGTGCCCAGGAACCGAATTTTGCCCTCGTGGAACACCGCGAGATCCGTGGTGCCCGCACCCATTTCCAGCAGCGCGACGCCCAGCTCTTTCTCGTCGTCGGTAAGCACACTGAACGCGCTCGCGAGCGGCTCGAGCACGAGCTCGCGTACGTGATAGCCTGCGCGCTCGACGGCACGTCGGAGATTCGTCGCCGGCGATGCACCGATCGTCACCAGGTACATCTCCGTCTCGAGTCGCATGCCCACCATCCCGATGGGATCGCGAATACCGTGGTCCTTGTCGACCCGGTATTCCTGCGGGATCGCGTGCAGCAGCTCGCGGTCGGCGGGAATCGCTTGCGTGCGCGCCACTTCGTTCGCGCGATCCACGTCAAAGCGCGTGACGTCGTCACCGTTCACGGCCACGACGCCCGAGCTGGTCATCGCTTGCACGTGCTCGCCCGCGATGCCGGCGTACACGTGATCGACGGCAACACCCGCCATGCGCTCAGCGTCCTGCATGGCTTTGGTGATTGACCGCGTGGTCTCTTCGATGTCGGCCACCACGCCGCGCCTCAAACCCGACGTGCGCGCTTGACCGACTCCGAGCACCTTGAGGCTTGGATGTTTGGGAAGGTCGCCGACCACCTCCGCGATGATCGCGGTGGTGCGCGAGGTACCGATATCGAGCCCGGCAACGAGGCGTTCGGGGTTCATTGCAGCCTGGCGATGACCTGATCTCTGAATCGAAGATCGAGCTCGGCGACGCGCGCGTGACGCCGCGCGAGGTCGGCCTCGACAGGAATCACATCCGCGAGCCGCTCTGCGCTCACGCCTACCAATGCTCGTACCATGACCGATGGAAGTACCACGTCCAACTCGTCTGCCACGCCCCCCCTTGCCCCGCTCCCGGTCGAGGCCGACCGGGAGCTGTGCCGCACCGAGCTGATCTGCGCGAAGAGCCGCGGCTCGCGCGCTTTGACGTCGGCCAGAAGCTTGAGCACCGACGGGTCCGCGGACTCGACGACGGGCAAATCAACGTTGGTCCGACTCGGATCGATCGGCAACGCGTGGCCTTTTCCATCCACGACCCGCATCGCGCTTGCCGATCCACCTTTGTCGGTCGTGCCCGAGCTCTCGACCAACGCGACGGGTGCATTCTCCACCAATCGCACGACGAGAGTCCCGGGAAGCTTACGCTCGATCGCGACGCTGCGCACCTGTGGGTCGCGCGCTACACGCCGCTCGACCGGCGCGAGATTCATCCAGATCGACATGGTCGTGTCGACGCGCATGCGATCGATGATCCGCGACGGCTGCGCGTACACGGCGCCGTATATCTCGACTTGCCGGACGTGAAAATAACCGAGCTGCGAGAGAATCAGCGGTCCCCACCACGGTGACGTCACGAGCACAGCCAGCACCAGCGCGGCAACCGGAATTCGCCACCCGATATTGCGCAGGCGCTCGAGGAATGTCGTCATGCGACTCATGCGGCCGCCGCCAATTTATCGAGTAGCTCGCGTCCCGTGCGCGTGATGTCGCCCGCGCCGAGCGTGAGCACGACGTCGCCGGCGCCGACGTTGTCGGCGAGCGCCGCGGCGAGATCGGCGCGCGTGCCGTGCCACGCGAGTGCACCGCCGGCCGCGCGTGCGGCGTCGGCAATGAGGTTGGCGCTCACGCCCGGAATCGGTTGCTCGCGCGCGGGATAGATGTCGGTGAGGAAGATCGCATCGGCTAAGGCTAACGCAGCGCCGAAATCGGCGGCAAAGTCGCGCGTGCGCGTGTAGAGGTGCGGCTGGAACGCCGCCACGAGGCGGCGTCCCGGGAATGCATGACGCGCCGCCGCGAGCGTCGCGCGAATCTCGGTGGGGTGGTGCGCGTAATCGTCCACCACCGTTACACCCCGCGCTTCGCCTAACCGTTGGAAGCGGCGCTCGACGCCGCCGAACGCGTGGAGTCCGGGCGCCATGGCCGGTACGGTCGCGCCGACGGCGACCCCGGCCGCGAGCGAGGCAAGCGCGTTCAACACGTTGTGGCGCCCGGGAACGCGCAGCGCGACCTCGCCTAACGCTTCGCCCTGCGCGACGACGGTGAACGAAGAGCCGTCGGCCGCGAGGCGCAGGTCGCGGACGCCGAGGTTTGCGTGAGGCGCGGAGAGCCCAAAGCGGACCACCGCGGCGCCGGGCGGCACATCGAGCGCATCGGCGCCCGGGTCGTCCGCGCACAGCACGATCGTTCGGGCGCCGCGCACGAACGTCGCGAACGCCTCGCGGATGTCGGCGAGGTCGGCGTAGATGTCGAGGTGGTCGGCCTCGAGATTCGTGACCACCGCGACGGTCGGCGCGAGCGCCAGAAACGAACGATCGTACTCGTCGGCCTCGACCACGAACACGCGGTCGCCGCCGAATCGCAGATTCCCTCTCCACGACGGGACGCGCCCGCCGATCACGCCAGTCGGATCCAGCCCCGCCGACGCGAGCGCTTCGGTGGTCATCACGCTGGTGGTCGTCTTGCCGTGCGTGCCGGCGATCGCGATGAGCTGACCGCGGTCGCTCATCACCGCCTGCGCCAACGCTTCAGCGCGACGGATCACCGGTATGCCGAGTGCGCGCGCCGCTTCAACTTCCGGGTGCGATGGTCGCACGGCGGACGTGACGACGAGCGCGCGCGCACCCTGTACATGGGCGGGATCGTGTCCCGCGGCGACCGGGACGCCGAGATTGGCGAGGTCCGGCGCACCGGCGGGATTCGCGTCACATCCGGTGACTCGTGCGCCGCGCCGAACGAGGAGCTCGGCGAGGGCGCTCATACCGGCGCCGGCGGCGCCCATGAAATGGACCGGGCGGGGATCGGAAGGATCGATGAGGGGCATCGACGAGCGCCAATTTAGGCCGCAAATGCCCTGCACTCAAGTGCGACGATGCTTTAGATCGATGCCGGTAAGTCTCGGTCCGGTTGACAGTTTGCCTGCTGTTCCCGCCGACGCTGGACCTAATCCCGTGCGCCGGCCGCGCCCCTCGCCTGGCCGACGGCCGGCGGTGTCGCGATTCGTGTGACGAAATCGCAGTTGGGCCCTTTGCGCTGCTGGCGCAACGTCCGGCCGTTGTAAACGCGCCACCGGCATCGACGTGGCACACACCCACCAACAAAGGTCGAGCGCGCCCGGTGCATAAGTGCATGGGCGACAGAGTCCTAGCTATTGTCGCTGCCTGTTTGAGTTTGGTGTGTTCGCGGCTCAGCCGGGCACGATTGCTGACCATGGCACCGGCATGCTACCAACTCCTGCTGACTCCGCCATTTTCCGGCGCCTCGAGTCCGGCGCCGTCGTTTACGACAGTGCGGCCGAAGTGTACTACGGTCTCAACGACGTAGGGTCGGCCATCTGGGAGCTGCTCGCGGACGCGACCCTCACCCCGGACGGGCTCGTGGACCGGCTCCGCGCGATGTACCCGGACGCCGACACGGCGCTGCTCCGCGCCGATTCCGATGCGCTCATGACGTCGTTGGTCGGGTACGGCCTGCTCCGCACGAAGGCGACGACGGCGTGAGCGCCATCCTCGGCATCGCGGGCCCGCTCGCTCGCTCGGCCGACTCACGGGTGGTCGAGACGATGTTGGGCGCCATGGTCCGCCGAGGGGCCGACCACGCCACATGGCGTACGTACGGCGACGCCCTGTTAGGCACGTCGC
This sequence comes from Gemmatimonadaceae bacterium, assembly GCA_035277485.1. Lineage (GTDB taxonomy): Bacteria > Gemmatimonadota > Gemmatimonadetes > Gemmatimonadales > Gemmatimonadaceae > JADGGM01. The sequence continues at coordinate 5,289 of DATEKK010000015.1, forward strand.
AACACGCCTGGGAGCGCGCGGACTCGGCGCGCGGCCGGATATTGCTCGCGCGCGACGGCGATGCTGCCGTGGCAGCCGACGCGACGCTCTACTACACGACGGACCTCCGTCGCGCGCTGCGCGGTCGCGGTGTACGGCCAGCCGGCACCGCACCGTGCGAGCTGATCCTGGCCGCGTATCGCGCCTGGGGCACCGAGTGCGCGGCGCACCTCGAGGGCGATTTCGCGTTTGTCGTATGGGACGCGGGCACGCAGACGCTGCTCGCCGCCCGCGACTTCGGGGCCAAGCGGCCGCTCCACTTTGCGCAGTTAGGCGAGTCGATTCTGCTCGCGTCCACCATCGACGCCCTGCGATCGCACCGCGCCTGCCCCTCCGTGCTCGACGTCGCCGTGGTCGCCGAGGAAGCGGCGGCGCTCTCGGGATCGAGCACGGACACGGTGTGGCAGGGGATCAAGCGGATCCCGCCGGGGCACAGCCTCACGTGGCGCGCAAGTGATCCCGGGCGCGCGTGCGTCGAGCCGCACTGGCACCCGCCGCACTTCGACGATTGGAGCCGCGCGGATGACAGCACCGATGAGCTGCTGATGTTGCTCAGTGACGCGGTCGCCGAGCGAATCGACGCCGACGGCCCGACGGCAGTGGCGCTCAGCGGCGGTTGGGATTCGCCTGCCGTTTTCGCCGCGGCCTCCCACATTCTCGAGCGCGCGCCTGGGCGCGGCTCGCTGTACCCGATCTCGGTGAGCTTTCCGCCGGGCGATCCGGGCCGCGAGGACGAGCTGATCGAGTCCATCGTGAGGCATTGGCGCGCGGCAACGACGTGGCTCGCGTCGAGCGACATCCCCGCGGTGGATGGCCTCGCCCAACGGGCGTCGGTGCGCGACGAGCCCTTCCCGCATCCGTTCGAGCCCATGAACCGCGCCATCGCGCGCGCGGCCGTTCGCGGCGGTGCCGTCGTGTTGCTGGACGGCAACGGCGGCGATCAACTCTTCGAGACGACGAGCATCTATCTCGCCGACCTCGTGCGCGCGGGCCGGTGGACGCACGCGACGCGCGAGTGGCAAGCCCGCGGCGGCGGCGCTCGAGCGTTGGTGCGCGATGCGATCCTTCCCGCGCTGCCTAACGCAATCCTGCGCGGCGCCGACCGGCTGAGCGGATTTCGCACCACGCTCGGCGACCCCCTGTTGCGGCGGCCTCCGCGCTGGATGCGCGCCGACTTCCTCCGCGCGCACGGCATCGGGGCGCGAGAGCGCGAGCGTACACCGTCCCGCTCGGGCCGCAGCCTCGCCGCGACCGAATCCGCGTGGCAGCTCACGCGCCCCGTGCTCGGCCGCATGGCATCGGCGTTGGCATCGTTCACGCTGGACGAGGGCGCGGAGCATCGGTCGCCGCTCTACGACGGCCGCATCGTTCGCTTTGCCGCGACGCGTCCCGTGTCCGAGCGTCGCAGCGGCCGCGAGACCAAACGGCTGCTCCGCCGGGCGATGACCGGGCTGTTGCCACCGGAAATTCTCGCGCCGCGCGCGTCGCGCACCGGTGTTCCGATCCGGTACCTCACCACGGCGATTCGTGCCGCGCTCCCGCCCTGGCGCGCGCGCCTAACGCATGGATCGATGCTCGCCGAGCTCGGGATCATCGACCCGGTCCGGTTAGGCGAGGCAGTCGATCACTGCCTGACGGGCAACGGGGCCCACGAGACGGTAGCGCTCTATCTCGCGCTCGAAACGGAGTTGTGGCTCGAGGCGCACGCGCACGGCGCGCGCTCACAGGATGGCAGGATCGACGCGGCCACGAGGGCCGCGTCGCGAGCGGGTCACGATTGGCCCGGAAACCTTGTCGCACTGGAGGGAATGGATGTACGAGACTCCGAAGGTGGAGCGGTTCGGCACTCTGCGTGAGTTGACGCAGGGCAAGTCCGATCCCGGCTTCGACCTGGCAGCCGGACTCGGCCAGGACAACGTCGAACCGGGCTGTACCGCGCACGCCGCCCCGGGCTCGGCTGCCGCTTGCATCAGCGGCCGGTCGTGAGCCACGACGCGGGAAGACTCGGACTCACGGGGTCTTCCCGCCGTCTGGCGGGTTTATGAACCTGTTTTCCATTTACGGCGGTTGTCTCGAGTCGGACATCCCGTTTCCCGGCCTTCCAGCGGGCGACGGGTGTCCGACGTGGCGGCTCAGTCGCCTCGACGGCGCCGCGCCGCACGCCGAGTTGGTTCCGTTAGGCGAAGATCGCGTCGACCCCGGCGTGACGGTTCGGCTGTCCCGTCGGGGCGGCGGCCTGCGCGTCGCGTACGATGACAGCGGTGTGTTCGACGTGCACGATGGCGGCGCGCGCATCGAGTGGTATCCCGGAACGGATGCGCGCCTCGAGGCCGTACAGCTCGACGTGCTCGGTCGCGTGCTGCCCGCCGCGCTGCACGAGATGGGCTCGATCTGTCTCCATGGCAGCGCGGTCGAGATCGATGGCGCGGCCGTCGCCTTCGTTGCGCCCAAACACCATGGCAAGTCGACATTGGCGCATGCAATGGCACACGCCGGAGGCCGGGTGCTGAGCGACGACGTGGTCGCCGTGGACGTAGCGCCCTCGCCGGTCGTTAGGCCGGGTGTGGCAAGCGTGCGTCTCTGGAGCGACGCGGCCGCGCGAGCGGGCGGTGTCGCGGGTGCCCAGCCGGACGCGTACGGGAAATTCGTTCTGCGCGACGCGGCGGAGGCCATTCCGGCGCGGGCGTCCCTTCCCCTCGACGCCGTCTATGTCTTGATGCCGGTGAAAGCCGGCGCCAGCGAGGCGGCGGTTCGCGCATCCCTCGATCCATTGAGCGCGGCCATGGCTCTCCTTCCGCACAACCGTCTTGCCCCGCTGCTCGGCGGCGCCGAGGCCCTTGTGCTACTCGATCGCGTCGCGAGGCTGCTGCGGCACACCGCCGTGTACACGTTGCGAGTCGTGCGCGACTTCGACCGTCTTGACGAGGCGGCTCGCACGATACGGGCCTGGCATACATTGCCCGCGCGGCCGTCGCGGCGCACAGCATGACCGCGCTTTCGACCACGTTCGCGGCGCCGGCGGAATTCGCGGCGCGGCCCGTCATGCGGCCGGCGCCGGAGGTTGTGGTACGCGTGGACGCGCTCACGAAGCGCTTCGCCGTCCGTCGCCGTTGGGCCGAGATCGTCCGGCACCCGCGTGCCATCACGTACGCGACCGCGCTCGATGGCGTGAGTCTCCAGGTGCGCCGCGGCGAGCTCTTCGGCCTGCTCGGGCCTAACGGAGCCGGCAAGACGACGCTGTTCAAGATCCTCTCGACGCTCATCACGCCGGACGGCGGGCAGGCCGTCATCGACGGCTGCGATGTCGTGCGCGATGCGGCGCGAGTCCGCCGCCTGCTGGCGCCCGCGATCCCCGAAGAACGGAGCCTGAGCTGGCGCCTAACGGCTCGGCAAAATCTCGACGTGTTCGCGGCCCTGCACGGGCTCGCCGGCGCGGCCGCGCTCCGGGCGGTGGATGAGGTGCTCGCCGCGACCGAGCTGTTGGACACGGGCACGAAGATGGTGGGCCAGTTCTCGTCGGGCATGCGCCAGCGCCTGCTCATCGCGCGCGCACTCCTTGGCCGCCCGTCGGTCCTGCTGCTGGATGAGCCGACGCGCAGCTTGGATCCCATCTCCGCGCGACGCTTTCGCACCTTCCTTCGCGACGAGATCGTGGGCCGGCGCGGATGCACCGTGCTGCTCGCGACGCATCGGGCGGAGGAAGCGCTCGAGCTGTGCGACCGCGTCGCCGTGCTCGACCACGGCCGGGTCTCGGCGGCCGGCGCGCCTCACGAACTGATGCGCGACATCGCCGGCGCGCGCTTTCACGTTCGGATTCAAGCCGAACACCGGGCCGCACTGTGCGAGGTAGCGCAGTCGTCTCGCGGCACTGTCCGCGTCGTGGAGCGCGGCGAGGTCGACGGAGAGGGATGGATTACGGATGGCGTGGAGATCGCGGCCGGCACGACGGGCGCCGCGGCGTTTCTCGGTGCGCTCAACCAGCGCGGCGTGGCCGTGGCGTCGTTCGAGCGCGTGACGCTTCCGTTAGACGAATTGATCGAACGACTGGTCGCGCGTGGCGCGGGAGCGAACGCCGATGCATGAGATCCGCGCATTGCTCAAAGCCAACTGGCAAGTGGGGTCGAGCTATCGCCTCGACATGGCCGCCTCGCTCGTCGCCCTGGTCGTCACGGTGGTGCCCGTGTATTTCGTCGCGCACGCGCTGCAGCCGATGATGGCGCCCTCGATCGTGTCGCAGGGCGGGCAATATTTCGGCTTCGTGCTGGTCGGCATGATCGCGTTCACGTTCCTCGGCGTGGCGGTGAGCGCGCTGCCGAAAGTCGTGGGAGCCGGGATCGGCTCCGGCACGCTCGAGGCGTATCTGGCGACGCCCGCGCGGCTGCCGACGATTCTCGTGGGCCTCGTGTCGTACGAGCTGTTGTGGTCGTTGGCGCGCGCGCTTCTCTTGCTCGCCGCGGGCGCAGCGTTAGGCGCGCATGTGGCGTGGGGCCGGTCGTTCGCCGCGGTGGGCGTGCTCGCGCTCATCGTGGTGGCGCACCTGCCGTTCGGCCTCTTCGGCGCCGCGCTCGTGCTGTGGTTTCGGACGACCGGACCGCTGCCCAAGGGCGTGCTCGCCGCGTCGGGTCTGTTGGGCGGCGTGTACTATCCCACCCAGGTGATCCCCGCGTGGCTGCACACGGTATCGGCGGGCTTGCCGCTCACCTATGGGCTGCGATCGCTGCGGAAGGTACTGTTGGACGGCGCCCCGTTCCGCGCCGTGGCCGGCGACCTCGCGATTCTGTCGGCCTTCGCGATTGTGCTCCTCGCCCTCGGGATCTGGACGTTCGACCGCGCACTTCGGGACGCCAGACGCACCGGCACGCTCGCGCAATACTGAACGGCGCACGCACGTTCCGTTAGCAAGTCGAGGAGTTGGACGTCGTAGTGCTCATGGGAGAAATGCGAAGACCACCGGTGGCGCAGGACCACCGGCGCCGATCCTGTCCTGCAACGCTTTGCGTACGTCTGCACTCGTTCGATGACGGCCCCCGCCGCAGCCCGAATACACTCGGCCAATGCCGAGTGGACAGACCGCACCGAACGAGGATAGCGTATGGGCATGGCCGTCAAGCTGCCGCAGTTCACCATCGAAGATCTCGACCGGTTCCCCGACGACGGGAACCGCTACGAGATCTTGGACGGCACGCTGCTCGTGACGCCCGCACCGAGTTTCGGGCATCAGCTCATTGCCAGCCGGATACAAGGGATCCTGATCGCCGCTCTGCAAGTACCTGGTCAGGCTAACGTCCTTGGCCCGGGCGCGATCGCAGTGCCGCCGCGGACCCAGTTGCAGCCGGACATCCTCGTGGTGCCGGCGCGGTTCGGTCCGCGTGTCGACTGGGCGAAGGTAACCGAACACTGGTTGGCCGTGGAAGTGTTGAGCCGGTCCTCACGGGTGTACGACCGCGAGGTGAAGCGCGGCGCGTACTTCGCGCTCGGCGTTAGGCAGCTGTGGCTGGTGGACGCGCGGGATCGGAGCATCGATGTCTGGCGGTCGCCGCGGCTTCACCGAGTGGAACGAGAGATGGTGCGGTGGCGCGCGCCGGGCGTCCACCGCGTGTTGACCCTGGACCTGGCCGAGGTCTTCGCCGGCTTCGACTGAGACACCACGCCGCGCGGCCCGCGGCCGGCTTCGTCAGGTGCGAGGGAGCAGGTGCGCGATCCGCCGCGCGATCTCCTCGGCGGCGTGCGGCCGGCCGCGCGCGGCGGCGTTGGCCGCCATGCCCGAAAGCGCGGCCGGGTCTCCCGTTAGGCGCCTGACCTCGGTGCCCAGGCGCTCTGGGGAGAGGTTCGTTTGCGCCACGTACACCGCGGCCCCCGCGTCGGCCAAAACCCGCGCGTTCGCCGCCTGGTGGCCAGCCGCCGACGTCGGCAATGGAATCAGAATCGGCGGGACGCCCCACGCGCACAGCTCGGCCAGCGTCAGCGCGCCCGAGCGCGTGATCGCCAGATCGGCCGCGGCGTACGCTCGCTCGATGGGCGAGAGATACGGTACCACACGCACGCGCGGCGCATCGAGGTGCGCGTACCGATCGTGCGATCCGCGGCCGGTGGCCCAGATGAGGCACACGCCATCGGGCAGGCCGCGCTCGATCCAGCCGGCCAGCGCGTCGTTGATGGGCCGGGCGCCCTGGCTCCCGCCGAACGCGAGCACCACCGCGCCGCCGG
>DATEKK010000016.1:0-2928 GCA_035277485.1 Gemmatimonadaceae bacterium
GGTGTCGCGCGCGGCGGCAATCACGAGCAGGAACTTGTCCATCGTGACCGCGCCGACGGTCGACTTCCCGTTCGTCACGACGCCGAGTCGCTGCCAATGGGTCAGATCGGAGGAGACCGCCCAGGCCACGTAGGCCGTGTACGCGCCTAACGACGAGGGAGCGGGCAGGCCGGCCGCGGTGATCTGCGCGTCGTAGCGGGCGTGCCCGTCCGCCGTGACTGCGACCCCGAACGGCGACTCGGCGAATACGAGGCGCGCGCTCCCCCTGGCGGCGGGCGCGCTCGGCGTCGCATAGAGCGGGATGTCGTAGGGCCCGATGTCCGGCCCGGACAGCGTTAGGAGCGCCGCCGCAACTGCGGCGGCGCCCATGCGGCCGATCATCGATGGCCCTTGCCCGGCGATGTCGCCGGTTTGGGCGCGCCATCCGGTCCATGATCGTAGTCCTGCACGCTCGAGATGTTCGGCATGTTCACCGAGCGTCCATTCCATCCCTTGAACCCATCCATGCGGAACAGCCAGAGGCCGGTGCGCATGTCCGACAATGCAATCAGTCCGTCGTAGTTGCGCACGTCGACGCCGAACGCGCCTTGCTCGACGCTGATCGTGCTCTCCCAGCCGTTGTCGGGTGTGCCGCCGAATCCGTGCATGTGCGTGCACTCGCACGTGTAGTAATGGCCGTCCGTTTTAGGCGCCAGCGGATTCTTGAGGTCGAAGATCTGGAGGCCATCTTCATACGCCGACACGAACACATACGGCCAGCGCACTTCGTGATTGTGCGACAGATCGCGCCAGTCCGCGGTCCATCCGCTGATCGGCGTGTCGAGGTTCTGCGTCTTACCCGTTTGCCCGTCGGTCAAGTCCCAGATTCTGAGCGGCGTGTACTGATACTCGGTTTCGGTGACGGCGTACTTGCCGTCGGGCGATGGCGTGAACGTGTGTGCGACGTCCAAGCCCAGCCCCGTGATCGTGAAGAGCTGCTTCGGCGTTTCGGGTTTGGTGACGTCCCACACGGAATAGCCGCCTAACCCGGCACCGTAGAACTTGTCCTGGTGCGTGCCCGCGTCGTACCCGACATAGAAGTCGTGGTAGCTCGCGGTGCCGAAGGCTTTGAACGGAGTGGGATTCGGCACCTCGCCGATGAGCCACGTGCTCGAGTCGGCCCCGCTCACGACCTTGTCGAGATCATAGATCAGCGCGTGTCCTTCGTTCACCGTCGTGAAGTAGAGCACGCGTCCATCCGAGTGCTTGTACGCGAACGTGTTGTGGAATCCGCCCGGCGCCTTCGGGTATCGGATACGCGCAACCTCCTTCACCTTGGATCCGTCCGGAAGACCCGTGACGTCGAAGATCACGGCGCCCAAGTCGGCGTCCGGCGTGCCCTGCATGAACTGCAGCGACTGCGCATAGTAGTACCGATTGCCGATCTTGAAGTACTTGCCGTCCATCGCGCCGATGCCGCGGTGCAATTCCGGATTCTCGATGGTCCACGAGTACACCATTTTCGGGTGCGACGGATCGCGGACGTCGTAGATCTGCACGTCGAAGTTGGTGAACCCGCAGGCATACACATACGGCCGGTTCGGATCCTGCTCCATCTCGACGTCGGCCAGCTTCCATGCGCCCTTGTGCGTGATCACATGCGCCAGCATGTGCACGTTCGGACTGCCGCCGCGCTTGGCGTCGAACGGCTTCACGGATGTGCCGGGATCCTGGGCGGCAGCCGCCGCGGCGAATGTCACCGCCGCGATGGCGACGAGAGCGAGCGAACCACGCATCTGACCTTCTCCTGTGAGGTGACCATGCGGCCGGCCCTTCGTTAGGCCGGTTCGGGACAGCTACTCGAGCGCCGGCTCGAATTCTTCGTGCACGTGCGGATGGAGACGCTCGCTCCGATTGAGGAGGCGCGCGCACGCGTTCCACCGCAGAATGGCTTCATCGTTGCCCGACGGGCGCATGCGCTCGGCGCGCTCGTAGTGCGGCATCGCTTCCCGCAGCCATCCGTCCGCGACTTCGTGCGCGCGCGGACCGCCGCGCTTCAAGTGCGCGGTCGCACGCCGCTCGCAGATGATGCCGGCGTAGTAATGTCGCTTGTATTCGTCGACGAGCCGCGGCAGCACGTCGCGGGCACGCGCCACGGCTTCCGCGACGTTGTCGGCGAAGCCGTCCGTGATCGCGAGCAGCAGCGTCGTGAGCGCCAGCTGGTTGGCCGGGTCGACCTCGAGCACGTCCTGGCAGATGCTCTCGGCCGCCGTCGAATCGTTGAGCAGCCGGTAGCGCTCGGCTTTCTCGAGCGCCGCGCCGATGCCGGCGGCGGTGATCGGCTTGAGCGAATACATCGAGGACCTCCTGCGCCTAACTGCGGCGCTTCCGCGAAAAGATCTTCACCAGCTTCCCGATCGGGTCGTAGAACTCGTCCACCACGCGCTCCTTGAGCGGGATGATCGCGTTGTCCGTGATCGTGATCCCTTCGGGACACACCTTCGTGCAGCACTTGGTGATGTTGCAGTAGCCGATGCCCTGCGACGCCTTGAGCTCCGGGACGCGGTCGGCCACATCGAGCGGGTGCATCTCCAACGCCGCAACGTACACCAGGAAGCGCGGCCCGATGAATTCGTCCTGCTTCTGGTGCTCGCGCAGCACGTGGCACACGTCCTGGCAGAGAAAGCACTCGATGCATTTCCGGAACTCCTGCACGCGGTCCACGTCGCTCTGCTGCATGCGCCAGGTGCCATCCGGCGCATCGGGAGGCCGCGGAGTGAAACGCTGGATGCGCTTCTTCACGCGAAAATTCCACGACACATCGGTCACGAGATCTTTGATGCGCGGGAACGTGTGCATCGGTTCGATCGTCACCGCCTTCTCGAGATTCAGATCGTTGAGCCGCGTCATGCACATGAGGCGCGGCTTGCCGTTGATCTCCGCGGAGCA
>DATEKK010000017.1:0-10571 GCA_035277485.1 Gemmatimonadaceae bacterium
TTGGCCAGCTCGTCCAGGTAGTGGGACCACGCGCGCTTCACCGGGTCGCGCAGCAGGACGATGAACTTCGCATCGGGCAGTAAGCGCACCATGCGCTCGTGCGCCGGCCGCCAGAAAAAGAGGTCGGCGCTCTTTTCGCCGCTTGCCCGTTGGGTCTCGACTTCTGCGAACAGCGACGCGTACTGCTCCGCCGAATGTGTACGCTCCCAGCGCTGCGGGTCCGCGGGCCCGTCGCGCCACGTGGTCGTCACGAGGATTTCGTCTTCAATGAAATAGTTCATGTCCTCGCGCGGGTGCATGTAGACGTCCGGATGCGCCATCCAATGGCACAGCGCGGTCGTCCCGCTCTTGCGTTCACCCACGATGACGAAACTCGGCAACGGCATACGATCCTCGTGAACCTGGTCAGCGACCGTCGAGCGGTCTAACGGCGCGGCGCGCGTGCGGCGTTGCGCGCGAACAGCGCGGACGGTGGCAGCGCTGCACCGTTCGTCGCGGGCAGGCGCGGATGGACGCGGTCGAAGCGGTCAAAGTGCGCCTGCACCATCTCGATGGTGATCGGTTCCACCCATGGGCTGCGCCAGCGGTGGTTCGTGAACTGGCGCCAGAACGCGCGCCGCCAGAAACTAAGCGTGACCCCATTCGAAAGGCCTAACGCAGCCTTGATTCGCGCGCCCGGTCGTCGTTGCGCGGCGCGCCGGCGTTCCGCACGCAGCACCGCGGCCGATGCGCGCATCACCGCTCGGTCTTCCGGCCGCTGCTCCGCGGCGACTACTGCATGCAGCTGCGCCGCGCAGCGTTCGGCGGACCGCCCGTCGATCCGGAAATACACGTCCTCGAGGAACGCCGTGCGGGCTGCCCGATGCTCGTTATCCATAGCGCTTTCCGGCGACTCGACGCACTTCCTCAATGATGCGTCCAGTTCGTCGATCGACCGCACGATGTAGTTGCCCGCGAGGTACGTCGACGGCGCGGGCACGTGGTACTTCCCGAAGATCACTTCGTATACCGCCTTGCCGAGCATCCACGCTTCGGTCGCGGTCGTCGAGGTGTTGGCCAGCAGCGCCGTGCAATGGTGCAGCACATCGCGAATCCGCGCGTTCGACGCGAGCGTGATGTTAGGCGAACCAGCCGCGATGGCCTCGTACGGCGCCGGCGTCTCGGCGGGGTGGAGTTTGATGAGGAAGCGCCAGTCCGGGTGACGCGCGGCGAGTGTGGTGACCGCGTTCGCCAGATCGTTGAACGCCGTCTCCTCGTCCGCGAGCTGTCCGCGGATCTCTGCCTCGGGCACACCGGATGCCACCGCGCTGGCAACCGTGGTTTCCAGGTCGCGCGTGCGGACGTGATACGTGTTGGTCGCCCAGACGATCAACGGCGTATTCGCGTCGGCCGTCTCGAGACCGGCCGCGAGCGACTCGCGCGGCTCGGCGAGCGACAGGTATGGCTGGCTGTACGCATCGAAGCGCGGGCAACCCACCGTGTGGACGGTGGACTCGGGCAGCGCGCGGCTCTCGAGCAACAGGCGCCGCGCGTAGTCCCCCCACACAAGGCAGCAGTCGACCAACCGCTCGGATGCCAGGTCTTTCCCGGCGCGCCGCGCCTCGATCTCGGTGGTATCCTGGGTGAAGCCGACAGTCGGCAAGAGCGCGACCTTCATGCCTAACGACTTGGCCAGCCGCGCGACGTGCGCGCGGGTGTCCACGCGATCGAGGACGACGACGTCCGGCGCGACCGCGAGCACGGCATCCTCGAGACCCGGTACGTTGGTGAACGTGGCTTCGTGTCCGTGGCGCCGCGCCAGGTGGTACGCGACGAGCGCGTGCCCCTCCAGGTCGCGCTGGTGGTTAGGCACCGCGAACAGAAAGCGGTGCGGCGCGATCGACGGCACCGGCGGCCGGATCACTTGACGCTCCCGGCCGGCGTGCCGGCAACTTCGCGCACGACCGGCGCGCTGTCGTGCTGCGCCGAAACCCGCGGACCTCGCGCGCCGCCCCGCGTCGCACGCTCGGCGAGCAGATCCGAAAAGCGGCGATAGGCACTGCGGCTCGCCGCGAGCTGTCGCGACGCGGCGTCGAGCAACGATTGGCGTGCGGCCGGCGCCGAGCTCCACGCCTGCTCCATCGCGCGCTCGAGGTGACCGGCCACATCGTCCGAGGAGAGATCGATCACCGTGCATCCGACGCCGAACTGCGCCGCAAGGCCGAGCAACTTTTCGCGGAAGTAGTTGGACCGCGCCAGACACACCGTCGACACACCCTGCGCGAGCGCGAACACGGCGGCGTGGTACGCGCCCGTGATCACGATGCGGCATCGACCCGCCTGCTCGATCACTGCGTGCGTCGTGTCGAGCGGACCCTCTACGATCGTCGCGCCATCGGCGGCGGCGAGCATCCGCTGGATGGTGCGGACATCGTCGGATGCCTTGCCGCGGCCGATCGGCAGCGCGGCGAGGGGCGCGTCGTGCGTCGCCGCGAATCCCGACACGACGCGCCCGATCATGTCGATGTACCGCTCGTCCACATCCGCCGAGCGCGCGACGCGCAGGTTGACGCCCACGCATTCGCCTAACGACTCGGGGCGCTCCGCGTGCGCGAGATCGATCGCGTCGTCGCCGGTGACCATCACGCGCGATGGATCGACGCCTAACGCACGCGCGATCGACGGTCCGGCGCGTCCTTCGCGCAGCGCGAACAGATCGAGCGTCGGCAGCACGCGCGCCGCCACACGCGTGAGGTCGCGGTCGGTGAGCGGTCCCAACCCGTGGCCGAACATCGCGGTCGGCACACCGTGGCGATGCGCATACTCGAGCAAGGCGAGCACCGGCAGCGCCCACTTGCGCGCGTGATCGGTCACGCCGCCCGCGCCGCACACGACCACCGCGTCGGCAGAGCGCAGCGCGGTCATGAATCCGTTGAACGCCTCGAGATCGGCGCTGCCGCGGCCGAGCCGCACTCGAACGAGCCGCTCGAGCACCGGCTCACAGTGCCGCCGCATCGCGCCTTCCACTCCGGCCTCGCGAAAGAGCGACGTGCGCTGGAGCACGCGATCCGCGCGGCCGAGCAGCATGCCGCGCCCGAACCAGAGCTGTCGTCCGTCGTATGGAACCGCGTGCGCGCCCGGGCAGTGGCGGGCGAGCGCAGCCGGATCGCGCGTGATCACATCGATCGACGCGCTTGGAAAGTGCTCGCGCAAGCGCTGCACCGTGACCTGCAGCATCGCGACGTCGCCCAGGTTCCCGAGCTCGTAGTCGCCGCAGTCGACGAGCACGTGTCGCGGTTCCGCGAGACGATGCATCATCACAACTCGACCGGCTCGAGGCGGTCCATGGTCGCGCCGCCCATCTGGTACGTCCACAAGCGGCGATACACGTCACAGCTCCGCATCAACTCTTCGTGGGTGTCGAAACCCACGAGACGGCCCTGCTCCATCACCATGATACGATCGGCATTGCGCAGCGTGGACAGGCGATGCGCGATGATGAACGTGGTGCGGCCTTGCATGAGGCGCTCGAGTGCGCTCTGAAAGCGCCGCTCGCTCACGGCATCCAGGCTGCTCGTCGCTTCGTCGAGGAACAACAACGGCGCATTCTTGAGCAGCGCCGCGGCGATGCAGATCCGTTGCTTCTGTCCGGTCGACACGCCGCGCGCGTCGCGTGCGCGACCGAGCATCGTTTCGTAGCCGCGCTCCATGCGCTCGATCTCGTCGTGCACGTTGGCGGCCTGTGCCGCCTCGATGACCTCGGTCATCGAAGCGTCCGGTCTCGATATGCGAATGTTGTTCGCGATGGTATCGAGGAACAGGAACGGCTCCTGGAGCACGATCGCACTCTGGTCCATCAAGTCCGCGTGCCTGATGTTGCGCAGGTCGACGCCATCGAACGTGATGCTGCCGCTGTTCGGGTCGTAGAGGCGGAGCATGAGCGCCATGAGCGTCGTCTTGCCCGCGCCGGATGGACCGACGATGCCGATGGTCTCGCCGCGATGGATTGTCGCATTGATCGAGTCGAGCACGAGACGGCCATCGTATGCGAAGCTCACGTCCTCGAGCACGATGCGATCCGGCGCGTGGTGCAGCGCCTGCGCGCTCGGCACATCGGGGATCTCGGCGTTGAGGGCCAGAATCGAGCGCGTGCGCTCGAGGTTCGGAATCACCTTGCGCACGGAGCCATACACCGTGAGGAGATTGAGCACCGGCGCATACACCGCCATGATGGCGATGAGGAGGCTCAGCAGCGATTGCCACGTCAGCGTGCCGGCGGCCACGTCACGGCCGCCGATGATGAGCACGGCCACGAGGCCGATGCCCGAGACGGACTCCAGCAGCAGCCGCGCGAGATTGCTTGCGTCCGCCTGCCTAACGACGTGGTGGAACAGTTCGTGGCCGATGGCGTCGGCGCGCTCGAGCACCCGCGACTCGCCGCGGTTCACCTTGATCACGCGCACGCCGGACGACACCTGCAGGAAGCTGTCGAACAGCGTGGCGATCGCGCTCCGCTCGAAGCTCGCGGCTTTCGTGATGCGTTGGCCGAGGAAGTACACCGGCAACATGCCTAACGGCACCGCGACGAGCCCGATGACCGCCAGCTTGGGGCTCAATATCCATGCGACGACCGCCAATCCCGCGAGTCGCGAGAACGCGAGCAGGATGATGCTGAGATCGAGGGTGACCGTGCGGATGCCCTTGAGGTCGTCGTACGACGACATCACGAGATCGCCTTGGCTGCTGCGATCGAAGAAGCGCACGGACAGCGTGAGCAGCTTGCGGAGCACGTCGCGCATCGAATCGATCTCGACGCGGTGCGCGAGACGGATGGATACTTGTTCGCCGACGTACGTCATCGCGACGCGGATCGTCCAGAGCGCGAAGATCACGACGGCGCCGCCGACCACGAGCGATGCACTGCCGCCCTTCCCCTCGCCGAACATCATGAGGACTTTGCGGAGCGCCCAGACGATGAGGCCCTGCATCGTACCTTGCGATATCGTCGCGGCAAGGAGCAGCAACGCCAGTACGGGGTGCGCGCGCATCGAGCGCACGCCCACGCCCAGCGCACCGAGGAATGAGTACGGCTTCGCGGTGGTCGTCGTCATGACGCGCGGTCCGGGTTGCCCGTTCGCGGCTCGACCATCGTCCTCACGCCTGGCCGGCTGCGTTGGGCGCCGCAGCGGCGGGGCTGTTGCCGTTCACGCGACGGAGCCGCTTGATGAGCGGCAGCTCGCTGTCGTACACGCGCTTGCGGCCGTCGCCTAACGATTCTTCCACGGCGCGGATGTCTCGCACCAGACGCTGCACGCCCTGCGGCTCGACGCTCGCGGCCTGGTCGCTTCCCCACATCGCGCGATCGAGCGTGATGTGCCGCTCGACCATGCACGCGCCGAGCACCACCGACGCCACCGTCGGCACCAAGCCGACCTCGTGACCCGAATACCCTACCGGCACGCCGTACCGCTCCTTCAACGCGGGCACGCAGCGGAGATTGAGCTCGTCCATCTTGGCCGGATACGAGCTGGTCGAGTGCATGAGGATGAGATTCTCGGTGCCCAACACGTCCACGGCGTGATCGATCTGCTCGACCGTGCTCATCCCGGTGGAGAGAATGATCGGCCGGCCGTACTGCCGGTGGTGGCGCAGCAGGTTGTCGTCCGTTAGGCAGGCGGACGCGATCTTGTAGCACGGCGGCGCGAATTGCTCGATGAAGTCCACCGACGCCTCGTCCCAGCAGGAGGCGAACCACGCCAAGCCCTGCTTCCTGGAATACGCATCGAGCTCCTCGTAGTCGGGGCGCGCAAACTCCACGCGGTGCCGGTACTCGAGGTAGGTCATGATGCCCCACGGCGTCTCGCGCATGAGGTTGCGCTGCTCTGGCGGCACACACAGCTCGGGCGTGCGCTTCTGGAATTTCACCGCGTCGCAGCCGTAGCGCTTCGCCGTCGCCATGAGTTGGCGCGCGATGTCGACGTCTCCGTTGTGGTTGATGCCGATCTCCGCCACCACGTAGCACGGCTCGCCATCGCCCACGAGACGATCGCCGATCTTCACTGTCGATGTCATCGCACTCCTCCTCGAGTCGACGCGGGCGCGTCGTGCGACATGGCGTCGCGCGGTGCCCGTGTCGTCAGTATCCAGTCCGCTACTTCGCGCACCGCGCCGAATCCGCCCGGGCGCGTCGTCACCAAACGCGCGGCAGCCCGAACCTCGGGCTCGGCGTCGGCGACGGCGATCGGCAAGCCGACCCAGCGCAGACACGCCAGGTCGTTCACGTCGTTCCCCACGTAGGCCACTTCGTTGGCGCCGACGCCAAGCTTGGCGGCGATCGATGTCAGCGCCGCGACTTTGTCATCGCAGGAGTCGGTGCACTCGATGCCGAGCTTGCGGCAGCGCGCGGCGACGACCGGGTTGGTCTCGGTCGAGATCACGACCACGGCCACGCCGGCCTCGCGCAGCCGCGCGATGCCCCAGCCGTCTCCGCGGTGGCACGCCGCGGCTTCCTCGCCCGACTGGCTCACCACCACGCGGTTGTCCGTTAGGACGCCGTCGAAGTCGAGCGCGAGCAACCGCACGCGTCCGAGCTCCGCGGCGCTCGCGGGCGCGCGCCGGCGCGAGAGCAGATGCTCCACCAGCTCGAGATCCGACGGCGTGTCGACCTGCACCGACTCCGCGGCGTCCATGAAGTGCACCGCGATCCTTCCGCCTAACCGATTGCCCAGCTCGCGCAGGACCCACGGCCGGAAGACGTAGATCGATCCGTTCTCGACCACGTCCTCGGGCGCATCCTGGCGGCGCTGGCGATTGCGGTAGTCGTACGTCTGCGAGTGCCACTCGCTCCCGCCGCGGTCGCGCCGCCACACGAAGCCGTGCATCGCGCACGCGGAAAACAGCGAGTCCGCCTCGTCCTCGAGCAGCGTGCGAATGGCCATCGAGATGTCATCGGCGCGGCGGAGCGGCGATGTGGCCTGGAGGAACACCACGAGATCGGGCTCGTAGCCCTCGGTGTCGTGCAGATGATCGAGCGTGTGCACGAGCGCGGACTCGCTCGTCGCGGTATCGCCGCTGATTTCCGCGGGACGAACGACCGATTCGGCGCCGCATTCGTGGGCGACGCGCGCGATCATGGGATCGTCCGTCGACACGACGATGCGATTGATCTCCGGCGTCGCACGCGCGTGCGCGATGCTGTACGACAGGAGCGGATGTCCGGCCAGCAGGCGGATGTTCTTCCGGGGTACGCCTTTCGATCCGCCGCGAGCGGGGATAATGGCCAGACAGTTCATCGCGTGCTCACCGAAGTTCGAGTGCGAAGCGCGCTGCGGAAAGCGCAAGATGTGGGCACGAGAAGGCAGGCTTCCATCGACCGGCTTGTGACAAATCATCTTCTTGCTGCATAACGACTTAAGCTGCTAGTTCACAGCCTTCAGCGCGGTATTGCGCCGAGGACTGTCTTACTCTCTGTTGCGACGGATCAACACCGCTGCACGGGTTTGTCGATACGCCATCGCGGCCAAGCCGCCATCATCACACCGGTTGCAGACGCTCCGCGCTTCTGTGCTCTGTCGTCGCTTGCGCCGTTTTCCTCGCCGGCTCGACCGTCGCGGCCGGTCCATCGAGTCGGACGACGCCGCGCCGGTGCAGTTCCTCGATGGTAGCCCGCGCTGCTTCGAACGAGATGCCGCACTCCGATGCGATGCGTGCAATGGAGCGCGTGCCGTCGATGAGGAACAAGATGTCGAAGAGCGCCTTGTTGCCTTCCGGATTCGTATAGAAGTCGATGTGCACGCCGAAGCGCGAGCAGAACACCTCGCCCTTGTAGGCGTTCACCGGAACCACGTTCGACTCGAGCGCATCGATCATGCGCAACACGAGGTCGCGCGATTCGGCGAGTCGTGCGTTAGACGTGATCTTCGGCGTGTCGTTCGTGCTGTGATAGCCGCGGTACGGCCAATCCGGCGAATCGGGACGCAGCACGCGCGACAACGACAGCATCGGCACGCGCACCCCCGGTGCGTTGTACTGCCGTTCGTCGTTGCCGATCACGGTGCGGAAGGCACCGGTCCAACCTTCCGGATCGCCCGCGTGCAGCGCAGCCGTGAAACAATCATCGACGTCGGTGGTGCCGGTGAACGAGAGCTGCAGCGCGTGCGGATGCTCGAGGCCTAACATCTCGAGGAACAAGCCGCCCTTGAGATGCGGGATCAGATCTTCGTTGCGACTGAGATACGCGACCGTACCGATCGTTTCCGGAATGATGACGAAGCGGTACGTGTAGCGGAGATTGCGACGCGCCAGGAGCGCGCGCATGACATCGATGCCCACGACGACACCAGTGAGATCATCGTTCACCATGCCCGGATGACACAGGTGCGCGCAGAGCACGATGGTTTCATCGCTCGCGCCGCGCGCGATCACCTCGCCGGCTTTGAGCGTGCCGTAGCTGAAGCTCGTGTCGATGACGACGCGGTATTCGGCGTCCGTTAGGGAGTCGCGCAGCATCTTGCTGCAGCAGAGACCCCAATCGCGCTCGTAGTACTTGAAGATGAACGGCACGGCGTCGGGCTGCTTTTCGTCCACGTGGAGATGGCGAAGCAGCTCCTCGCGTGACACGACGCCGCGAAATGGCAGCGAATACGACACGACGTGGAGCGGATGATCGACGTACGAAAAGAGACGGCGGCCATCGAGCGTCTCGAGATACGCTTCGTGACACGTCCACTTCTCGGGCACGATCCAGCTCCAGCACTCGCTGCCGGTGGGATATTCGTGCACCGTCATCGGCACTTGTGTAGCGAGCGCGTCGAGCGCGGCGTCGTACCCGTCGGAGATGATGTCGCGCGGGACCTGCCAGAGTGCGTCGATCATCTGCGGAATGGTCGCAGACTCGGGCATCTGTATGTCGAAGCGACGTGGCGGCACGCGCTGTGTCTCGAGCGCGATTGGATCTGCAGCCGGTCCGCGCGCGGTGAACCATGGATCGCGCGCGAGGTTGCGCAGGATCAACTCGCGCAGCGGCTCACACTCGGCCGTGCGGATCGCGTCGCGCCCAACGCTGGCAACACGACAGATGCCTGCGGCCTTTGCAGCCGTCTCGAGGTGTGTGAGGTGCGGCTCGCTCTGATCGCCGAGGATCCTGACGTTGAAGACCCAACCGGTTTTCCGCTCCTGTCCGTTGTCGCGAATGACACCGGTGAACAATTTCTTGAAGCGGAACGGAACGCCCACGGATTCTTCGACGAAGTGCTGGAAGCTGGCTTCGCTCAAGCCCACGCCAATGGTGCAGACCTTCCCGCCCGCGGCGTGCAGGCGGTCGAACACGCTGCCCGGGCCGAAGCACGCGGGTGGGATGTCGCGCAGCAGCGCGGCGGCCATGGGGCCGCGTCCGGCGACCGAATGAATCGGATCGGCCGAACGGACTGTGTTAGGCAGGAGCCGGAAGTACTCGAGGAACGGCGCGTACGTGCTCCACGGGCCGCCCTGCGTGGCCGTGCGCTGCACGTCGAACGACTCCTGGCGGCAGAACGAGAACGTGTAGGTCGGCACGAGGAGCGTGCCGGTGGGGCCGAGCACGGCCTCGAACGCGCCCAGCAGCATGGCGCTAGTGTCGTCGTCCGTCAGGCAGCCATCGGCGCGGCCGAGCGTGTCGAGCCCGATGTGGGCGAACACGATGTCGCCGGGGCCGAGGCCCGAGGCGCGGAGCGCGTGGATCAGCTCGTCGCGCGTGTAATCGAAGGACTGTGGCATCGTTAGGCGGTGCGGCTGCTGGCCATCGGGTGGGCGCGGCCGGCCCGCGCCACGGACAGCGTGCGTCCCGTGGGCGGCACCGGCTGGACGGTGATGTACTGCGCATTCGAGCGCGCGACCTCCGGGTGCTCGGACATGAAGGCGAGCACGTCGTCCATCGCGAACGTAGATCCGTACGCCGGCGCCAACTCCTCGATCACGCGGCGGATGAGCGCGTAGTCCTCGGCGTAGTCGAGCGTCCAGCGGTGCTCGGCGTAGAGATTCGCCGGGTGCTCGAGGTTGTGGATACGCCGGTTCGTGTCCCAGAACCACGGGATCACGTGCTCGCGCTGCATCGGCTCGCGCGCTTCGCGCCACGCATGGGCGATCGCGTCGATGGGAATGACGTCCAGGTCCAGGCCGTCCGGGAATGTGAGCGGGCGGCGATTGGTGACGAGATCGAAATCACCTTCGTGGTCGAGCGCGTACTGCACCATCGCATCGACGATCGCGGGATCGACGAGCGGGCAGTCGGCGGTGATGCGCACCACGAGATCGAACCCCAAGCCGCGCGCGGCCCGGTAATATCGATCGAGCACGTCGCGCTCGCTGCCGCGAAACACCGGGACGCCTAACGATGAGCACAGCGCGGCAATTGGATTATCGCGCGCGTCGTCGGACGTGGCGACGATGATCGTCTCGAGCGTATGGGCGCGGCTCAGGCGCTCGAGCAGGTGCGCGAGCAACGGTTTCCCGGCCGCCGGCATCAACACCTTGCCGGGCAGCCGGGTGGAACCCATGCGCGCCTGGACGACTGCGCCGATCATGCGTCGTCCCCGTCGTCGGTGCAGCAGGCAAGG
>DATEKK010000018.1:0-3676 GCA_035277485.1 Gemmatimonadaceae bacterium
GTAAACCAGTACGTGGAGTGCGTGCGCGTCATGATCGAGAGCGAATGGTGGCGCCGGCTCGTGCCGGCAGCCGAATAGTTGCACGCGGGCGGCCCGCTGTCAAGCGCGGCATACGGCGCCCACGTGCCTAACGGCTAGCCGCCGAGTCCGAGCCCTTTGCTGAGCGTGCTAATCAGGCTGCTGCCGCTGAGGTACGCCGCCAAGACCAGACCGCCGCGGGTCTGTGAGAGGCCGACGCCATGCAGGGTGAACGGCCCATCACATAGTAGTTGCCTTTAAACTAGGCAGCTTCTGTGTGATGTCGCCAGAACCTACATACATTCGTCGTCTTCCCTGTCCTACTGCCGCTCGCCGACGATCGGGTGCACGTTCCGGCCGCGCATCTTGTCGTTGAACGCCGTCACGTCCGTCTTGAGGAACTGCGCGACCTGACCCTTGATGGTCTGCAGCTGGCCGTGCAGCAACTCGGCCACCTGCTTTGCCTGGTCTGTCGGCGCCGCGTCGGACCGCTGCACTTCGTCGGCCAGATACATCAACTTCTCCGAGAGCATCGGCGGCCAGCGCACGTCATCCTGTCCGCGGCCCGTCACCTTGAGCTGGATGAGCTGCTGCTCCACACTCACCAGCTTTTCGCGCAGCGAATCGCTCGCGCTGCGCACGTCGGCGAACGTCGAGTCTTTGCCGGCCAGCGTCAGGAGACCGGAAAGTTGCGCGCGAACGACCTCCATCTGATTGATCTGATCGACCGCGTCGTTGATATCCGCGTAGAGCGAGCGCACGAACGCGTTCTGCGCCGCGATGGTCTGCTCCGTGCCGCCGCTCGCGGGATCCTGCAGCACGGTGAGCTTCTGCGTGTCGTGCAACGAGTCGAGCGCCACCGTCACCGTGTATGTGCCGGGCGGCTCGAGCACCGCGAAGCGCCCGACGTCGGGCGCGGGAATGCCGGACGCCTTCACCTGGAACCAGTCCATGTACATCGGGCTCGCGCGCAGCTTGGCTTCTTTCGTCGCGTCGCCGTACAGGTCCCACTGGATGCGGTTGAGTCCTTCGTGCGGCCTCACTTTCATCGTGCGCACGACGGCGCCCGAGTTGTCGGCGACGGTCACCTTCGCGCTGTCGGTGGAATCTTTGGGCGCCGACTTGACCCAGAAATCGAGCGTCGCGCCGTCCGCGGGATTCTTGCCCGCGACGATGTCGTCCAACTCGGTGGCCGGCTCGGCGACGCCGCGGTAGCGGTATTGCGGACGCGGCTCGAGCAGCGCCAACGACTTCGACGTGAGCTCCGGACTCCACTGGTGCAACGGCGTCAAGTCATCCAGGATCCAGAAGCCGCGCCCATAGGTACCGATGGCGAGATCCTGATAGTGCGGCTGCACAGTCACGCCGTACACCGGCGCGTGCGGCAGACCGCTCTGCAGCGGCAGCCAGTTGTCGCCGGCGTCGAAGCTCACGTACATGCCACCTTCGGTGCCGAGGTAGAGCAAGCCTTTGCGCGCCGGATCTTCGTAGATGGTGTGCGCGTATGAAATCGGCGACTTGGCGATGCCGTGCGTGATCAACGTCCAGGTCTTGCCCCAATCGGTGGTGCGATAGACCCACGGGTCAAAGTTGTTCACCTGGTGGCCGTCGATCGCCATGTACGCCGTGCCCGGCGTGAATCGCGACGGCTCGATGCTCGACACCGTGCCTAACGTGGGATACCCGCTCGGCAAATTGGTTACGTTAGACCAGGTCTTTCCTCCATCGCGCGTCAACTGCACGAGGCCATCGTTCGTGCCAACCCACAGCTCGCCCTTCGCCAGCGGCGATTCGGCGATCCAGTAGATGACGTCGGCGTACTCGACGCCGATGTTGTCCGGCGTCAGGCCGCCGGAAATGCCCTGCTTGGACTTGTCGTTGCGCGTGAGGTCGGGGCTTACGACATCCCAGCTCTGGCCGCCGTTCGTGGTCCGGTGCACGACTTGCGAGCCGGTGTACACCGTGTTGTGATCGTGCGGCGAGATCATGAGCGGGAAGTTCCACACGAAGCGGTACTTCGCCATCTCCGCCGGCGCACCGGCCACGTTTTCCGGCCACACTTCCACGTTGTTGATGATGTGCGTCGGCACGTTGTAGCGGACCACGATGCCGCCAATCGCACCCGAACCCGATGCGCTCGACCACACGAGATTCGAGTCGACGGTGTCGGGAATCGCGAAGCCGCTCTCGCCGCCGCCGACGCTGCGCCATTCGCCGCGCCAGATCCCGCCATCGGCGCCGAGCTTCGAGTTGCTCGGTCCCATGTACGAGGTGCCGTCCTGCTTGTTGCCGTACACATAGTATGGAATGCGATTGTCGACTGTGACGTGGTACATCTGCGCGATGGGCAGCTGCACGCGCAGGAAGTTCCGGCCGCGATTCATCGTGATGGCGACGCCGCCGTCGTGCGCGACCGCGAACCGGTTTCCGTTAGTCGGGTCGATCCAGATGTCATGATGGTCGCCGCGGGGGAACTGGTCGCCCTGCAAGTCGATGATGGTGACGCCGCCGTTGAGCGTCTTGGTGAAGTCGGCGGCGAGGAAGTACACCTCGTCGGCGTTGTCGGGCATCACGCCCATGCGCGAGTAATACGCGGTGCGTCCCATCATCTCGAGGTCGCTGTTCACGAGCTTCCACGAGCTGCCGGCATCATCCGAGCGCCACAGCCGGCCCGTGTCGGTGGGCGCGCCATGCCACGGCACGCCGTCGCCGGTCTCGATCTCCGCATACACGCGCTGCGGATTCGCCGGACTAATGCCTAACGTAACTTTTCCCACGGGCCGAGTGGGGAGTCCGTGGCCCGTTAGGCGGTTCCAGGTGGTGCCGCCGTCGGTCGACTTCCAGATCCCGCTTCCCGCGCCGCCGCTCTCGCGTCCCCACGTGTGGACCGCGATCTGCCACGTGCTCGCGTAGAGGATGCCCGCATTCTTCGGATCGAACAGCACATCGACGGCCCCGGTCGAGTCGTTGACGAAGAGCACCTTCGTCCACGTTTTGCCGCCGTCGGTGCTGCGGAAGACGCCACGGTCCGGCGCCGGACCATATGCCGTGCCGAGTGCGGCGACGAAGAGGCGATTGGGATCAGACGGGTCGATGGCGATGCGCGAGATGCGTCCCGTGTTCTCGAGACCGGCGCGCGACCACGTCTTGCCGGCGTCGGTGGACTTGAACATGCCCCAGCCGACCGAGATGTGGCTGCGGATGTACGGCTCGCCGGTGCCGACGTAGACGACGTTCGGATCCGATGGCGCGACCGCGATGGAGCCGATGGATTGCACCGGCTGATCGTCGAAAATCGGATTCCAATGCGCGCCGCCGTCTGTGGTTTTCCAGACGCCGCCACTCGCGGCACCTGCGTAATAGACGTTGGGATCACCGGGCACACCTGCTATGGCGTCGGCACGATTTCCTTCCGGGCCGATGAATCGCCATTTGAGCGCGGACAGGAACATCGAATCGGGCGCCGAGCCCTTTGCCGTTTGCGAGGAGGCTTGGCTCTTCGATTCCTTGGCGCGGGACTTGGACTTCTGAGCGTGCGCGGTGGCGGCGGCGATGGCGACAAGCGGGACGGCCGCGGCCAGGCGCAAGGCGGCGCGAAGAGAGCGCGACATCGAGCGGACCTCGAGGGATGGTTGGTGGAAGCGGGACAGGCGCGGGC
>DATEKK010000019.1:0-4269 GCA_035277485.1 Gemmatimonadaceae bacterium
GCGCGCGAATCTTCGAGAGTTGCGCGATCACGTCCTCGGTGATTCCGTCGGCGAAATACTCCTTCTCGGTATCCGCGCTCAGATTGATGAAGGGCAAGACCGCGACCGATGCCGACGCCGTTAGGCCATGGTCATCCAACGGGATCCGTCTCGTTCCGGCGCGGCGCAAGCGCTCGGCGAGCGCGGCAACGTCCGGGTCCGGCTCGAGATCGAGATCCGCGCGCAGGCGATTTGCGTGCTCGCTCGCGTGCTGGATGGCCGCGGCGTGATCGCCGGCGGCATCGAGCGCGCGCATGAGCGACTGCGCGTGCACGCCCGAGTGTGGGTCGGCGGCCACCAAGCGGCGACACGTCCCCACTCTGCCGTGTACATCGCCAGTTTGCTCCTGCCGCAGGGCAATGGCGAGGAGGGCGCCAATGTACGCGTGCGAGAGCTCGGCGCGACGTTCATCGAGCCAGTAACTGAAGTCCGTCGAATCGTCGAGGTGAAACCCATCGAGTAACGGGCCCGCGTACAGCTCCACCACGCGCTCCGAGTCTTGACGCGACATCGCGGATCGCAGCTCGTGCAAGTCGCACGTGACGCACGTCGGGTCGAACAGCAGCCCGTCGCCGGTAGACGCGATCGCGCTCTCGCCGAGGACGCCGCGCAGGACGTGCACGGCGAGGTTGAGCAGCCGTCGTGCGTTAGGCAGGTCGCGCTCGGGCCACAAGAGCGCCATCGCCCGGTCCCGGGAGATGGGCTTGGGCCACGCGGCGACGATGAGCGTCAGCAACGCAATGCGGTGTCGCTGTGCGGGCGGGCCCGTGAGGGCTGCGGTGCCGGATCGGAGGCACGCGCCTCCCAGCAATTGGACGGTGAGCATGGTGCGTGGTCCGTCAGCTAATCGGCGGCTAACCCGAGCGAAACAGGCGGTTAATCACGTTCGCTCATGCTTGGCGCGGGGTTGAGCATAACCTAAACCGAGCGAGGCCACCATGACACGCAGTGCAATAATGCTAACCGCAATCGCAGTGCTGGCCGGATGCAGCGGGCAGCCGGTCGCCAGCAACGTGAGTGCGAATTTCGACGGGAGCGCGGCTGCGGGCGAGCAGGGTCTGAGTGTCGCCGTGCGGAACGATCTGGCCGAGCTCCGGACGGTCACGGCGCCGTTCCACGAGTTCGATCAGGCGAAGGCCGCCGGCTGGTCCACGCAGATCACGCCGTGCATGACCGATCCCGGTGGCGCCGGCGGCATGGGTTTCCACTTCGGCAAGACCGCACTCATTAACGGATCGGTGCGCGTCGATCAACCGCAGCTATTGCTCTTCGAACCCGAACAGAATGGTCGGATGCGGCTGGTGGCTGTCGAGTACATCATTCCCTACACGTTCGTCCCGCGGAGCGCCGCGCCGCCGGTGTTGTTTGGGCAGCCGTTCCAGCAGGTCGACGCGTTCCAGCTGTGGGGTCTCCACGTGTGGGCATGGAAGGACAATCCGAGCGGACTCTTCGCGCCGTGGAACCCGGTGGTCACGTGCGCCAACACGACCGCTCAAATGTCCATGTCGCACAACTGACAAACCTCGACACCACGCGTGGAGAACGCCGATGCCAAAGTTCATCATCGAACGCGAGATCCCGAACGCCGGGGCGTTGTCGTTAGCCGAGCTCCGGGCCATCGCGCAACGCTCGTGCGCCGTGCTGCAGGAGCTCGGCCCGAGCATTCAGTGGGTGCAGAGTTTCGTGACCGAGGACAAGATCACGTGCGTGTACATCGCACGCGACGCGGCGCTCGTTCGGGAGCATGCGAGGCGCGGCGGATTCCCGGCCGATCGCGTGCTCGAGGTGGCCACGATCATCGATCCGACGACCGCGGAATCGAATGAGCTTGCGGTAGCAGGGCCGTAACCCATGTGAGGTCAGACACGACAACCCCCGGCCTAACGGTCGGGGGTTTGTCGTCGCACGCTACGGAGGCGAGGCCGCAGGTGAAGGTTCGCCCGCAAAACCGCTAACAGTCTGGATGAATTCGCCACCGCGGTCGCGCTCATGGCGTATTGATCTGCCTCGTTCGCCGGATGCCGGGCGCCGCCGGACGCGGCTGTTATGGACCGACCCGCGATTGGTCGCACGGGCCGCTTGCTAACGATGAGAGCGCACGCGATCATCGCCGAGGCGCATCCCGCATCGTGAGATTACCGTATTCATCGCTCAGAACGCGTAGGCCGCGCGCGTCAGGCCACACGCGCTGCACTTGTCGACATCGTCGCGATCGCGGTGACGTGGCTTGCCGGCATGCTTGCCGCGTTCCGCCCGACTCTTGTCACCCGGTTGGCGCGTATCCAAACCGACTTGGGTGACACGCGCCTCGCCAACTACATCCTCGAGCATGGCTACCGCTGGCTCATTGGCGCGCCCGGACACGAGCTGTTCTGGAGCCCACCGGTTTTTTTCCCTGCCTCGAATACGGCCGCGTATTCCGATGTCCTGCTCACCGTCGCACCTGTCTACTGGTTCTGGCGTGCACTCGGCGCTGCGCCCGATACCGCGTTTCAGCTCTGGATGCTCACGATGGCGACGCTCAACCTCGTCGCTGCGTACTTGCTTCTTCGACGCGCGCTGCACTGCTCTGCTGTCGCATCCGCGGCGGGCGCGTTCCTGTTCGCGTTCGCGAGCATGCGGACCGCGCAGCTCGACCATCCACAACTGCTGCCACAGTTTTACACGATCTTCGCCATCTACGCGCTCGTCCGGCTGGTCGAGCGCGACACCGATACAGCGCACGCGCTCGGTTGGCTCGCGATGTTCACCGCGAGTGTCGTCGCGCAATTGTACGCGGAATTCTACTACGGTTGGTTCCTCTGCTTCGCGATCGCGATTTGTGGCCTGTGGGCGCTCATCATGCCGCGGAGTCGCGGGGCGTTGCTGACACTGTTCCATCGGCATTGGCGACCGCTGACTGTGTTCGGCGCACTTGGCGCGGCTCTCCTCGCGCCGCTGGCCATCCACTATTGGGATGCCGCGCACACACTCGGCCCCCGTGGGTTCTCGACCGCCGCCGCGATGCTGCCACGGCCGGGTTCCTGGTTCGACCTCGGCCCCGACAACTGGCTGTACGGTCCGCTCGCGAACACGTCTGCGATTCGCGCGATTCCCGCCGGGGCGGAGCAGCGGCTCGGACTTGGTGTGGTCACCCTGTGCGTCGCCGCGTGGGGACTCGCGCTCGCGCCCTCGCGCCGGCTTGGCGCGCTGCTCGGCCTAACGGCGCTGACGATCGTCGCCGTCGCGACACGGTGGACGGATGGCATCGTTCTCTGGCGACTGGTCTTTGCGCTCGTACCCGGTGCCTCAGCGCTGCGCGCGGTTGCGCGAGTCGGGATGCTTCTGCTGGTCCCGGCGTCGATCGGTCTGGCCTTCTGGATCGATGTGCAATGGTCACGCTGGCACTGGCGTGCGGCTCCCGTGATCGCGTGGCTCGTGCTGCTCGTTGCGGGTGAGCAGTGGCAAGCCCGCCTTCCGTCATTCGACAAGGCGGCCGGTCGGACACGCGTGGCACGCGTGGCATCGGGCGTCGATCGCCGATGCCAGAGCTTCCTGTACACGCCACTCGCGGGCAACGAGGATCCCTGGTGGTATCAGGTGGACGCGATGTGGGCATCGATGCAGCGTGACGTGCCGACGGTGAATGGCTATTCGGGCAACTGGCCTAACGGATGGCGCTTCTACCCGATCGTGGCCCGTACGCCCGCGGATAGCGCGCACCTCGCCGGGAATCTCGCGCGGTGGATCGCGCAATGGCACCTCGACGCGCGACGCGTCTGCATCGTCGCCCTCGTCCCGTACGACTAACGGACGCGGGGTTGGTCTGCCGAGCACCTATCTGCCGGCGAATCGCTCGGTCAGGGCCTCGTAGAGCACGACACGATCATCGCCGTCGCCGTTCCCGGCGCACCGTCCTCCTCCGGCCGATGCGCCGTCGCGACGAATCCAGAACTTGATGTCGTGCCCGCCGTCGAGCGAGCGCGGCTGCGCGGTTTTTCCGCGCTGGCAGGCATCACTCGAGAAGCGGGTCAACGTCGTATCCAGGGCGAGTTGGCCGAGCGAGTCGGCGGTGAGCCGCGCAAAGGGATACGCGTCAGCGTCCGCGATCACCACAGCCACGTAGTGCAGTCGGGGCACGAGGTGGGACGCGCGGATCTCGAGGCTCAGTCGATTCCCGCCGGGCGAAAGCCACACCGTACCTGTGGCGCCGCCTCGCGCGGGTGGGATGATCTTGTAGTGCGCATCCTT
>DATEKK010000020.1:0-17638 GCA_035277485.1 Gemmatimonadaceae bacterium
CGCCGGATCGCCTCGATCACCTCGCGACGCGCCGGATCCACCTCGGCCCACCGCGCCACCGACTCGCGCTCCGCCGCGTCGCACTCGCCCAACACAAACCGGCGCAAGAGCTCAATGTCCATGATGCCGGAATACGCGGGATGGAGAGCCGCCCGATGCTCGCAACCACATAGGATCATGCCCCATGTGACGGACGAGCGGCGGATGAACCCTGTATGCGACGCGAGCCTTCAGTCGCCGAGCAGGTCGGGCGCCAGGGATGCGCGCAGCGCGTCGAGCGCGCGCGTCATGTGCATCTCCACGGTCTTGACGGCGATGCCTAACGAAGCCGCGATCTCGAGGTTCGTGAGATGCCGCTGCCAGCGCAACAGAAAAACCTGTCGCGGCCTGGGCGGCAGTTCGTCCACCGCCCGCTGCATGGTGGCGGCCACCTCCGATGCGACCAGCCGCACGTCAGCCGCTGCCGCCGAGACGCCGCCCGTGGCTCGCAACTCGCGGCCCGCGATCTCCAACGACCGGCGCTCCACGAGCTCCCGGCGCAGATGATCGATCGCCACGTTGCGCGTCGCGCTGAAGAGATACGCGCGCACGCTGCCGTGTACTTCCCACCGCGCACGCTGCGCCCAAATCCGCAAAAACACATCGCTCACGAGCTCCTCGGCGATGGCGCGGGAGCGCACGAAGCGATACGCGTACCGGCAGAGGACTTCATAGTGCGCGCAAAACAGCGCCCGGAACGCGGCCGCGCTGCCGTGACGAACGGCCGCAACGATCTCGCGATCATCGGTGCCGGTGGATGGCTCGCCGCCAATCGGTTCGAGGGATGGCGTCATCACCGATCTCCCGCATGGCGTCCTTGGGCGACGCAGAACCGTCGCTCACTGTGCTTCCCCCGGTGCGCGACGCATTCGGCACAATCGAGCAAGCTACACAGTGTATGACAACGTATGACACGGCGCAAGGCGACTGTCAGTCGACAGGCGTCAGGGGCGCCGAGTTAGGCAAAGACTCGGAGTAAAAAGCGGGAACGGCGGAGCGCTCGCTCACGCTTGCTGTGGGAAGCGCTTCTATCCCCCAAGGCGGCATCGCCGCCGCTTCCCCAAGCGCAAGCGTTTCCCCAAGCGAGCGCCAGCGAGCGCTTCCCAATTCCCTCTGGGGTACTGTCGCGTCTCGCGCCCGATCCTTGCGGGCCGGTGAAAACTCGCTCCATTCCATTATCCTTTTGAAACCGAGTCGCTCGACGCTTGGCCGGCTGGCCCGACCGGGCGACTTTACGGGGGAGGACCCATGCATTCGCTATCGCAGTGCTCGCACCTCGGGGAGATCCGCGAGGTCGAGCCCAAGACGCCGCAAGGCTGCGAGGAGTGTCTCGCCACCAACGGGTGGTGGGTGCACCTTCGCCTGTGCCTCGAATGCGGGCACGTGGGCTGCTGCGACCAGTCGCCGAACAAACACGCGACGAAGCACTTTCACCAGACGCATCATCCGATCATGCGGAGCTTCGAGCCCGGTGAGGAGTGGGGATGGTGTTACGTCGATCAGCTCGAGTTGACGCCCGAGGAATTGCAGCGCTGACCGCGCCACAGGCGGTTCACGCGCTGATTCGCCTAACGCAACGCGACCATTCAGGAGGTACTCCCATGGCCGATGCGCCACTATCGGACTCCTACGAGGAGCGCGAAGAGGCACTGGATCCGCACCGGCGCGAAGAGCGTCTTCGCGTGCGGCAGGAAACGATCGCCCACCTCGAATCGCGCGGCGTGCACATCACCGGCGCGGAAAGCGACAACGAGATCGGCGATCTCGAGGACGCGGTGGAACGGTTCGAACAGGAGGTCGATGCCCACGGCGGCGACCTCTTCGTGGACACCGGCGCGGCGCGCGAGCCCGATGACCCGCTGTTCGTGCTGCCCAAGCGCCGCGGCCACGAGCCCGTCGCCGAGTATCTGGGGCGCATCGACGACGCCACGACACGCGTGCACCGCCGCGCCGAGGGCGGCGAAGGCGGAGGCAGCGCCGGCGCGCATCGTTAGGCACATGTGACCCACCTGCTCACGATCACACGGCGCCCACCGCCGGCCAACGCGCCGGCGGTGGAAACGTTTCCGTTCACGGTGCCGGCCATCCGCACGCTGCCGGTGCTCGATCTGTCGGCGCCGGTCACGTTCTTCGTGGGCGAGAACGGGTCGGGCAAGTCCACGTTGCTCGAGGGCATCGCTGCCGCTGCCTCGATTCCGTCCGTGGGCAGCGAAGACATCGAACGCGACGGGTCCCTCGCCGCCCAACGACGTCTCGCGCGCGCGCTCCGCCTCTCGTGGGCGCAGCGCACGTCGCGCGGCTTCTTTCTGCGCGCGGAAGATTTCTTCGGCTACACGAAACGATTGTCGCGCGAACGATCGGAGTTGCTCGCGCGCCTGCAAGAAATCGAAGCCGAGTATGCGGAGCGCTCGCCTTACGCACGCGGGCTCGCGGAGATGCCCGTCCGGACGTCGCTCGCCGAGATGGAAAAGCGCTACGGCATCGACCTCGATGCCAACTCGCACGGCCAGAGTTTTCTCAAGCTCTTTCAAGCCCGATTCGTACCGGCGGGTCTCTATCTCCTCGACGAGCCCGAAGCGGCACTCTCACCGCAGAGTCAACTGGGCCTGCTCGCGATGATGATCGACATGGTGCGGCAGGACGCGCAGTTCATCGTCGCCACGCACTCGCCGATCGTGCTCGCATTTCCCGGCGCGCGGATCTACAGCTTCGACTCGAACCCGATCGCGGCGATTCCCTACGAGCAGCTCGAGCACGTGTCGCTCACGCGCGAGTTTCTCGCCAGCCCGGAGCGCTTTCTCCGGCATCTCGAGTGAGCGGATTCACCGACAGGTGCGGCGCAGTCGGCGCGGCGGCGCCGTCGATGCGCTGGGGGTTCAACAAGTCGCTGCGTCCACTCCACGTCTCCGCGCCGTGAGGCTCCCGACGCGTGTCCCAATAAATTTCGAGCCCGTTGCCATCGGGATCCGCGAAATACATCGCCCAACTGATCCCGTGGTCGACCGCTGCGACCGGAATACCGCCGGTGTCGAGCGCGTGATACGCAGCCGCGAAACTTTCCCGGTCAGGGACCTCGAACGCGAGGTGAAAGAGACCGACGGCGTGACGCGGCGTACCCGGTGCCGCGGTGCCGAGCGCTTGCAGCGCGAGATCGTGGTGGAGCGCGCCGCCGGACAAAAAAGCGAACTGGCTGCCGACTCGTTCCGTAAGGCGGAGTCCCAGGAACTCCGTATAGAACGCGATCGCACGCTCGAGATCCCGCACTTTCAAGTGCGCGTGGCCGAGCGTCACGTGAAAAGAATTCATGCCTGCACCACTGTCTTGGGGTCGCCGGTGCGTGCGGGGAATATAATGAGGTCTTGCCGACCTTTCGCCAGTACTATGCGTATTCGTCGCGCACGACCGTCATGACCCGCGTCGGACCTGGCTTGAGTCGCGCCGGCATGCTCGCGATTTCATTCGCAGGCTTCTGCACGTTTCTCGATCTGTACGCGACGCAGCCGCTGCTGCCGCTGTTCGAGACGTTGTTTCACGCGACCAAAGCAGAGGCCGGTCTGACCGTGAGCGCATCGACGATCGCGGTCGCGATGATCGCGCCGTTTGTCGGCGCGCTCGGCGACCGCGCGCGTCGCAAGAGCGTGATCGTATTGGCGATCGTTGCACTCGCCATTCCGACGCTGCTCGCGGCGACGTCGCGCGGACTCGGCGCCCTCGTGTTCTGGCGGTTTCTGCAAGGTGCGACGACGCCCGGTGTCTACGTGATCGCGCTCGCCTACGTGACCGAGGAGGCTGGTCCCGGTCGCGTGGGCGCCGTGATGGCGGCGTTCGTCACCGGGACGGTGTTGGGCGGATTGAGCGGACGGGTTCTCACGGGGTTGGTCGCGGCGCAGGCCGGATGGCGCGAGGCGTTCGTTGTGTTAGGCATCATCAACCTGGCCGGCGCGGCGGCCACGTGGCGGTGGCTGCCGGCGTCGCGTCACCACTCACCTCGCCCGCGCGGCGCGGGCCTCGCCGCGCCGCTCTCCGGGTTGCGAGACCGCCGTCTCGTGGCCACGTACGCGATCGGCTTCAACGTGTTGTTCACGCTGGTGGCGCTGTTCACGTACGTGACCTTCTACCTGAGCGCGCCGCCGTTCTCGTTAGGCACGGCCCAAGTGAGCGGCGTGTTCGTGGTGTATCTGGTGGGTGCCGTGGCCACGCCGATCGCCGGACGGTTCATCGATCGCGTCGGTCCGCGCACCGTGATGCTGGGCGCGCTCGCCGTGGGCGCCGCCGGCGCGCTGATCACGCTCGCGCACACGCTTGCATTCGTGATCGCTGGGCTCGCCATCACGTGTTCCGGAATTTTCATCTGTCAGGCCGCGGCGACGAGTTACTTGCGCGTGGCGTCGTCGCCGGCGCTCCGTGCGCTTGCATCGGGCGCGTACGTGACGGTGTACTATCTCGGGGGAAGCGTGGGCGGTGTGGTGCCAGGTCTCGTGTGGGAGCGCGCAGGTTGGGCAGGGTGCGTCGCCCTCGTGGTCGCCTCGCAAATCACGGCCGCGACGCTCGCGCTCTGGTTCTGGGACCGGCCGGGCGCGCGCGTCGAGGTACCCGCGACCTGACGGCACAAGGACTGGCATCCGCCGTGGATCGCGGGCACATTCGCGTAGAACGGACAAGGCGTGGACACAGCCGGTCCTGTCCGACCTAATGGAGAAGATTCATGACTTCGACGTTACCCGCATCCGACTTATCGCCCACCCAGCACGCCGCACGTCTGCGCGATACGGTGGTTGGGTGGCGGCGCCATCTGCACATGCACCCCGAGCTCTCGTACCACGAAGAGCAGACCGCACAATTCGTGTACGACACGCTGCGTGCGATGGGCGGCTTCGAGTTGTCGCGGCCCACCAAAACGAGCGTCGTGGCGCGGCTCCGCGGCTTGCACGTGGGGCCGGTGCTGGCGGTGCGCGCGGACATGGATGCGCTGCCGATTCTCGAGAAGAACGAGACGGACTACGCCTCGCGAAATCCCGGCGTGATGCACGCTTGCGGACACGACGGGCACACGGCCATGCTGTTGGGCGCGGCCTCTGCGTTAGGCCAAGTGCGCGAGCGGCTGCACGGGGAAGTGCGTCTCCTGTTCCAGCACGCCGAGGAGCTGTATCCGGGCGGCGCCCAAGAGATGGTCGCCGCGGGCGTCATGGACGGCGTCGACATGGTGATCGGGTCGCACCTGTGGCTGCCCATGGAGTTCGGCAAAGTGGGCGTCGCATCCGGGCCGCTCATGGCGTCGCCGGATGTATTCGACCTCGTGATCCAGGGCCACGGTGGACACGCGGCCGCGCCGCACGAGACCGTCGATGCGATCGCCGTGGCGGCGCAGGTGGTGACCAACCTGCAGCACATCGTGTCGCGCAACGTCGATCCCATCGAGCGCGCGGTGGTGTCGGTGACGCGCATCGCCGGCGGCACCACGTACAACGTGCTGCCCGGCTCGGTCGAGCTTGCCGGTACGATTCGCACGTTCGACGCGGGACTCCGCGACCAGATTCCGGCGCTGCTCGAGCGGATCGTGCAGGGTGTGACGACGGCGCACGGCGCGACGTACGCGCTCAAGTTCGACCGCGGCTATCGCCCGGTGGTCAACGACGCACGGGCGACGGCGTTCATGCAGCGCGTGGTGGAGCGTACGTTAGGCGCTGCCGCGCTCGCCGACGCGCGGCCGACCATGGGCGGCGAGGACTTCTCGGCGTACCTGCAGACGACGCCGGGCTGCTTCTTCTTCATCGGCGCGCGCAACGCAGCGCGGGGCATCGTCCACCCGCACCACCACGAGCGGTTCGACATCGACGAGCGGGCGCTCGAATCCGGCGTGGCGATCTTCATCGGCGCCGCGCTCGAGTATCTCGGCGGGGCACGCGCCGCGTGAGGTGGTACCGATGGCTGGCCCTGGTGCCGGCCATCGGCATGCTGGGCGGCGTGCCATTCGCCAACCGGGTGACGCCCTACGTGTTCGGTCTGCCGTTCCTGTTGTTCTGGGTGACGGCGTGGGTCGTGCTCACCTCGGCGATCATGTGGCTCATCTACGCGCTCGATCGCGCGCGTGAACGCGACGCGGGCACAGGCGGGCGGTGAATCCGGCGTTGCTCCTCATCGGGGCGTGTTTCGTGGTCGCGCTCGCGTTAGGCATCCGCGCACGCCGCGGTCACGCGATGACGCTCGAGCAGTGGACCGTCGGCGGCCGCGGATTCGGCACGATCTTCGTGTTCGTGCTCATGGCCGGCGAGATCTACACGACCTTCACCTTCCTCGGCGGCAGCGGGTGGGCATACGGGAAGGGCGCGCCGGCATTCTACATCCTGTGCTACGGCACGCTGGCGTACGGCATGTCGTACTTTCTCTTGCCGGTGGTGTGGCGCTATGCCAACGCGCACGCGCTGGTGTCCCAGGCCGATTTCTTCGTGCGCAAGTACGAGAGCGAATCGTTAGGCATCCTGGTCTCGCTGGTAAGCGTGGCGGCGATGATCCCGTATCTCGTGCTGCAGCTCAAGGGCCTCGGGATCATCGTGTCCGAGTCGTCGGCCGGCGCCGTATCGGCGGAACAGGCGGTGTGGGCGGGCAGCGTGGTGCTGGTGATCTACGTGGTGGCATCGGGCGTGCGCGGCTCGGCGTGGACGGCGGTACTCAAGGACATCCTGATCCTCGCCGTGGCGCTTGCGTTAGGCATCTATCTCCCGGCGCACCTGCACGGCGGATTCGGCGCCATGTTCACGCAGATTGATCGCGCGCATCCGGGATTCCTCACGCTGCCGCGCACCGGCATGAGTCCCTCGTGGTTCATTTCGACCGTCGCGCTCACGGCGTTGGGCTTCTACATGTGGCCGCACACGTTCGGGTCGTGCTATACCGCACGCGACGAAAACGTCTTTCGCCGCAACGCCGTCGTGATGCCGCTCTACCAGCTCGTGCTCCTGTTCGTGTTCTTCACCGGGTTTGCGGCGCTGCTCGAGGTGCCCGGACTCACGGGCACGTCGGTGGACCTGTCGCTGTTACGCGTGACCGACCACGCGTTCGGACCCTGGATGCTCGGCGTGGTCGGCGCGGCCGGTTTGCTCACGGCGCTCGTGCCCGGATCGATGCTGCTCATGTCGGCGTGCACGATTCTGTCCAAGAACGTGTACGCGAAGCTCGCGCCGCGCGACGTGCCCGAGGCGCAAGTGACGTGGCTCGCGCGTGCGCTCGTGCCGATCGTCGCGCTCGTGTCGGTGCTGCTGACGCTGCGCGGCGGATCGACGCTCGTGCTCCTGCTGCTCGCCGCGTACAACGTGGTGACGCAGCTCTTCCCGGCGCTGGTGTTGAGCCTGCCTAACCGGCCGATCGCCACGCGTCAGGGCGCGATAGCCGGCATCCTGGCGGGTGAGGCCACGGTGGTGGCGCTGACGCTCACGGGCGCGACGATGGGATCGCTTTTTCCATCGTGGCCGCCCGTGATCACCGATCTCAACGTTGGGATCGTGGCGATGGTGGTGAACGTAGTGGTGCTGTGCGCAGTCAGTGGATTGACCGGTCGTCGCCCCACATCTCCGCAAACAGCGCTTTGAGGTCGAGGTCGAGCGCCTCGACGCCCGGCTCCGGTTCCCACGTCAATCGATCGTCGAGGATTTTCGGGCGGTCGTCGTCGGGCTGCCACCGTTCGACGAGCCGCGAATCCAAGTCGACGATCCAGTACTCGGGAACGCGCGCGCGCTGATAGCGGCGCCGTTTGAGCTGTCGATCGTAGCGTGCGGTCGACGGCGAGAGCACCTCGATCACCAGAAGAAGGGCAGTAATGTCGGCCCAGTCGCGTAGATGGTCGCCGCTGGCGGTGCGATAGACGAAGAGGTCGGGCTGGAGCACTTCGTCCTCGCCTAACGAAATGTCGGCTGGCGAAAACAGGATCTGCCCCAGACCGGTACGCTCGAGCCATGCGCGAATTCTCCACGTGAACTCGGACACCGCCACTTGGTGTATGCCACGCGGCGTCGGCGTCACGACGAGCTCGCCGGACACGAGCTCGTAGCGGTTGCCGTCGTCGGGCAAAGCCCGCACCTCGTCCGCGGTCCACGGATGCGCAGCGGCTGGCATGCCCATAACGGTCGGCTCGGCTGGATGAGAAAGCAAGGGTTCACGCGCGCACGATGCCACCAGCCGGCGCAAAGATCGTGAGCAAATCCTTCCGGTCATCATCGCTTCCTCGCACATTGCTCCGCCATGGCGGATTTCGGTGGGCTCTTCGATGTGACGGCGCACGGCGCGACGGCGGGCGCAACCGGCGATGTGTCGGCCGCGCTGCGCGCCCTCGCGAAAACGATCCCGGCGTTGGGCGGCACATTGTACTTCCCGCCCGGTGACTACGCGCTCGCCGCGGATCTCGAGATCCCGCGCAACGTCGCGTTGTGGTTCGTGAACGGCGCGCGTCTCGTCGCGCGCGCCGGCGCCGCGCCAACGCTCTTGGTGCGCGGCGCGATTCAGGCCGGCCTGCACCAGATTTTCGGGTCTGGCCTAACGGTGCGGTTCGTCCCGCCCACCGTCACCGGGCCGAACACGCGCTCGGCGCTGCTGCCGGACGTGTTGCCCGAATGGTGGGGCGCCCGCGGCGACGGAGCGACCGACGACACCGTCGCCCTCCAATCGTGCGTCGACGCCTGCTGCGGGTCGCCGTTCGAGCCGTTCACCACGCTGCCGGCAGCCGGCGCCGTGCTGCCGACCACGAAGGGTCCGCCGCGGTGGGCCACGGCGCGGATTCGGTTAGGCGCCGGCGCCGTGTATCGGGTCACGCAGCCGCTGCGCGTCGTGAGCACGGAAGGCTTTGCGATCACCGGCGCGGGTATGGAAAACTCGGTGATTCGCGCGCACGGCAAACCTGCCGCGAAAGCGACCGGCGGGAGCACGCTCACGATCACGCGTGCCGGCGCCGCGTGGCGCACGGACGAGTTGCGCGACATGTGGGTGTGCATGACCGCAGGCACCGGCGTCGGCCAGAGCACCAAGGTCAGGAGCAACACCGCCGACACCGTGACGTTCGCGAAGGCGCAGCACATCGCACCCGACGCGACCACGATGTTCGTCGTGCTGCCCGAGGCCGTGCTCGACCTGGACGGCTGCTTCGAGGGATCGTTCGACCGGTTCAGCGTCGAGGGCGCGTCCGAAGCCGGCGCGTACACCGGCATCTACTATCACCGTAATCCCGAGCTCACGGCACGCGGGTCGTCGTCCACGAACTTCGCATTCATCAAAGTGGGCGGCCTGACGTGGGAGGCGGCGTGGCAGATCGGCGGCCTCGACGACCGCTACGACAACTTCCAGGAGGACATCACGGAGTTTCTGAACTGTCGCGCGCGAGGCGCCGGCGGCCCCGACTACACCGGTCCCTGGTATCGCAACGGGTGGGTGTTCGGCACCGGCACGTTCGCCAACAACCTGAACCACAACGTGCACGGCATCGACGCCGTGCGGTACGGCTACAATGTCTCGGTGCGCGCGACGAACGTCGCGATCTACGGCGGGACTTTGCAGACCGCGGGTCACGCCGACATCCAGATCGTGAACGGGCTGCAGGGCTACTTCACGGTGTCGGGCATCCGGTCGGAAGGGAGCCGGGCGTTCCTCGCGTATGCGTACAGTCCGTACAACGTGTTCTGGTCGATCCGCGTGTCGGACATCGAGATCGATGCGCCCGCGCTTTTGCCTAACGCAAGCCAGGGCGAGGCCGGCGGCGATGTGATCACGACGGCCGCGCACTACACCGATCTGTCTGGTATCCGCGTGCTCAACCCGCCCATGGTCGTCAAGCAATCGACGACATCGGCGACGCGCACGTCGGTCACACGCGCCGGCGCCGGATGGGCGCCGCACCGCTTCGCCGGCTGGACATGGGTTGCCACCGGCGGCACGGGGCAGGGACAGACCGCAGACGTGAGCGACAACACCGCGGACATGCTCACGTTTCGCGAGCCCTTGGCGGCCGCGCCCGATGCGACGACCGAGTGGGACGTATTCGTGAGGCCGCTCATCCGCGTCACCAAGGATGGCGCGGTGCTGCGCGTGAGCGGCGTGGCGATGGCCGGGGGCACGATCGACAAGTCGTTGGTCGTGGCGCAGCACGCGTCGAGCGTGCACGCCACGGTCGAAGGGTTCTGCGAGCTCTCGTACGCCGGCGCCACCGTGACGACGATGTGGCCGGGACCCATCGTTCTCGCGCCGCCGGGCGCCAAGACCGGCCCATCGCTCTCGTTAGGCGAGTTTGGCGCGCGTCCGTTGCCGGCCGTCGCGCGTGCGGCGGATGCCACGGTCCAGTTGTCGGGCCCGCTCAGCATCGGAGCAGATGCGGCGGCGCGGCTCGGCTTTTACGGCGCGGCGCCGGTCGCGCGGCCGCGCGTGTCGGGCGGATCCACTGCCGACACGCTGCGCAACCTCATCGAGGCGCTGGCCGCTTTAGGCCTCATCGGCGACGCCACGCGTTAGGCGTCAGTGCACGGCGCTCCCCTCGCCGGCGCTCACTTCGACTGATGCCGGCGCGGCTCGCAGACTTCTGCGGAGCAACGTCCAACCGATGATCCCGGCGATCACGGATGACGAGAGGATGCCCAGCTTGGCGCTCTCGAGCAGCGGTGACGCGCCGAACGCGAGCCCGGCGATGAACAGCGACATCGTGAATCCGATGCCGCCGATCCAGCTCAGGCTGTGCACGGCGCGCCACGAGACGCCCGTCGGCAGCGCTGCCACCCGGCTGCGCACCGCCAACCACGAAAAGAGTGTGATGCCGATCGGCTTGCCGAACACCAGGCCGACCATCACGCCAAGCGTCACGGGCGTCCCGAGCGCCGCGGCCGCGTGGCTGCCTAACACAACACCGGCGTTCGCGAGGGCGAACAGCGGCATGATCACGAAGGCGACCAGCGTCCGGAGCTGCTGCTCGAGCATCACGAGCGGCGCCTGCGCTTGGTCGCCCAACTGCTCGAGGCGCGCGATGGCTTCCTGTTGCGCCGGATTGGTCAGCACGGTCGTCGCGGGCCCACAGGCGCGCTCGAAGTCGTCGAGCGCTTCGCGTCCGCGGAGTAGGAATTCGTCTTCGTCGATCCGCGTTCGGGCCGGGACGACGATGGCGAGCAGCACACCGGCGATGGTGGCATGGATTCCCGAGTGCAGCAACGCGAGCCACAGTGCCACGCCGAGCACGGCGTACACCGCGCCGTGCCGCACGCCCGCCGCGTTGCACGTCGCCAGCAGCGCGACGATTCCCGCCGCGATGACCAGATTGCCCCAACCCAGACCCGCCGTATAGAACAGCGCGATGACGAGTACGGCGCCGAGGTCATCCACAATGGCCAGCGCCGCGAGCAACACGCGCAGCCCCGCCGGCACGCCGGGGCCGACGAGCGCCAGCACGCCTAACGCGAACGCGATGTCCGTCGCCATCGGGATGCCCCATCCCGGCGCCCCCGCGGTGCCATGGTTGAACGACGCGTACAGTATTGCCGGCACGATCATCCCGCCTAACGCGGCGGCGATGGGAAGCGCCGCGTGGCGGACGGACGCGAGATCGCCAACCAGAAACTCGCGCTT
The DNA here is from genome assembly GCA_035277485.1 of Gemmatimonadaceae bacterium. GTDB lineage: Bacteria > Gemmatimonadota > Gemmatimonadetes > Gemmatimonadales > Gemmatimonadaceae > JADGGM01. Next base: position 11,629 of record DATEKK010000020.1, read on the forward strand.
GATCTCCAGACCGACCAGGAAGAAGAACACCGCCATGAGCCCGTCGTTGATCCAGTGCTCAAGGCTCATCGACACGCCCCACCCCGCGCCGCCGACCGTCACCGTCTGCTCCCACAGACGCGTGTAGGTCTCCGACCACGGAGAGTTGGACCAGAGCAGCGCGAGCGCGGTGCAGGCCAGCAAGACGAGACCACTGGCCGACTCGGTTTGCGCGAATCGATGAAACGGCCCGACGAGCCGCTCGGCGAGCGGAATCGGCGTTGCGTTGCGGTCGCGACCTATCCGAAAACTGCGCACGGAATCTCTGCGTCTCGCGTAGGTTCTCGTTCGTTGCCCGCGGAACCGAGGCGCGCGGATCGATTTCGCCCGTTGGCGAAAATGCTACCCGGTGACCGGCGGCGCCAGGTAATCGAGTCCGAGGTCCAGGGCCGGCGTCGAGTGCGTTAGGCCGCCCACGGAAATCCGGTCCACACCCGTGTCTGCGATGGCACGCACGCGCTCGAGCGTCACGCCGCCCGATGCTTCGAGCGGGACGCGCCCTGCCACGCGCGCCACGCAGGCCCGCATCGCGTCCAAGGACATGTTATCGAGCAAAATGACGTCCGCACCGGCCGCGAGCGCCGCATCTACCTGCTCGATGTCGTCGCACTCGACCTCGACTTGGACGCCGGAGCGGCCTTTCTCACGCGCCCGCCGTACCGCCAACGCGATGTCGCCGCCTAACGCAGCGAGATGGTTGTCCTTGATCAGCACCGCGTCCGCCAGGTCGCCCCGGTAGCTCACGCCGCCGCCGCACCGCACCGCGTATTTCTCGAGCGCCCGGAACGTCGGCGTCGTCTTGCGCGTGTCGTAAATCTTCGCCGTGGTGCCGCGCACGGCCTCGACGTACCGCGCCGTGAGTGTGGCCACTCCGGACAATCGTTGCACGAAGTTGAGCGCCACCCGCTCGGCGCTCAGTAGCGCACGCCAGGGACCCGCGACCTCCGCCACCACGCCTCCCGCAACAACATGCTCGCCGTCGGCCGTCACAACGCGAACGTCCACGTCGGCATTCATGGTCTCGAACGCCGTGATCGCCAGCGGTAACCCCGCGATCACACCGGCAGATCGCGATACGATCGCCGCGCGTCCCGTTGCCTCGGCCGGTATGGTCGCGAGCGTCGTCACATCGTCGAACGCGTGATCTTCGTCGAGCGCGGCACGCACCAGTGCGCGCGTCGTCGCCGCGGACAACGGAAAGCCTAACGACGCACTCGCGCCGGCCAACCGTGATGCGATCACTCGCCCACCATCGCCGCCGGCGCCGTCGCAGCCGGTGCCGCGCCGCCGATCGCGACCATTCGATCAATGGCGCCGCGCGCCCGATCCGCGATCTCGCGCGGCACCGTGATCCGGTGCTCGAGAACCTCGAGCGAATGCTTCACCTTGGGCAATGTCGTGACCTTCATGTACTGACACGAGGCGCGATCGTCGGCCGCGAGAAACGTGCGATCGGGATACGCCCGCTCGAGCCGGTGCAGAATCCCCACTTCCGTTGCCACGATGAACGTGTCCGCATCCGACTGCGATGGACGCCGGATCATCCCTTCTGTCGACAACACCTGCACGCCCGACGGATCGATGTCGCCGGCGGACATCGCCTCGATCAAGCTCGTCGAGCATCCACATTCCGGGTGCACGAGAAACTCGGCTTCGGGATGCGCCGCGCGCTGCTCGGCCACACGCGCCGGCGTGATGCCCGCGTGCACGTGACACTCGCCCATCCAGACGTGCATGTTCGTCCGGCCGGTCACGCGCCTAACGTGGGCGCCGAGGAACATATCGGGAAGAAAGAGAATCTCGCGATCGCCTGGAATCGACTGGACGACCTCTACCGCGTTGCCCGACGTGCAGCAGTAGTCGCTCTCGGCCTTCACCTCGGCCGTCGTGTTCACGTAGCTGACGACCACCGCGCCCGGATGCTCCGCTTTCCACGCGCGCAATTGCGTGGCGTCGATGGTCGCCGACAGCGAGCAGCCGGCGCCGAGGTCGGGGAGCAGAACAGTTTTGGCGGGCGAGAGGATCGCGGCAGTCTCGGCCATGAAGTGGACGCCGCAGAACACGATCACATCCGCGTCGGTGCGCGCCGCTTCGCGCGACAGGCCTAACGAATCGCCGACCACGTCGGCCACATCCTGCACTTCGGGCCGCTGGTAGTTGTGCGCGAGGATGATGGCGTTGCGGTCCCGCGCGAGCGCGCGGATCTCATCTTGGAGCGCGTCATATCGGTCACTGTATGTCATGCTGACTCCGGATCACGTCGTTACGAGCGCGCCGTTCCCGCGCCACAGCACGTGCCGGTGCTGCCAGCTCCGGCGGGCGCGCGGGAAATCGGTGCGGTAATGGCCGCCGCGCGACTCTTCGCGCAGCAGCGCGGCCCGCGCGATGAGCCGCGCGGTATCCACCAGGTTGGCCTCTTCGGTAGCGCCTTCGGGTAACCGGCGCTCGATGTCGTCGAGGGTCGCGAGGCACGCGCGCAGCCCGTCGGCGGACCGCACGATGCCCGCGTGCTTCCACATCGTCTCGCGAATCAGGTTCGCCGCCACCTGCGCGGCGCCGCGATCGGTGAGCGGCGGCACGCGCCACTCGCGCGCCGGGGGGTTCGCGTCTAACGGAGACACGGTCTCCAGGTCGCGTGCGACCCGCTCGGCGAACACGAGCCCCTCGAGAAGCGAGTTGGACGCGAGGCGGTTGGCGCCGTGCACGCCTGTCCGCGCCACTTCGCCGCACGCGTACAGCCGGCGCAGCGTCGAGCGCCCCGCGAGATCGGTCACGATGCCGCCCATGGCGTAGTGCGCCGCCGGGCTTACGGGAATCGGCTCGACGCGCGGGTCGACGCCGCGCGCCATGCACAGCGCGAAGATGCCGGGGAACCGTTGGGCGAACGCGGCGCCTAACGCAGTGGCGTCGAGCCTCACGCCGCCCGTGGCCTGCTGCTCCCGGAACACCTCGCGCGCCACGACGTCGCGCGGCGCGAGCTCGGCATCCGGATGACGGCCCGGCATGAACCGCTCGCCTGACGCATTGATCAGGATCGCGCCCTCGCCGCGAACCGCCTCCGAGATGAGCGCGAGCGGCGTCTCGGGTGTGTCCAGCGCCGTCGGATGGAACTGGACGAACTCCATGTCCTCGAGCTCGGCGCCGGCGCGGTAGGCGAGCGCGACCCCATCCCCGGTCGCGACGGCCGGATTCGTCGTGTAGCGATACACCTGGCCGCACCCGCCCGTGGCGAGCACCGTCGCGTCGGCGTGAATCTCGAGCGGCACACCGGCGTGGCTCGCGCGCACACCGAAACAGATCCCGTCTTCGACCACCAGCTCGAGGGCCCGCGTTCGCTCGAGCACGCGCACGCTCTCGGTTGCCCGCACCCGCTCGACGAGCGCACGCACCACCTCGGCGCCCGTCTGGTCGCCATGCGCGTGGACGATGCGCCGCTCCGAGTGCGCGGCCTCCTTGCCTAACAGAAACTCGCCGCGCGGATCGAGGTCGAAGTGTACGCCCGCCGACTTGAGCTCGCGCACGCGCGCCGGTCCCTCGTGCACCAGGACGTCCACTGCCGCGCGGTCGCACATCGCGGCGCCGGCGGCCAGGGTATCCTGTTGATGCAACTCCGGCGAATCACCCGCGCCGATCGCGGCGGCGATTCCGCCCTGCGCGTACGCAGTCGCACTGTCGAAGAGCGACCGCTTGGTGAGGAGCACCACGTCACCCGACAACGACGCGCGCCACGCCGTGTGCAATCCGGCAACGCCGCTGCCGATGACCAGATACCGGCACCGGAGTGCACGTCGTTCCGTCGTGTGACCGAGCATATGCGACCGATCGGGACTTGAGACGTCCCGTCGGATCTATGTGTTCGGGTTGGTCGGACGGAGCGTTGCGGCGGGTAGGTTCATCTGATCTCCCATTGGTAATGAGTGGAACCGAGCTGGGGGGCCGGTTGGGAAACGCCTTGGTTCCGCGGTGCGGAACCCTCCCAGCGTGGTGAAATATAGTGCAATTGCTCGGGAAGCGGCGCCTTCGGCACCTTGGGGAAGCGCTTCGCTTGGGGAATCGCCGGCTGGCGCCGCCTTGGGGAATGGGCCTGACCGGAACGGCGACTATTCCCGAAGGCGGCGTTCGCCGCCGGTTCCCCAAGCGAAGCGTTTCCCGAAGGCGCCGCCAGGCGCCGCTTCCCTCTTCTATAGTTCTCTCATGGCACTCGACATCCGCACCACCACCGACCTCGAGGCACTCAACGCGCGCGTGCGCAGCGAAAGTTCCTTCGTCGACGACATGCGGGCCGAGCTCGGCGGCGTCGTGATCGGCCAACGCGCGATGCTCGATCGGCTGCTCGTTGGGCTGTTGGCCGACGGACATGTGCTGCTCGAGGGCGTACCCGGGCTCGCGAAGACGTTAGCCGTGCGCGCGCTCGCCGCGTCGATCGACGCGTCGTTCCGTCGCGTGCAGTTCACACCGGACCTGCTGCCGGCCGATCTCGTCGGCACGATGGTGTATGACCAACGGACCGGTGGGTTCACGGTGCAGCAAGGCCCGATCTTCGCCAACATCATCCTCGCCGACGAGATCAACCGCGCACCCGCGAAAGTGCAGAGTGCGCTGCTCGAGGCAATGCAGGAAAAGCAGGTCACGATCGGCGGCGTCACGTATCCGCTCGAGGAACCGTTTCTCGTGCTCGCCACGCAGAATCCGATCGAGCAGGAAGGCACCTATCCGCTGCCCGAGGCACAGGTCGACCGGTTCATGATGAAACTGCTCGTCACCTACCCGGCGCGCGACGAAGAGGGCGCGATGCTCGATCGGATGACCGGCGGCGCCGCACTCGTCGTGCGACCCGTCGTCGACGCCGAGCGCATCCTCGCCGCGCGCCGCATGGTGGACGAGATCTATCTCGATCCGCGTGCGCGCGAGTACGCGCTCGACCTGGTGCGCGCGACGCGCGACCCGGCCGCCGCCGGTCTGCCTGCGTTAGCACCGTTAGTCGCGTACGGAGCGAGTCCACGCGCGGCCATCGCGCTGGTGCGCGCGGCCAAGGCGCAGGCCTTTCTCGACGGACGCGGTTACGTCGCGCCGTCGGACTTGAAGACGCTCGCGCACGACGTGCTGCGCCACCGCGTGATCCTCACCTACGAGGCGGACGCCGAGAGCGTGACGGCCGACCAAGTGCTCGACCGCATCCTCGACGCCCTGCGCGTGCCGTGAGTCTGCCCGACGTCCTGCGACAGGTTCGCCAGCTCGAGATCCGGAGCCGGCGACTGGTGCAGGACGTACTGGCCGGGGAGTACTCGAGCGTGTTCAAGGGGCGCGGCGTGGAGTTCGCCGACGTGCGGCCCTACCTGCCCGGCGACGACGTGCGCACCATCGACTGGCGCGTCACCGCGCGCACGGGCGCGCCTTACGTTAGGCGGTACACCGAAGAGCGCGAGCTCACGGTGTTGTTTTGCATCGACCACAGCGCGTCCGATGCGTTCGGCACGCGGCGGCGCACGAAAGCGGAGTTGGCCACCGAGGTGAGCGCGGTGCTCGCGCTGGCCGCCGTGCGCAACAACGACCGCGTGGGCGCGATTCTCTTTTCCGATCGCGTGGAGCAGTTCGTCGCGCCGGCCAAGGGCAAGCGGCACGTGCTGCGGGTGATTCGCGAGATGGTGTCGTTCGAGCCCCGCGGGACGGGGACGGACCTTCCGGCGGCGTTCGAGTTCGCGATGCGGATCCTCAAGCGACGCGCGGTCGTGTTCGTGTTCTCGGACTGGATGGCGGGCGAGTACGATCGCGCGCTCGAGATGGTGGCGCGGCGTCACGACACGATCGGGGTGCACCTGGTCGACGAGCGGGACGTCGAGCTGCCTGACGTGGGGCTCGTCGCGCTCCGGGACCCGGAGCGCGACGAGTGGCGGTGGGTGGACAGCGCGCGCGGCGACGTCCGCGCCGCGTTCGGCCGCGCTGCGGCCGCACGCGACGCGGCCGTCGCCCG
>DATEKK010000021.1:0-36973 GCA_035277485.1 Gemmatimonadaceae bacterium
CGCCTATTCCTCTCTGAGCGCTTCCGTCGGATCCGTTCGCGCGGCGCGCCACGCCGGGAGCATGGTCGCGATCAGCGCGGTGAGCGCCAGCACGAGCGTCGCGCCCACCAGCGTACGCACATCCTGCGGCGCGACACCGTAGAGGAGTGACGAGACGAGGTGTGACCCGGCGAGCGAGAGCGCTGCACCAACGACAATCCCGGCGGCGACAATCCGTCCCGCGTCGCGCAGCACGAGGCGCACGACGTCGCGCCAGGCGGCGCCCAGGGCCATTCGAATCCCGATCTCATTGCGGCGCCGCGTGACGTCGTAGGCCAGTGTGCCGTAGAGGCCGACTACAGCGAGCACGAGCGCCAGTGCGCCGAAGAAACCGGACAACGTCGCGAGCAGGCGCGGACGGGACAGAGTCGCTTCGATCTGCGCCGACAGCGTTGTCGCGTCGAGCTCGATGGTGGGGCTCACGGCGGCAATGGCGTCGCGCATGGCCGGCAGGACACTCGACATGGGTAAATCGCTGCGCACTTCGTAGTTCCACTGCGTCCACCCTTGCATGCCGGCTTTGGCGCCTAACGGAACATACACGATGGGCTGCGTCGTCTCGTCGAGGGTATTGTACTTGCTGTCGCCGACGACGCCGACGATCTCGTAGGGCGGCGACGCCGAGTCTGCAACGGGCGTGCGAAACGTGCGTCCGAGCGGGTTGTCGACGCCGAAAAAGTGGCGGGCCATCGTGCGCGTGACGATCGCCGGTGTGGTCGGCGACTCGCCGTCGCCGACACGGAACGTGCGTCCCGCCAGCAACGGCGTGCCCATGGTCGAGAAGAAGCTGTCGTTGACCTCGTTGAAGAAGGAGAGCGAGTCCCTGTCGTCGTGGGCGACGTAACCCGGCGTCAGAATGAAATCGTTCCAGCCCGCGCCGCTCATCGGCGTGAAGGCAGACTGGCTCACGCTCGTCACGCCGGGAACCGCGCCGAGGCGCTCCAGCACGTCACGCTCCATGATGGGCAAACGCGCCGTATCGGAGGCGGCGTGCGCGAAGTCGGTCTGCACGATGTACACGCCGTCGCGACGGAATCCAGGGTCGACCGCATCGAGATTGCGGAACGTCGTGAGCAGAAGACCCGCGCCCGTGACCAGGGCCAGCGACAGCGCGAGCTGCGCGGCGACGAGCGGCCGGCTTATGCGCTGGCGACGCGTGCCGGCCATGCTCCGGCCGCCGGACTTCATCATCGTCTGCGGGTCAACGCGCGTGGCACGCCACGCCGGTAGCAGACCGAACAGCACGGCCGTGCCTAACGCAACCACGATCATGAAGCCGAGGACGCGCCAATCGATCGACATGTCCAACAGGGCGGGTTGGCGGCGCATGGAAATCCACGCCACGATCACGCGGTCCGCCCAGTGCGCGAAGATGGCGCCCAACGCAGCGCCGATCAGCGCGAGCAGCACGCTCTCGCTCAAGAGCTGCCTGACGACGCGCACGCGGCCAGCGCCGAGGGAGAGACGGATGGCAATCTCGCGTTGGCGCGCCGCTCCGCGTGCCAGCAGGAGGTTCGCGATGTTCACGCACGCAATCATCAACACGACGGCGACGGCCGCCATGAGGAGCCACAGCGCATGCGCGTATTGATTGCGCAGCTCGGACAGGCCGCCGGCCGCCGGACGCGCGCCGAGCACCTGCGAGAGATAGTGCGCTTGACTGGCCTTGGACCAATTGGCGGGAAGCGTTGCCTGGAAGATGGCCGGCGCGGCCGCCGACAGTCTGGCGCTCACGATCTCCGGCGTTAGGCCGGGCGCGCGGCCCATCACCTCGAGGTACCAGCGTGAGCGTTGGTCGAGCGCGTGCGGCCCGTCGAAGAGGTCGACCGTACACAGCGGGACGAATACATCGGCTTTGCGGCCGACTTCGATCCCGAAGAATCGCGGATCGGCGACGCCGACGATCGGCACGGGGTGCCCGTCGAGCGAGAGTGTGCGCCCAACGGCGCTCGCGGGCCCGCCTAACTCACGCTCGGCGAATCCGCCGCTGACGACGGCCGCACCGGAGCAGCCGCGTGCGTCGTCGCTCGGACCGAGCAGACGTCCGGCAACAGCCTGGACGCCGAGCACGTCGAAGAACGCGCCGCTCACCGCGGCGCCGGCCGCGTGTCTGACGATGCCGCCGTTGGCCAGATTGAATGTGCGGCTCGCGTACGCGAACGAGCCCGACAACACGTGGCTGTGATCTCGGATCTCTTCCCAAATGGGGTTCGTGAAATACGGATCGCCCGCGTCCTTGATGTGCGTTTTGTCGCGCAAATCTACGAGGACGAGGTGCTGCGGATCGCGCACAGGCAGCGACCGGAGCACGACCGTGTTGGCGAGGGTGAAGATCGCGGTATTGGCGCCGAGTCCTAACGCAAGCGAGAGCACGGCGACGGCCGTGAAGCCGGGATTGGCGAGGAGCGTTCGCGCCGCGTAGCGCGTATCGGCGAGCATCGACTCGAGCCACAGCACGACGTCCCGGTCGCGCGTGCGCTCGGTGTGTACGGTGCGGTTGCCGAACCGGCGGCGTGCTTCGAGCACTGCCTCATCGGCGTTCATGCCGCGCGCCGCCAGGTCGTCGGCGCGCTCGGCGAGGTGAAACGCCATCTCGCGATCGAGGTCCCGCGACAGGGCGCGGCCACGCACGGTGTTGGTGAGGCGCTGGAACCAGGACATGGGATGCTCCGGTGTCGGGCTCGGGTGCAGCGGCGGCGCCACTCCGTTAGGCGAAGCGCAGCACGCGGCTCACGCCATCCGTCAGGCGCTGCCAGCTCTCCTGCTCCTGCGCGAGCTGCCGGCGGCCGGCGGCGGTGATGGCGTAGAAGCGCGCCTGGCGGTTCTTCTCGGTGGTGCCCCAGCGGCCGCGAATCCATCCCGCCTGCTCCATGCGGTGGAGCGCCGGATAGAGCGATCCTTCTTCGACGCGGAGCAGATCGGCGGATCCGCGCTGAATGTGCTGGGTGATCGCGTAGCCGTGGAGGGCGCCGCGGATATCGAGCGTGCGCAGCACGAGGAGGTCGAGCGTACCCTGCAAGACGTCGCTCTTCGCATTCGCCATCGGTCACCTAACCTGCTAGGCATAGATGTCTAGGTGAAGATGCCGGTGCCCGGACGCGACGTCAAGTACGCATCGCCTGGAATTTTTGGGGTGGCGGTCCCGGTTGGTTCCGCTTGCCGATCGCTCGCTCGGTCGTCCTTAAGCGTACGTCCACCAACCGGTTCCGACACGCTGGCCAGACGGAAACCGACAGGTCATATAGATTCCCTTGGCGTCGAACCAGCCTGCCGTTGTACCGTCTCCTCCCTGAATCCACACATGCCGCATCCGGACGCACTGGTCGTTCTGACCACCGTCTCGAGCGATGAAGACGCCGTGACGCTCATTCGCGCGCTTCTCGATCGCCGCCTCGTCGCTTGTGGCACGTTGCTGCCCGGCGCCCGCTCGCTCTACCGGTGGGAGGGCAAAGTGGCCGACGAACACGAAATCGTCGTCGTCCTAAAGACGCGAGCGGATCGCCTCACGGCGCTCGAACAAGCGTTCACCGAGCTCCATCCATATAAGTTGCCGGAGCTACTCGCCCTGCCCGTGGTTACCGGCCTCGACCGTTATTTGGCGTGGATCGGCCAAGAGACCACGCCGGCGTGACCGCACACGGCGACCGGACAGCCGCGGCCGAACACGCCATCGACGTCCGCGTCGAAGACCTCGCGTTCGCGACCGCCGATGCTATCGCGTGGCCGGTAACGGACGCGCTGCGCGCCACCACTCCCCTGCTCCGCCGGCTCGAATCCGCCGGCGGCGCGCGTCTCCGCCAACAGCTCACGTCGCACGATGCGCTGCCCGTCGGATCGGCCGTCGTGACGGGCGCCGGCGATCTCTCGGTCGAGCTGCTCGTGAGTGCCGTGATCTCGAGCGCTACGGAGCCGGTCACCGAAAGCGGCGTGCGCCGCGCGCTCCTGAGCGCGTTGCAGCGCGCGGGCGACTGGCAGATCGAGCATCTGGCGTGCGCGCCGTTTGGGTTAGGCGCAGGCAACCTCGGCCTCGAAGACAGCGCGCAGTTGATGGCGGCCGTGATCGCGCCGCACGTCGCGCGCGCGCGGTTTCCGTCGCGCGTCACGATCATCGTCGAGTCGCCGCTCGAGCAGGAGGTGTTCTCCGCGGCGCTGGCGAGGAGTGCGCGGTGATGCGCCCGCGCGTCGTGGCGGCGGGCGCGATCCTCGCGTTGTGGGCCGGCGGACTGGCGACGCTCGCGCGGCGGCAGTTCGCCGGCGGCGAAGCGGCGCGGTTGGCGCGCGCGGCGCTCTTCGTGTCGCCGGGCGCCGACTACTACGAAGTGTCTGACGGAACGAGCCAGATCGGATTCGCGTCGTCCACGATCGACACGACGCAGACGCGCGTGCTGATTTCCGATTTCGTCGTGGCCGACGTGCACGACGCGCGGTTCTCGGCGCGGCTCCAGGTGTCGCTCACGCGGGCGTTGCGTCTCACGGGATTCTGCTACGAGCTGGGCGCGGACGCGGGGCCGTACAAAGCGTGCGGCACGGTGGTGCACGACACGTTGTTGTCGCTCCGCATCGCGTCCAAGGGCGCGCGGCCGGTGAGGCGCCGCATCAAACTCACGGCGCCGCTCTTCCTGCCGACCATGGTGCCGATGATCATTGCGTTAGGCGATAAGCCCAAAGTCGGACAGCGCTTCACCTACGACGTCTTCGATCCCGCCACCGACTCGTCGGCGATGACGACCATCGCCGTCACCGCCGAGTCGTTGTTCGTGCAGCCGGACAGCGCGACGTTCGACGCGGCCGGCCAGCGATGGATCGTGGCGCACCAGGACACGGTGCGCGCCTGGCACATCGAGGAGCAGAACGGCGGCCGCCTCACAGGCTGGATCGATGAGAGCGGCCGGATGGTGTTGGCGGATCCGATCGCGGGCATGCAGATGCGGCGGACCGCGTACGAGCTGGCCTACAGCAATTGGTCGCGCGCGACGACGCGCGACGCACGCGCCGCACCCACTCCTTCCTCTCCGACTCCATGATCCAGCTCAAGGGGCTCACGAAGCGATACGGCTCGTTCACCGCCGTGGATGCGCTCGACCTCGACGTCCCGGCCGGCGAGCTGTTCGGGTTTCTCGGGCCTAACGGGGCGGGCAAGACGACCACGCTGCGGATGATCGCCGGCATCCTGCGTCCGAGCAGCGGCTCGGTGCGCATCGGCGGCATCGACGTCACCGCCAATCCCACCGCCGCGAAGGCCAAGCTCGGCTACATCCCCGACCGGCCGTTCATCTACGAGAAGCTGAGCGGCGCCGAGTTCCTGCGCTTCGTGGCCGGGTTGTACAGCCAGCAGGGCGCGGCAGTCGAACGCCGTATGGACGAGCTGCTGGCGTTGTTCGACCTCAGCGAGTGGAAGCACGAGCTGGTCGAGAGCTACAGCCATGGGATGCGGCAGAAGCTCATCATCGCCAGCGCGTTTCTGCACCGCCCCGATGTGATCGTGGTGGATGAGCCGATGGTCGGACTGGATCCGAAAGCGGCCCGCATCCTCAAGGACCTGTTCCGCGAGTACACGCGCCGCGGACACACCATTCTGATGTCGACGCACACGCTCGAGATCGCGGAGGACGTGTGCGACCGGATCGCGATCATCCAGGGCGGTCGCGTTCGTGCATCGGGCACCGTCGAGGAGTTGATGGCGACCGCCGCCTCGTTAGGCCAGCACGACCTCGAGAGCTATTTCCTGCAGCTCACGGGCGAGCGCGCGGCGCGCGAGCTGGTCGAGGTGCTGGATGCCTGAGGCAGTGGCCGAGGCGCCGCTGCCGTCGCCGACGCTGGCGCACGTCCTGTCGCCCAAGTTGCGCACCGTGCGCAACCGGTCGCGCGCGACCGAGTCGCAGCGCAGCGGCGCCGCGCGCTGGGCGATCCTGGTGCTCATCGGCGGGGCGTTCTGGGCGGGCGTGATGCTCGTGCTCGTCCGGCTGCTCCGCTACTTCAAGAACACGCCCGAAATCGGTGCGCTGCTGGCGGGCAAGTTGTTAGGCCTGGTGTTCCTCAGCTTCTTCGCCATTCTGCTCATCTCGAACATCATCACGGCGTTGTCGAGCTTCTTTCTCGCGCGCGATCTGGACATGCTCGCATCGGCGCCGGTGGACTGGCTGACGCTGTACGGCGCCAAGCTGCTCGAGACGCTCGTCCACTCGAGCTGGATGGTGGTGTTGATGGCGGTGCCGATTCTCGCCGCCTACGGCTACGTCTACGACGGCGGGCTCGGTTTCATCGCGCTTGCGTTAGGCACCACGCTGCCGTATCTGATCATTCCCGCGGCGGTGGGCGCGGCAGTCACCCTGCTGCTCGTCAACATTTTCCCCGCGCGGCGCACGAAGGATTTGTTGAGCGTGGTCACGCTCATCGCGGTGGGCGCGCTGGTGGTGCTGTTCCGCCTGCTCCGTCCGGAGCAGTTGGCGCGGCCCGAGGGATTGCGCTCGCTGGTGGATTTCATCGCGCTGCTGCGCACGCCCACCTCACCGTTCTTGCCGAGCGACTGGGTGCAGCGGGCAATCATGAGCGCGCTCACCGACCGGTTGGACGTACTGCCGCTGTACCTGCTCTGGAGCACGGCCGCCGCAGCGGTCGTGGTGGGCGCGATCTTGCACCGGGCGCTCTACGCCGGCGGATTCTCCAAGGCGCAGGAGAGCGCGCAGCAGTGGGCGCACACCGGCGCCTTGGCGCGTCTGGGCCGCCTGGCGCTGGCTCCGTTAGGCATCCTGCGCCGCGAGCTCGTGTGCAAGGAAGTGCGCGTGTTCTTCCGCGACACCACGCAGTGGTCGCAGCTCATCCTGCTCGCCGTGCTCGTCGTGGTGTACGTGTTCAACGTGAAGTTCCTGCCCCTGCGCGGACAGGGCATCGGCTTCATGCTCGTGAACATCGTGCCCTTCCTCAACCTCGGCTTGTCGGGATTCGTGCTCGCGTCGATCGCGGCGCGATTCATCTTCCCGTCGGTGAGCGTGGAAGGGCGCACGCTGTGGCTGCTCAAGTCCAGCCCGCTGCCCATGCGCGAGCTGCTCTGGGCGAAATACTGGACGGGCACGCTCCCGCTCCTGGGACTCGCGTTGCTCATCGTGGGCGTCACGGATGCGCTGCTCCAGGTGAGCCCATTCATCTACGCGGTGTCGGTCTTCTCGATCATGTTCCTGACGTTCGCGGTCGCGGGCCTGGCGCTCGGGTTAGGCGCGATCTTCCCGCGCTACGAATCCGAGAGCGCGGCGCAGATCCCGACGTCGTTCGGCGGCCTCGTGTTCATGCTGTCGTCGGCGGTATTGATCGGCGCGGTGGTGATGCTCGAGGCGCGGCCGGTGTACTCGTACCTGAGTCAGGAAGCGTTCGGCACGGTAGCCGATCCGACGGACATGGTGATCGGCTTCGCGCTGGCACTCGCGGTCTGCCTGGCCGCGACGTTCCTGCCGCTCACGGTTGCGGTGCGGCGGCTCGAGCGGCTGGAGCTGTAGCGAACGGCGAGAACGACCGGGGGGAAATAGGGAAGCGCTCACTTCGCTCGCTTGGGGAAGCGCTTCGCTGGGGGAAGCGGCGGCGACGCCGCCTGAGGGAGTGGAAGGACATCAGTGGTCTCTAGGTGGAGAGTGCCAGATCGCGCGGGGCCCGAGCACGGCACTCCAGTCACGCAGACCATTGATGTTGTTCCGCTCCCTTAGGCGGCGTCGCCGCCGCTTCCCCAAGCGGAGCGATTCCCCAAGCGAGCGCAGCGAGCGCTTCCCTATTCCCCCATGGGCGCGCTCAGCCTTGAGCCGCGGTCCGTTAGTCCGTTAGGCCGCGAGCGTCGAGCCGCAGGCCGGACAGTAGCGCGCGCCCGGCTCCGTCACCGCTGCCCCGCATCGCGCGCACTCGCCCGCCAGAAAGCGTCCGCACGCGGAACAGTAGAGCGCGTCCGCCTCGGGACGAGGGCCGCAGGTGGCGCATGACCGGCGCGGCGTCCGATGCGCCAGAATCATCGCTTCCATTTCCGCATCGCTCACACCCGACGGCGCCGCGTCCTGTGCCCGTAACGCGGCGAGCGCGTCGCGCGTGTACTCGGCTTTGAGCGTCGCGTAGTCGGTGTCGGACAGCTTCCCCGTTTCGCGATCGAACTCCACTTCGCGCAGCGCGGCGATCGCATCCACCGGCGCATCGGGCGCCGATGGCCGGGGCGCCGCGACGGCCGGCGCGCGCGGCGCGGCGAACAACGGGACGAGCACGAATGCCAGCGCCGCGAGAGCGAGCACCGTTCCGAGCACGAGAGCGATCATGCGTCGTCGCGCCGGACCAGCTGGTCGAGGCGCTTCAGCTCATCGCTGGTGGCGTGCACGGGCAGCTCCGCCACGTGCTCGCGCTCGGCCGTCGGCGCCGGGTGCCGCCACCGGCGCAGCAGCGCGATGACGAGCGCCGTGCCGCCGCCTAACGCAACGAACGGCATGAACCAGCCCGCGAGGTTGAAGCCGCGCTTTTCCGGCTCCATGAGTACGCGCTCGCCGTACACCTTCACGAATGCGTTGATGATCTCCTGCCCCGAGTACCCGCCTTCGACGAGCGCCATCACGTCGTGGTGCATGGGCGGCGACACCTGACAACTGAAGTCCGTGGTGCGGCACGTGAACACGTCCAGGTTGCAACCGCACTGGCAATGGATCTTGTGCTCCAGCGCGTCCCGTTGGGCATTGCTCATGGACGGGCCGGTGCCGCGCGACAGCAGCCGCACCGGCCGGTAGCGCGCCTCGTCCATGGGGACGTTGGCCGTGCCGGTGTTCATGCCCTGCATCGCCTGCTGGGCGGGCAGCACACGCGCCAGCGATGCGGTCGCGACGCCGGTGCCTAACGCAGCGAGAAATTGGCGGCGGCTCGGCATCAGGATACCGCCTCGGCGGGCGCGTCGACCAGGCCCGGCGCCAGCGGCGCCATGTACCCCGCCTGCGCGCGGCGGCGCTCGGCCTGCGGCCACATCACGACGAGCCCGCCTAACGCCATGATCATCCCGCCGTACCACACCCACCAGACGAGCGGATTGAACGTGATGCGCATCTCGGCCGTGTCTTCGCCGATCACGCCCGCCAGCACCGTGTACACGTCTTCGTGCGGCTTGTCGAGAATGCCGACTTCCGTGGCCGGCTCGAACGTCGGGTTGCCCTGGCTGTCGATGTACTGCCGCTTTTCGCTCTTGATCATGCCCACGAACTTGCCGTTGCGGCGCGCCTCGAGGAGCACCGCCGTCGTGTGGCGATTGAGCTCATCGTAGTCGGACACGCCCTGGCTCACGAACGTCCAGTGATCGCCAAAACCATCGACCGCCGAAAACCTCTGCCCGGCGCGCAGCGTCACGTCGAATTCTTTCTTGAACGCCAGCCCGGCGAACGCCGCGAACAACACCACCACGCCGATGTGCACGATGTAGCCGCCATATCGCCTGCGGTTGCGCGCGATGAGACGGAACAGCGCCATCGGATAGCTCTCGCTGTACATCCGGTGTCGCGCCGACGTGCCCTTCTGGAATTCCTGCAGAATCGTGGCGAGCACGAAGCCGCCGAGCGCGTACGACATCACGGAGTAGTACGCGCGCATGCCCGACGCGAGCAGCGCCACGCCCACGAGCACGCCGCAGATGACCGGACCCGTGAACTGCCGGCGCAGATTCCTAACGGAAGCCCGCCGCCACGCGATGAGCGGACCGATGCCGGTGAGCGCGAGGAGCCCGAGTCCGAGCGGAATGTTCACCGAATTGAAGAACGGCGGTCCGACCGTGATCTTCGTGCCGCGCACGGCCTCGCTCAGAATCGGGAACAGCGTGCCCCACAGAATCGAGAATGCGATGCCGCACAACAACAGGTTGTTGAACAGGAACGTGGCCTCGCGACTCACCATGCTCTCGAGCTCGGCCCGCGCGCGAAGATCGGACAGCCGCGTCGTCACGAGATACGCGGTCACCGCGATCGCAAGAACGAGGAAGCCGAGGAACCAGTAGCCCACTTCCGATTGCGAGAACGCGTGCACGCTCGAGATCACGCCGCTCCGCGTGATGAACGTGCCGAGGATCGAGAGCAGGAACGCCGACACGACGAGCGTCACGTTCCATTTGCGGAGCATGCCGCGCTTCTCCTGCACCATGATCGAGTGCAGAAACGCCGTGTTGATCAGCCACGGCAGGAACGACGCGTTCTCCACGGGATCCCACGCCCAGTAGCCGCCCCATCCCAGCTCGACGTACGCCCACCACATGCCGAGCACGATGCCGACCGTATTGAAGAACCACGACAGCAATACCCATCGCCTAACGGAGCTGAGCCATTCGGCGTCCAGCCGGCGCGTGATCAGCGCGGCGACGGCGAACGCGAACGGAATGGCCGTCGCGATGTAGCCCAGGTACAGGTTAGGCGGATGCGCCGCCATGCCCGGATTCTGGAGCTGCGGGTTGAGGCCGCGGCCGTCGGGCGGGATCCAGTCCAGACGCGCGTATGGATTCGCGCCGAAGCACAGCACGAGAATGAAGAACAGCGCGACGGCCGAGAGCGTGGGCACCACCCACGGCATCAGCTCGCGATTGCTCTTCCGTCCCGTGTAGACGGCGATGGTCGAATAGATCGAAAGGATGAGCGCCCAGAAGAGGAGCGATCCTTCCTGACCCGCCCAGAACGCCGTGAACTTGTACACGCTCGGCAAGTTCGCGCTCGTGTACGAGGCCACGAAGCGGAACGAGAAGTCGGAGGTGAGCAGGGCCGTCCACAATCCGATGGACGCGAGCACCACGAACGCGCACATCGCGAACAGCGCGCGCCGCGCGCTCGCAATGAGCTCGGTCCGTTTTGTGTACGCGCCGGCGAATCCCGCCGTCGTTCCCCAGGCCGCCATGAGCAGCGCGACCCAGAGCGACAGTTCACCAATGAGGATCACGTTCGGGCCGCGGCCGCGGCGCCCGAGCGATAGCCGGGCGTCGCGCGATACTTCTCCGGCGCGTTCTCGTATCGCGACGCGCACTTGGCGAGGACCGTCGTCGCGCGGAAGGTGCCATCCTGCGCGAGGCGTCCGTCCATGACCACATCCACGCTGTCGGTGAACGTGTCGGGCGCGAGACCGTGGAAGCTGACAGGGTACGTCTTGTCGCCATCGGTGACGCGGAACGTCATGTCACGTCCGCCGGGCGCGCGGATCACCGAACCCGGGACCACACGCGCGCCGACCTTCACGCCCGTTCCATAGAACGACGGATCGTGTGCGACCTTGGAGGCCAGCTCGGTTGGCGTGAGATAGTAGGTGCCGGTCTGCGCGATCGCGCTGGCCATCAAATAGCCGGCGAGGCCCAGGACGAACGCACCGCCTAACAGAAACTTGGTACGCGGTTTCAACGACATGCTCTTCGCTTCCTCAGGTGCGACGCCCGCGTGCTACTGGGCGACTCGCGAGCGCGAGGCCTCGGCCCGCACGCGCGCCATGATGATCTCGAGCTCCGCCTCCGCCTGCGCCCGTTCCTCGACGCTCCATGCCGCGGTACGCCGGCTCAGGTCGCGTACCTGCTGCAACATCTCGTTGACGAGCGACCGCAGCGCGACGTTCGTTCGACGCTCGGCCGTCGGCTCTGGCGCTGCTGCAGTGGTCGTCTTCGTGGCGGCATCGGTCATGGCAACAGCTCCAGGCTGCGGCAAACGTCGGTCCGCCGTCGGACGCGACCCCATGAATATATCGAATGCGGGCGGATCAATGTGACAGCGATCGATTTCATTGCGCGTGCGACAGAAAGGCCGCGCCCGCGGCCGTTCCCGCGGCGTCCCACGTCAGGTCGCGCAGCGAAAATCCCTCCCCGGTCCACGAGTCATGGATTTCCTTGCCGATCCCGGCGCCCACCGCTATGCCGGCGGCGCTCACGAGCGCGTCATGGTGATTCACCCGCGCCGCGCGGAGCGCGCTGTAGCTCGCGCTCTCGATGAACGCGGAGATGAAGAAGTGCTTGAGCTTGTCTGGAGCGAGCCACTGGTCGCCATTCTGGTGGCCGCCGATCGACAGCGACAGCGCGAGGACGAGCGCCCGCATCAGCCTTGGTCCCGCGCCCAGGCGAGGGCGGTCCGGACGGCGCGCGCCCAGCCCTGGGAGCCGTCGCCTGCTGCACGAACGCCCGCCCCGGGCTCGAACCGATGGTACGCGCGCGTCGCCAGAAAGGCGGCGGCATTCGGCCATACGCCCGTGGCCACACCGGCCAACCCGGCCGCGCCTAACGCAGTCGTCTCGATCACGTCGGGTCGCTCCACCGGCACGCCGAGCACATCCGCCTGAAACTGCATGAGCCACGCGTTCTCGGTCGCGCCGCCATCCACACGCAGCCAGTCGAACGACGCGCCGCTTCGCTCGCGCATCAACGCGAGCACGTCTGCTGTCGAATACGCCATCGCCTCGAGCGCCGCACGCACCAGGTGCGCGCGCGTCGTGCCGCGCGTGAGACCCACAATCGTGCCGCGGGCGCCCGGCTCCCAGTACGGCGCACCCAGGCCGACCAACGCGGGCACGAAGTACACTCCGCCCGTCGAGTCGACGGACGACGCAAGGCGCTCGGTTTCCGCCGCGCGGTCGATGATGCCTAACCCATCACGGAGCCACTGCACGGCCGCGCCCGCGATGAAGATGGCGCCCTCGAGCGCGTACGCCGGCGCGCCGGTTTCGTCGCACGCCACCGTCGCGAGCAAGCCGCCGCCGGCCGCCGCTCGCTTCTTGCCGGTGTTGAGCAAGAGGAATGCGCCCGTACCATACGTGTTCTTTCCTTCACCCGGGCGCCAACACCCCTGTCCATAGAGCGCAGCCTGCTGATCGCCGGCAACGCCGTGGATCGGAATCGCAGCGCCCAAGTGCTCGGCCCGTGCGGTGCCGAACGACGCGCTCGATGCTCTGACCTCTGGAAGCATCGCACGCGGTACACCGAACATGCCGCAGAGATCGTCGCTCCAGTCGAGCGCGCCGATGTCGAACAACATCGTGCGCGATGCGTTCGTCGGATCGGTCGCGTGGACGGCACCGCCCGTGAGATTCCAGATGAGCCACGTGTCCACGGTGCCGGCCAGCAGCTCGCCGCGCGCGGCGCGCTTGGCAACGGTGTCGTGCGACAACAACCACTCGAGTTTGGTCGCCGAGAAATACGGATCGATGACGAGGCCCGTGCGCGCGGCGATCGCATCGGATTCGCCCGCGAGCTCGGCGCAGCGCTGCGCGGTGCGACGATCCTGCCATACGATCGCGCGTCCCACCGGCTCGCCCGTCGACCGGTCCCACATCACGACCGTTTCGCGCTGGTTGGTGATGCCAATGACGTCGGGCGTCGCGCTCGCCTGCGCGATGGCGTCCCGCGCCGCGGCCAGCGTGCACGCGATCAGATCATGCGCGTCGTGCTCCACCCATCCGG
Organism: Gemmatimonadaceae bacterium; assembly: GCA_035277485.1. Taxonomy (GTDB): domain Bacteria; phylum Gemmatimonadota; class Gemmatimonadetes; order Gemmatimonadales; family Gemmatimonadaceae; genus JADGGM01. The sequence goes on from DATEKK010000021.1 coordinate 13,448, forward strand.
GCTGCGGAAAATGCTGCGGGATCTCGCGGTAGCCGCGCCCAACGATGCGGCCCCTCGCGTCGATGACGAGACACGTCGAGCCCGTGGTACCCTGGTCGATGGCGAGGACGTGCTTCACGCGTGGAACCGGTAGGGCGGACGGTGGATGCCGCGGTCGCTGACGATCGCCGTGACGAGCTCGGCGGGCGTAATGTCGAACGCCGGATTCTCGACGAGCGCTTCGTTAGGCACCATCGTGCGTCCGGCGATCGTCGCGACTTCGTCCCGGCCGCGTTGTTCGATCGGGATCGCATCGCCGTTGGCGATTGACGCATCGAACGTGGACGTTGGAGCCGCCACGTAAAACGGGATCTCGTGGTGCCGCGCCGCGAGCGCGAGCGCGTAGGTGCCGATCTTGTTCGCCACATCGCCGTTGGCAGCGATGCGATCCGCGCCCACGATCACGAGATCGACACGACGCGCGCGCATGGCGCCGGCCGCCGCGCTGTCGGTGATGACGCGAACGGCCACGCCGGCGCGCGAGAGCTCCCACGCGGTCAACCGGGAGCCTTGCAGCAGGGGACGCGTCTCGCAGGCCAGGACCGACACATTGCGTCCGCGCTCGGCCGCCACGTAAATCGGCGCGAGCGCCGTGCCGATGCCCGTGGTCGCGAGCGCTCCGGCGTTGCAGTGCGTGAGCACGCGCGCGCCGTCGGCGAGCAGCGTCTCGCCTAACTCGCCGATGCGGCGGCACATCGCGGCATCCTCCGCGAGCAGGGCGGTTGCCTTGTCGCGCAGGGCGCACAGCGCGTCGCCGGCGGACGCGAACGGCCGCATCGCTTCGGCCGCCACCGTGTTCACCGCCCACGCGAGGTTGGCCGCGGTTGGTCGTGTGCTCACGATGCGCTGTGCGTGCACTGGGATGCGTGCGCGCAGCTCGTCCAATGACCCGTCGGCGAATGCGCCGAGCGACGCGACCAGGCCCATCGCACCCGCGATGCCAATGGCCGGCGCACCTCGGACGGCCAGCGTCGAGATGGCCGCGCACACGTCGTCGAGAGAGCGCAAATCGCGCTCGACGAACCGCTCGGGCAACACCGTCTGATCGATGATGCGGACGGCATTGCAATCCGGCGCCCAGCGTACGGCCTGGATGGGGTGCACGGCCGTAAACGTACCCACGGTGTGGCGGGTGCGGAACACGGCCTGACGGCGGCGGCGGGACGGCCGCGCATTACATTTCTGCTCGCGTCCTGGGCGCCCGACACCGTTCATCTCTCACTCCAGCGCCGGCCGGCCATGCCATTCGAGAATCTTGCGTTCGACGTTCACGATCGCGTCGCGACGCTTCGCGTCAATCGTCCCGACAAGCTCAACGCGCTCAACGACGAGACCATCGCCGAGTTGGACGACGCGATGTCGTTGGTCGAGCGCCGCGACGACGTCGCGGGTGTGCTCATCACCGGCGCGGGCACCAAAGCCTTCGTGGCCGGCGCGGACATCGCGGAGTTGTCGCGGCAGGGTCCGGCCGACGGGCGAGCCCGCGCGCGCGCCGGACAAGCGGTGTTCTCGCGCATCGAAACGTGCCCCAAGCCGGTGATCGCCGCGGTCAACGGCTTTGCGTTAGGCGGCGGGTGCGAGCTGGCCATGGCCTGCCACATCCGCATCGCCGCGGATACGGCCAAGCTCGGCCAGCCGGAGCTCAAGTTGGGCATCACGCCCGGCTACGGCGGCACGCAGCGGCTCGTCCGGCTGGTGGGCAAAGGACGCGCGCTGCAGCTCCTCCTCACGTGCGAGATGGTCGACGCGGCCGAGGCCTACCGCATCGGCCTCGTGAACAAAGTCGTGCCCGCCGCCGATCTCCTAACGGAAGCCGAGCGCATGCTGCGGCAGATCATCGCGTTCGGGCCGCTCGCGGTGGCGCTCTGCATCGAGGCCGTGAACCGGGGAGACGATCTGCCGCTCGACCAGGGACTCGAGCTCGAGGCATCATACTTCGGCCTCTTGTCCGCCACCGACGACATGCGCGAAGGCATGCAGGCGTTCCTCGAGAAGCGCGCGCCGCGGTTCACCGGCCGTTAGGCATGGTGGTAGCCGACGCGCGCCGTGAGCCGGCCGACTCGGTGGCCAGCGCGCCGGTATCGCCGGCGCGCGCGCGGCTCACGAACCTCACGGTCCGCGATTTCCGCAACCTCGCGCGCGTCGACCTCGCCCCGCCGCCCGAGGGCTTTGCGCTCGTGGGCGAGAACGGCCAGGGCAAGACCAACCTGCTCGAGGCCATCCATTATCTGCAGCTCCTGCGCTCGTTCCGCGGCGCGCGGGACGCGGAGCTCGTCCGCTTCGACACGGCCGGCTTCTACATCGCGGCCGAGATGGCAAACGCCGCGCGCCGCGCGGTGTCGGTGGGGTTCGAGCGCGCCGGCAAGCGCAAACGCGTGCTGGTGGACGGCGACGAGCGCCAACGCCTGACGGACGCGTTAGGCGCATTCCCGGCCGTGCTGTTCTCGCCGCGCGATGCGGAGATCGTGGCCGGCGCGCCCGGCGCCCGGCGGCGCTTCCTGGACATGATGCTCGCGCTCAGCTCGCGCCCCTACCTCGCGGCGCTCACGCGCTACCGCGCCGCACTCGCCCAACGGAGCGCCGCGATGCGACGCCCCGGCGCCGCCGGCGCGCGGCAGGAGCAGAGCGTGGCCGTGTGGGAGGCGCCGCTCGCCGAGCACGGCGCCGTGCTCTGGCGCGCGCGCCGCGACTGGACGCTCGACCACCGCGCACAGTACGTCGACCTCTGCGCCGCGTTAGGCGAACGGGCGCCCGTGGATCTGTCGTACGACAGCAGCGTAGGCGAGCCCGACGACCCCGCGAGCGCGCTGCGCGACGCGCTCGCACGCAACCGCGCCGCCGACATTCGCCGCGGTCTCACGCACGCCGGTCCGCACCGCGACGACCTGTCCCTCACCCTCGGCGGACGCGACCTGCGCGCCTTCGGCTCGGCCGGCCAGCAGCGGACCGCGGCGATCGCGCTCAGACTCCTCGAGTCGGCCACGCGCCACGCCGCGTCCGGCAGCGAGCCCGTGATGCTGCTCGACGATCCATTCGCCGAGCTCGATGCGCGCCGCGCGGCGCTGATTCTCGAGCTGCTCGTCGCGCACGGCAGCGGTCAAACCATGCTGGCGGTGCCGCGCGCCGATGACATTCCGCCGCGTCTCACGCGCCTCACGCGGTACCAGATCGCCGCCGGCGCCGTGCGGAGGTCGGACGCATGACGTCGCGCAAGGGTCCGCCCGAACCGTTAGGCAAAGCGCTCGCCGGCTTTCTCGAGCGCGCGGGCCTGAGCGAGCGCATCGAGCAAGCGTCGATCGTCGACGAATGGCCGCTGCTCGTGGGCGAGCAGATCGCCGCCGTGACCATGGCGCGCATGATCACGCGCGATGGCACGCTGTTCGTGGACGTCGCCACCAACGCGTGGATGCAGGAGCTCTCGCTCATGGAGCCGCAGCTGCTCAAAGCCTTGAGACAGCGACCCGCCGGAGCCAGCGTCCAGCGTATTCGATGGCGGTTGGCGCGCACCTGAGACGCGAGCCGCGGTCTGGCTTGCCTGTGCGCCCGCCGTCATATTTCAAGTCTGTCCCCGACGATACGGCGCCCGAGCGGCTGCCACTCCCCGTTTCCCATTCGCGACATGAGATCGTCTCTGGCTCGAATCGCATTCGCCCTCGCGATTCCGGTTTCGCTGTCGGCCCAGCAGGCCGCGCCACCGGATGCGTCGGGAGGCGGCGTTGTCCCGTTGCCACCGGTCACGCTGCCGCTCAAGCATGCGCCGCGGCCGACGTCCGGCCCCATCAGCGCCGCCGATCTCATGACGCGGCTCTACATCTTCTCCGATGACTCGATGCAGGGCCGCGAAGCCGGCACACCCGGCAACGTGAAAGGCACCGACTACATCGCGAGCGAGATCAAGCGGATGGGCCTCAAGCCCGCCGGCGACAACGGCACCTACTTTCAGACCATCCCGCTCGAGACGCGCTCCGTCGATGCGAGCTCGTCGATTACCGCCGGCGACACGAAGCTCGTCGCGAACACCGACTTCGTCGTCTTGTCGCGCCAGCCGGCCAGCGCGTCCAACGTGCCGGTCGTGTACGGCGGCGATGTGGCTGACAGCGCGCGCATCAATCAGGCCGACGCCAAGGGCAAGTTTGTCGTGTTCACGGCGCACGGCGGATGGACACGGTTTCTGCGCGCCGCGCGGCGCGGCATGGGACTCGAGGGCGCGACGGCCATCGCGGTCGCGACGCTCGACAGCGTCCCCGAGCCGATTCGCGGATTCCTCACGCGCCCGCAGACGTTCCTCAACGACAACGCGACGCCCACGCCGAGTGGCCCGGTCGTGTTCTTCGTGAGCGAGGCCGCCGCGACCAAGCTGTTAGGCGCGGATCCGAGCGGCCTCACGGTGGGCGCGGCGCACGGCACGGCGAACGTCGACGTGCGCGTCGAGACGAAGCCCGCCACGTATCCGGCCCGGAACGTCGTCGGCATCATCGAGGGCAGCGATCCCAAATTGCGCGGCGAGTACGTGGCCATTGGCGCGCACAACGACCACATCGGCATGATCCAGCACCCCGTGGATCACGACTCGCTGCGCATCTGGAACCACATCGTGCGTCCCGAGGGCGCCGACGACGGCGGCAAGGAAGCGACGCCGGCGGAGCAGTCGGAGGTCGACAAGGAGCTCGCCGCCTATCGTGCCGCGCACCCCACGGATGACCGGCCCGACTCGATCGACAACGGCGCCGACGACGACGGCTCGGGCAGCGTATCGGCGCTCGAGATGGCCGAGTACTTCTCGTCGATGAAGACGAAGCCCAAGCGCTCGCTGCTCTTCGTCTGGCACGTCGGCGAGGAGAAAGGTCTGCTCGGCTCCCGCTATTTCACCGATCATCCAACGGTGTCGCGAGACAGCATCGTGACGCAGCTCAACATGGACATGGTGGGCCGCGGCGACGCGTACGACGAGACGGGCCGCACCAAGGCGGGCACGCCGATTCACGGGAGCGCCGGCTACCTGCAGCTCGTGGGTTCGCGGCGTCTCTCGACTGAGTTAGGCGACTTGATCGAGAAGGTGAACAAGGAAGATCATCACAATCTGACTCTCGACTACTCGATCGACGCCGACGGCCATCCGGCGAACATCTATTGTCGCAGCGACCATTACGAGTACGCGCGCTACGGCATTCCGATCACGTTCTTCACCACGGGGTTGCACTCGGACTATCACCAGGTGACGGACGAGCCGGAGTACATCGACTACGACCACATGGCGAAGGTCGTGGACTTCGTAGCCGACGTGGCACTGCACGTCGCGAACCTCGACCACCGCGTCGTGGTGGATCACCCGAAGCCGGATCCGAACGGCGCCTGCCGGCAGTAAAGGCGGACACGGCCGGACACTGCCTGACAGACCGTGAGCGTGCCGCAAGTTGGTGCGCAGGAGGTTTGCCCCGCAGCAAACCTGCTCCGGTCGTGTCCGGCTGTGTCCGGTCGTGTCCGCCTTAAGGCTTGATTTACCAAGAATTTAGAGCTAGATTTTAATGGTTGTAAGGTGGCCGAGTTTCGGTATTTATTCGCCACGCATTTCGGCCGTGTCGTAGAGGAACCCGCGCAGGAGCTGGAGCATCGATGACGGAATACGACGCTGGTCAAATTCAGGTCCTGAAAGGCCTCGAGGCGGTTCGCAGACGCCCAGGCATGTACATCGGCTCCACGTCGTCCCGCGGGTTGCACCACCTGGTCTACGAAGTCGTCGACAACTCCATCGATGAAGCGTTGGCGGGATACGCCGACACGATCACCGTCACGATCCACGGCGATGACTCCGTCACCGTCGTCGACAACGGGCGCGGCATTCCGGTCGACATCCATCCAACCGAAAAAATTCCCGGCGTCGAGCTCGCGATGACCGTGCTGCACGCCGGCGGCAAGTTCGACAAGAACACGTACAAGGTGTCGGGCGGGTTGCACGGCGTTGGCGTGTCGGTCGTCAACGCGCTCTCGTCGCAGCTCAAGGTGTGGGTCAAGCGCGATGGGCAGGAGTACTACATGGACTTCGCGCGCGGCGTCACCACCACCAAGCTCAAGTCGTTGCGCAAAGTGGGCAAGAACGACCGCGGCACCACGGTCTACTTCAAGCCCGACAACACGATCTTCACCGAGCTGTCGTTCGATTACCCAACGCTCGCCACCCGCCTCCGCGAGCTCTCGTTCCTCAACAAGGGCGTGACGATCACGCTCACGGACGAACGCCCCGAAAAGAAGAAAGAGGAAGTCTTCCACGCCAAGGGCGGCCTCAAGGAATTCGTCGCCCACCTCAACGCGAACAAGAAGGCGCTGCACCCCGAAGTCATCTACATCGAAACCGAGCGCGATGACATCGGCATCGAAGTCGCCATCCAGTACAACGCCGACTACAACGACACGGTCTTCTCCTTCGTCAACAACATCAACACCATCGAAGGCGGCACGCACCTCACGGGGTTCAAGAGCGCGCTCACGCGCGTGGTGAACCAGTATGCCCAGAAGGGCAACTTCCTCAAGAAAGCGGACTTCGTGTTGAGCGGCGAAGACGTGCGCGAAGGCCTAACGGCCGTGCTGTCGGTGAAAGTGCGCGAGCCGCAGTTCGAGGGCCAAACCAAAACCAAACTCGGCAACTCCGAAGCCGAGGGCGCCGTTAGGAGCGTGATCAACGAATTCCTCGGCGCGTACCTCGAGGAACATCCGCGGTCGGCCAACATCATCGTCGAGAAGGCGGTATCCGCCGCGCGCGCTCGCGAGGCGGCCCGTAAGGCGCGCGACCTCACCCGCAAGAAGTCCGCGCTCGACGCCGGCGTGCTGCCCGGCAAGCTCGCCGACTGTTCGCTCAACGATCCACCGCTCTGCGAGCTCTATCTCGTCGAGGGCGATTCCGCGGGCGGCTCGGCCAAGGGCGGACGCGCGCGTGAGTTCCAGGCCATTCTCCCGCTGCGCGGCAAGATTCTCAACGTCGAGAAAGCGCGCATCGACAAAGTCCTGTCTAACGAAGAAATTCGCTCGATCATCACGGCGATCGGCGCGGGCATCCGCGACGATTTCCAGATCGACCAGGCGCGCTACCACAAGATCATCATCATGACGGACGCAGACGTCGACGGCGCGCACATTCGCACGCTGCTGCTCACGTTCTTCTTCCGTCAGATGCGCGAGCTGATCGACGCGGGCTTCGTGTACATCGCGCAACCGCCGCTCTATCGCGTGGCCAAGGGCAAGGAAGAGTACTACGCCTACACGGAGAGCGAGCGCGATTCGTACGTGCAGCGCTTCGGCAACGGCGACGGCGCCAAGGCCAACGTCGTGATCCAGCGCTACAAAGGGTTAGGCGAGATGAACAAAGACCAGCTCTGGGAGACCACGATGAATCCCGAGCGCCGCACGCTGCTCAAGGTAGACATGGAAGACGCGGTCGCGGCCGACGAGATTTTTCAGACGCTCATGGGCGACGAGGTGGAGCCTCGGCGCGTGTTCATCGAGTCGAACGCGAAGTTCGTGAGCAACCTGGACATTTAGGAGCGAGGGAAGCGCGCGCTGGCGCGCTCAAGGGAAGCGCTGCGCTTCGGGAATCGGCCGCTGCGTGGCCTGGGGGAAGGGGGCACGCGCGACGCTCCACGCTCGCCGCGATGGATGTTCGGAATCGGACGCCACGTCCCACGCACGGACAGCGGCCTCGATCGCTTCATGTTCGCGGCTCGCGCTCAAGCGTCGTCGCGGCAACGAGTTCGCCGTTGGGCGAAGGCGGCACGATAGTTTCACTCTGCCGCGCGCGATGAGACTCACCATCGCCCTCTTCCCTCAGGCCGCGCAGCGGCCGCTTCCCTCAGCGAAGCGCTTCCCTCAGCGCGCGCCAGCGAGCGCTTCCCTCGCACCATGTCTCTAAGCCAAGACGCCCGCTTCGGCCTGCGCAAACTCCTGCGCATGCCCGGCTACACGGCCATCGCCGTCGCCACCATCGGCATCGCGATCGGCGCGACCACCGCGATCTTCAGCATCGTCGACAACGTGCTCCTGAGGCCGCTGCCATTCGCGGATCCGTCGCGACTGATGTTCGTCGAATCGACGTCGCCCGAGGGACTGCCGATGGACATGTCGCCGCCGGATCTCGACGACTATCGCGCGCAGAGCCACAGCTTCACCGGACTGAGCCCGGTGCAGGGCGGCGGCAGCGTCACGCTCGGACGGCCCGGGCTGCCCGCGGTGCGTCTCAACCGCGCGCGCGTGGGCGCCAACTTCTTCTCTTTGTTAGGCGTGAATTTCGAGCGCGGACGCGGCTTCGTGACCGGCGAGGATTCGGCGACCGCGGCGAAGGTCGTGGTGCTGTCGGACCTCGCGTGGCGGCGCTGGTTCGGATCCAATCCGGCCATCGTCGGCTCGTCGATCCGTCTCAATGACAATCTCTATCGCGTAGTGGGCATCGCGCCGCCGCGATTCGCGTATCCGCAGAACCCCGACGTGTGGGTTCCGGCGGTGTGGCTCGGCTTCGAGCGGGGGGATGCCGCGCACGGCTTGCACGAAATGTCGTCGATCGGGCGGCTCAAGCCGGGCGCCACCGTCGCCAGCGCCCGGCTCGATCTGCAGGCGATCGCGGCGCGCATCGCCCACGATTTCCCGGACGCGGATGCGCAGATCGGCGCCTACGTGGCGCCGCTGCGCGACCAGCTCGTGGGCGACGTGCGCCCCGCCCTCTGGTCTCTGTTAGGCGCGGTCGCGCTCGTGCTGCTCATCGCCTGCGCGAACGTCGCCAACCTGTCGCTCGTGCGCGGCGCCGGGCGCTCCACCGAGATCGCCGTGCGCACCGCGCTCGGCGCGCCGCGCTGGCGGCTCGTCAGGCAACTGGTGACCGAGAGTCTGCTCATCGCGTTCGCCGGCGCCGTGATCGGTGTCTTGCTCGCCGCGTGGGCGGTCGCACTGGTGGTGTCGTTCGGGCCACATGGCCTGCCCCGCCTAACGGAGATCACGGTGAACGGCCGGATGCTCGGCTTCGCCGCCGTGCTCGCGCTCGCGACCGGGATGCTGTTCGGGCTCCTTCCCGCGCTGCACGCCACGCGCGGCGATGTCAGCCCCGCGCTGCGAGACGGCCAACGCGGCTCGAGCCATGGCGGCACATCGCGCACGCGGTCGCTCCTCATCGTGACTGAGATGGCGCTCGCGATGGTGCTGCTCGTGGGTGCGGGACTCTTGATCCGCAGCTTCGAGCGCCTCACGCACGTCGACCCAGGATTCCGTCCCGGCAACCTGTACGTGTTCGATATCGCGCTCACCAGCAAGAAGTACGACGACGAGGCGCCGACCTATCAGTACACGGATGCGGTGATGCAGCGCCTGGCCGCCGTGCCCGGCACCGAGCAGGTCGCGGTGGCGGCTGGTCGTCCGTTAGACCCGGATCCGACGTACAGCGTGTCGACGTCGTTCACCGTGGACGGCGAGCCCAAGCCGGAGAAAGGTCGCGAGCCCGAGTCCTCGGTGTTGCCGGTGTCGCCCAGCTATTTCGGCACGATTGGGCTCACGCTCGAGCGAGGCCGTGTCTTTACCGACGCCGAGAATCGCCTGGATGCCGCGCCGGTGGTGGTGGTGAACGAATCGCTGGCCAAGCGCTATTTCCCGAACCAGAACCCGATCGGCAAGCACATCACGTTCGGCATCTCGCACAACCCGAGCGCGAAAGACACGACGAGCGTGACCGTGCGCGGCGAGATCATTGGCATCGTAGGCGACACCAAGCAAGGGTCGTTGTCGGAGAAGGCGTATCCGGCGACGTACGTTCCGTACAACACCTTCCCGTTAGGCGTCACGTTCCTCGTGCGCAGCCACGGCCCGCCGGCCGCGGTCGAGTCGGCGATTGCCGCGCAGGTCCGCGCCGTCGATCCCACCGTCGCGATGTACGAGCTCGGGAGCATGAGCGACGCGATGGCCGCATCGGCCTCGCAGCCGTTGTTCTACACCGTGCTCCTCGGCGCCTTCGCACTCATGGCGCTGCTGCTGGCGACGCTCGGCATCTACGGCGTGATCGCCTTCCTCGTCACCGAGCGGACGCGCGAGCTCGGCATCCGCATTGCGTTAGGCGCGACGGCCGCGGTGGTGGTGCGCCTCGTCGTCTCGCGCGGCCTGCTGCTCGCGCTGGGCGGCATCGTCCTGGGCGCGCTCGGCGCGATGGCCGCCACACGCGGCATCCAGTCGCTGCTCTTCGGCGTGACGCCGCTCGACATCCCGACTTTCGTCGCCGTCGCCATCGTGCTCGGCGCGGTGGCGGCCGCCGCGTCGTGGATCCCGGCCCGGCGCGCGTCGCGTATCGATCCGGTGATTGCCATGAAGGCGGAGCAGTGAGGAGCATCGACGAAGCGGGGAAGCGCTCGCTGGCGCTCGCTTCGGGAAGCGAGCGCTTCCCCGTTTACTCGATCCGCCTCACACCATCGATCGCAACGCGGTGCGAGATGAGCGGCAGCGGATGATCCGCTTCGTCGGCGATGACGATGGAAGATCGAAGCGCCGCACGGCCGGTCGCAACGCCGGCGTCGTCGCGCGCGAAGATCGTCGCCACGGGCTCGCCCCGCTCCACCCAATCGCCGGGCTTGGGGGTGATCACGAAGCCCACGCCGGGGTCCACGCGGTCCTCGGGCTGGGTCCGGCCGCCGCCTAACGCAATGAGCGCGCGGCCCAACCCGCGCGGCTCGACGCGGGCCACGAAGCCGCGCCGCGGCGCCTCGAACAGCTCGCACGCCCCCGCCTGCGGCAGCACCGCCGGGTCGTCCACCACGGCGGGATTGCCGCCCTGCGCGGCGATGACCTCCTCGAGCTTCCGCGCCGCCTGCCCGGACGAGATCGCGACCTCCATGCGCCGCCGCGCATCGTCGGCGCCGGAGGCCACCCCGCCTAACTGAAGCATCTCCGCGCCCAGGGCGTAGGTCACCGCCATCAGATCGGGCGGGCCCTCGCCCGACAGCGCGTGGATCGCCTCCTCCACCTCGAGCGCGTTCCCGATCGCTCGGCCTAACGGACGATCCATGGCCGTGAGCAGCGCCACCACCTCGCATCCGGCCGCGTCGCCCAACGCCACCATCGTGCTCGCGAGCTCGAGCGCCTGTTCCAGATCGCGCACGAGCGAGCCCGACCCGCGTTTGACGTCCAACACCAACCCCGTCAGATCCTCCGCCAACTTCTTGGCCATAATGCTCGACGCGACGAGCGGCACCGACTCCGCCGTCGCGGTCGCGCTGCGTAACGCAAACATGCTGCGGTCCGCGGGCACCACCTCGGCCGACTGGCCCATCACCACGCACCCGATGCGCTCCACCTGCTCGCGCGCCTCCGCGAGCGTCAGATCGGTCCGCATGCCCGGGATCGATTCGAGCTTATCGAGGGTTCCTCCAGTATGCCCGAGTCCGCGAGCCGATATCATCGGCACGGTCACGCCCAACGACGACACCAGCGGCGCCAGAATGAGCGACGTCTTGTCGCCGACCCCGCCGGTCGAATGTTTATCGACGCGCGCGCCGGCGAGATGCGCGAGCGACAGTTGGGCGCCGCTGCGACGCATCGCGTCCGTGAGCGCCGCCGTCTCGATGCGGTCGAGTCCGTGCACGTACACGGCCATGAGCATCGCGGCCATTTGATAGTCGGGTACGTCACCAGAGACGTACGACCGGATCAACGCGCTCCACTCGGCCGCCTCGAGACGACCGCCGTCACGTTTCCGCTCGATGAGCCGTGTGACGAGCATTGACGCTGGTGTCGGGGTATTTCTACGTTGTCGGCGGCGCAAGCGCCGCGCGCGCGACCTGACATCGCCAATTCACCGTTCAATGTCGGAGCTTTCATGCACATCCGCTACCTCGTGACTGCGGCGGCGCTCACCCTCTTCACCGGAGTGGCCGGCGCGCAGTCCGCGGCGCAACACCTAGCCGAAGGCGACAGCGCGTACGCGGCCCTCGATCCGTCGGCCGCACTCGAGCACTACGAGGCCGCCCTGTCCGTCGACTCGACCAACTACGAAGCGCTCTGGAAGGCGTCGCGCGCATCCGTCGACTTGGGCGAGTTCGAAAAGGACAAGGACAAGCGCAAGGAGTATTTCGCCGAAGGCGAGAAATTCGCACGGCGCGCGGTCGCCCAGGATTCGACCAACGCCGAAGGACACTTCTCGCTCGCCCGCGCGTTAGGACGAGTCGCACTCACGTTGGGCGCGCACGACCGCGTGAAGTACGGAAAGGAAGTGCGCAATCAAGCGATCGAGGCACTCAAGTACGACTCGCTCCACGCGGGCGCACTCCACGTGCTCGGCCGATGGAACGCGGAGATCATGCGCTTGAGCGGATTCTCACGCTTCTTCGCGAAAACGTTTTTGGGCGGCGGCGTGTTCGATCAGGCGAGCTGGGACTCGGCCGTGTACTACATGGAAAAGTCCGTGGCCGTGGATCCCAAACGCATCGTCCACCGCCTGGATCTCGCGGAGATCTATCGCGACCGCGACAAGCCCGGTGACAAGGACAAAGCGCGCGAGCAATTCCAAGCGGTAATCGACGGACCGATCACCGAATACAACGACAAGTTCTACAAGAAGCAGGCGGCCGCGGAGCTGGCCAAGCTGCACTGATCAGCGCTCTCGGGCGGAGAGACGTGGGCGCCGCGCCCTTGCGGCGCCGCCCATCTCACGAGAGGTTCAGACCCTGCCGTAGTTTCTTTTCGCCTTTCCGCGCGCTTCTCCGGATGTCGTCCCGCAGGTCTTCCACTCGTTCGGACATGTGCTCGCCGAGGCGGCGGGCACGGCGACGGATCAGACGACGTGTCTCATCGCCCGCCTGGGGCGCCAACAATAGTGCCAGCCCTGCCCCGACGGCCAACCCAAGCATGAGGCCGCCGGCAAACATCGCGGCGCCCGAGCCTTCGGCTTCCGACTCGTTTACCTGCTCGTCGACATCATCTGCATCATCCACGGTCGCGTCAGACACATTCGCCTCCGGTGCGTTGGGGTCGCCGTTATGTAATCGCGAGGAATGAAATTAGTTGGGCGAGGAATCGTTAACGTCTCTTACTCCAGAACCAACGCGAGCGAGCATGGCAAGAAGCTTGCTTAACGCAGCCGTATCTGTCGAGGTCTCACGCCGAAGGAGGCGAGGGGCCCGCGAACGAGGACACGAATGACGACCATCAAGCTCAAGACCGTGCTGCTCGTGGAGGACAACGAGGACAACAGAATCGTGTACTCCACAATTCTGCAGCACTTCGGCTATCGTGTCATGGAGGCGTTGAACGGCGAAGAAGGTATCGCGAAGGCGCGCACCGAACAGCCCGATCTGATCCTCATGGATATTTCGATTCCGGTGATCGACGGCTGGGAAGCCACGCAGGTGCTCAAGCGCGATCCGAAAACGCGCCGCATTCCGATTATTGCGCTCACTGCGCACGCACTGGCATCGGATCGCGAGAAAGCGATGGAAGTCGGATGCGACAGTTATCTCGCCAAGCCGTGCGAGCCCAAGACGGTGGTGAGCGAGGTGGAGCGGTTCATTGGTCGAGGCGATGGACGGTGAAGTTCGGCGCGCAGCGCGGGTCCTGATCGTCGATGACAGCGAGGACAGCCGCGAAGTCCTTCGTGTGCGCTTCGACGCAACCGGGTACGAGACCGAGTGCGCGTGCGATGGCGTGGAGGCGCTGAAGCTCGTCGCCGATTCGCCGCCGGATGTGATCGTGCTCGATGTGATGATGCCGCGGATCGATGGCAACGAAGTGGCGCGTCGCATCAAAGCCGATCCGTCGCTGCCGTTCATTCCCATCATCATGCAAACCGCGCTCGACGAGGTCGAGCAGAAAGTGCGCGGCTTGAGCGCCGGCGCCGACGACTACGTCACCAAGCCTGTCGAATTCGCGGAGCTCGAAGCGCGGGTGCGCTCGATGCTGCGCATCAAGGCGCTGCAGGATGCCTTACACAAGCGCGAGTCCGAGCTCGAGCGAGCGAACGCGCAATTGCTCGAGCTCGCGGTCTCGGATCCGCTGACGGGACTCGACAATCGTCGCCGGTTGGACGAGCGCTTTCACGAGATGTTCGAGCACGCCGTGCGCCTCAAGGAGTCGTTGGCGGTCGCGATGTTCGACCTCGATCACTTCAAGCTGGTGAACGACGACTTTGGCCACCGCGCTGGGGACGAAATGCTGCGGCAGATTGGCTCGGTGCTGCGCACGTCGATGCGCGAAATCGATCATGTCGGGCGCTATGGCGGCGAGGAGTTTCTGGTCCTCCTCCCCGGCACCGCCATCGACGCCGCGGTGACGTTCGCCGAGCGGGCGCGTCTGAGGGTAGCGGCGCACCGGTTCTCGTTCGAGGGACGGCCGTTTCAGGCAACGATCAGCTGCGGTGTCGCGGCCTGGCCGGACGCCCGATTGCTGAACCGCGATGGCCTGCTGCAAGCCGCCGACGACGCACTGTATGTGGCCAAGCGAACGGGACGCGACCGCGTCGTCCGCTACGCAAGCGCCGAGTTCACCGCGAACGTCAGGAAATCCCATGACCAGCACGACAGTGGAGCGCCCGCGGGAGGAGGAGCCGCGATCGGGCAACGGTGATACGATCGCCACGCTGCGCGCGCGCGTCGCCGAGCTCGAGCGCGAGCGCGACCACCTCGTGGCCGTCGTCGACATCCTCACCGAGATTTCCTCCTCGCTCCACTTCGTCGACATCCTGCAGACCATCGCCAAGAAGTTAGGCGACACGTTCGGCCTGGACCGCTGCTCGATCTATCTGTTAGGCGAACAGCGCGACGTGCGCCTCATGGCCACGTACGAAGCGCCGGCGATGAACAACCTCATCGTCGATCTCGACCGCTATCCCGAGCTCAAGCGCGCCTTCGACAGTGGCGAGACGGTGTTCATTCCGGATGCGGCGGCCGAGCCCATGCTGCAGCAGATGCAGCCGGCGCTCGCGCAGCGCAACGTGCGGTCGATCGTCGTCGTGCCGATCCGGTGGCGCGGCACGGTGATCGGCGCGATCTTCCTGCGCACCGAGCGCGACGGCGCGCCGTTCTCCGACCACGACATTCGCTTCTGCCAGGTGGTGGCGGCGCTCACCGCGAATGCGCTGCGCAACGCGCACCGCTACGAAGCGCTGCAACGCGGACAGAAAGACGCCCAACGCAACAGCCGCCACAGCGAGCTGCAGCGCATCGCGCTCATCGCGTTCGTGCGCCGCCTGCTCGACCGCTACACGAACACGGAAGATCACATGTGGGCGGAGACGCTCCTCGGAACGTCCGCGGATGAGGAGCTGGAGCGGCTGGTGTCCGTTACGCTCGAAGTGGTCGGGGAAGAAGCCAAGAGCTAGCGAACCGCGCGCTGGCGCGCGCTCTGGGAAGCGCTGCGCTTGGGAATCGGCCACTGTCGCGGCCATTCGGGAATGGGGCGCCACCGATGTTCTTCCTCCCCTAAGGCGGGCGTAGCCGCCGATTCCCCAGTCCCTATTCCCCAAGCGCGCGCCAGCGCGCGCTTCCCCGCCGCAGTATTTTTCGTTGTGACCTCACCGAACGATCACAGCTCCGACTGCCGCGGTCTCGAGCAACGCGCCCGCGAGCTGCGCGATCTCATCCAGCGCGCGAATCACTGCTACTACGTTCTCGACGCACCCGAGATCTCGGATCGCGACTACGATCTGGCGATGCGGGAGTTGCAGAACATCGAAGCGAAGTGTCCCGAGCTGCGCACGCCGGACTCTCCCACACAGCGCGTGGGCGCTCCGGTACAGAGCGCGCTCGCGAAAGCGATTCACCTGGTGCCGATGCTGTCGCTCGGCAACGCGTTCGACGACGACGAGCTTCGCGAATGGGAAGCACGCGCCGTGCGCATCGCCGGCACCGATGTGCGCACCGCAGGCTACACCGCGGAGCTCAAGATCGACGGCAATGCCGTGAACCTCACGTACGAACACGGACTCCTGGTGCGCGGCGCGACACGCGGCGACGGGACGGAAGGCGAGGATGTCACCGTCAACCTGCGTACCATTCACGACATTCCCCTTCGGCTCAACACGCCTAACCCGCCCGAGCTCGTCGAAGTGCGCGGCGAGTGCTACATGACGTTCGACGGATTCGAGAAGCTCAACGACCGCCGGCGTCAGGAAGGCAAAGCGGTGTTCGCCAATCCTCGCAACTCGGCGGCCGGATCGCTCCGGCAGCTGGATCCGGCGATGACCGCGCGGCGCCGCCTGCGGTTCTTCGGCTACGCCGTTGCGCCCGGTCCTCGTGTCCGCTTGCCGTTCAGCACGCAGTGGGGTCTGCTCGACACCCTCGAGAGCTGGGGCTTCCCGGTGGAGCCGCACCGCCGCCGCTGCAAGACCCTCGACGAAGTCGTGGCGTTCGTGCAGGACGTCGAGCAGTCGCTGCGTGCCAAGCTCGCGTTCGGCATCGACGGCGTCGTCGTCAAAGTCGACGCGCTGAACGTGCAGGACGAGTTAGGCGATGTGGGACGCGAGCCGCGGTGGGCGATTGCGCGGAAGTTCGCGCCGGACATCGAGGTCACCCGCCTCAACGACATTCAGGTGAACGTCGGCCGCACGGGCGCGCTCAACCCATTCGCGGTCCTCGAACCCGTCGAGATCAGCGGCGTGATCGTGAAGCTCGCCACGCTCCACAACGAAGCGCTGGTTAGGCAGAAGGACCTGCGCATCGGCGATTGGGTGCAGGTGAAACGCGCGGGCGAGGTGATTCCGCAAGTAATCGGGCCCATACCCGAGCGTCGCGATGGAACAGAACGCGTGTGGTCGATGCCCGAGCGCTGTCCCGTCTGCGACACGCCGGTCGAGCGTGATGCGGATCAAGCAGCGGTCTACTGTCCTAACGTTGCGTGCCCCGGGCGGCAGCTCGAAGGACTCGTGCACTTCGCGTCGGGTGGAGCGATGGACATCCGCGGCCTCTCGTACGCGCGAATCCGCCAGCTCATCGACGCCGGTCTCGTACACGATTTCGCCGACATCTTCGCCATCACTGTCGACCAGTTGGTGACGCTCGAGCGCTTTGCCCAGAAAAGCGCGGAGAATCTCGTGGCGGCGATCACCGCGGCCAAGCAGCAGCCGCTCTCGCGGTTACTCAACGGGCTCGGGATCCTGCACGTGGGCGAGATGGCGGCGCAGGTGTTGGCGCGGCACTTCCGCACGCTCGACGCGCTCGCGCAGGCCACCGAAGAACAGATCACATCGGTCCGCGGCATGGGCGATATCATCGGGCGATCGGTGGCCACGTACTTCGCGAATGACACCACGAAGCATCTCATCGAGAAGCTGCGCGCGCAGGGCGTGAACTTCGTCGAGCCGGCCGGCAAGCTCGGTGGCAACGGCACCGGTAGCCTCGCGGGCAAGACAGTCGTCATCACCGGTACGTTGCCTATGCTCTCCCGCAAAGCGGCAACCGAGTTGGTGGAAGACTCCGGCGGGCACGTGACATCATCGGTATCCAAGAGCACGAGCTTCGTGGTGGCGGGGACCGAGGCGGGGAGCAAACTCGAACGCGCGCGCGAGCTGGGCGTCGAGGTCATCGATGAGGTCGAGCTCTTGCGCCGCGCGGGAGCCGAGCCTAAAAACCAGTAACTGGGGCGCGGAGCTCGAGCGCCCACTCGTCCGTCACACGAGGCACCGCATGGCCGACACGATCAACCTCGCCGATCACGCGCTGCTGGCCGTGAGCCGTCCCGCGATGCAAGCGTTGCGCGCCGCGCTGTTGCGCGACGTGGGGCCGTCCGCGGCCGCTGCACTGCAGGAAGCAGGATACGCCGGCGGCGCCACCGTGTTCGAAGCGTTTCGAGCGTGGCTGCACGAGCGCGGCGATGGCGCGCCCGAGGATCTCGATTTCGAGCGGTTCCAGCGCCGTGCGTCGGAGTACTTCCGCCTGGCCGGATGGGGCACGCTGGAAATCGGTTCGCTTCGCGACGCGGTCGCCACAGTGGATACCGACGATTGGGGCGAAGCGGATCCCAGCGACCAACTCGACCAGCCGGGGTGTCACTTCACGACCGGCATGCTCGCGGATTTCTTCGGCCGTTTCTCGGACGTGCCGCTCGCGGTGCTCGAGGTGGAGTGCCGCTCCGCCGGTCACGAGCGCTGCCGCTTCCTCCTGGGCAACGGCGACGTGATGCGCTTCGTGTACGACCGGATGGAGCAGGGCGAGCCGTACGACGCCATCGTCGCCGCGGTCGAGTGACGGCCGTCCGTTAGGCGATCTCGCACTCGCCTAACGGGAAATCACGACACCGACGACAGCAGGTCCTCGTCCCACGGGAGCACGATCGTGCTCTCGGTCTCGAGCGCCGAGAAGTCCGGCTCGTAGGGTCCGGTGCGGAATCCGACCGCGGTACGCACGTCGGCCGCGCCGGCATTCACGATCGCCGCGACGGCCATGCGCATCGTCTCGCCCGAATCGCACGTCTCGTCCACCAACAACACGCGGCGGTTGCGCACCTCGGGCGGCGCCACACCGAGAATGGCCGGCGTTTCCCGTACCGATTCGGCGTGGTAGCGGCGGCTCACCATGATCGAGTGGAACTCGCGGCCGAGGATGGCGGCGATCACCGCGCCGGGAATGACACCGGCTGTGGCGATGCCCACCACGACTTCGGGATCGTACGTGCGGGCTACCTTGAGTGCGAGCGCGCGCGACAGCTCGCCGAAGAGCGGCCAATCGACCTCGAACACGTCGCGCGTTCGGTCTGCCGGTTTGCCTCGTGGCGCCACGTGTCCTCCGGGGTTCGCTGCCGACTTCGCCTCTTTCGCATAAGCTACCGTGGCGCGCTCGCGCCCGACAGCGCGTCGTGGCGCCGCCTCGACATTCGCCGCGTGAGGGCTCCCTCGCCTTTGGGGAACGCGGACTGGGGCTAACGGGAGGCGCGCATGGAAGGCTTCTTCGCTCTGTTGTGAACAACACAACGCATCTATCCAGTCGCAGCAGTGCCGGCGCCCGCAGCCGGGCGATGCCTGTAGTTATCCCCGCAGTTTCCTTGTTATCCTTCAGAACAGAGCGAGGAAGCCTTCCACGAGCACTGACCTTGCCACCGCGGCTGAGCGATCCGTTCAATCCGAGCCGTTGTCCGTCCAGTCCGTGTTCCTCAGAGCGAGAACGTCTCCACGGGCAGATCACCGAGAGATGATTCAGTGCCCGACAGCGCGGTTGCCGCGTCGCGTGGGCCTGCATAAGTTTGCCCTCGACAGTACGCCGGGTGCGCATTCCTGCACCGCGCCGTCGTGGTGCGCCCCCATCCCACCCCAAGTTCTCGACTCTAGACGCTACCGCATGTCCTGGTGGAGCCGCTTGACGGGTGGGGGAACGGCGCACACGCCGCGACCCCAACGTCTCGACTACTTGAGCGAAGCACTGGCGCTGGAGCGCCAGGGTGACTATGACGCCGCGCTCACGTCGTACCGGCTCGCGCTCCGCGATCAGCCCAACGATCAACGGATTCTCCAGAACATGGCGATCGCCTACTCCCGCACGGGACGAATGGACGATGCCATCCGCTGCTATCGGCGTGCACTCGAGATCGATCCGCAATTGAGCGGCGCGCACTACGGACTCGCCTACCTGTTGCTCAAACGTGGCGATGGACAGGGCGCCGAGCGCCACCTCACGGCATTTCTCGAGCATCCGCCGTCTACGGCCGAAGCCGAACGCTGGGTGCAGCACGCGCGGCAAACCATCGATCAGATCAGAAGCGGCAGCAGTCCGGATTCCGGCACGGAATAGCGAGTGGGAACTGTTCTCGCCGTAGTCAGCCAGAAAGGCGGTGTCGGCAAGACGACCACCGCGGTGAATCTCGCGGCGGCCTTCGCTCGGCGCGGCATGAAGACCCTCCTCGTGGACGTCGATCCGCAGGGCGCCGTGCGCTACGGCGTGGGATTGCGCGCGGACCATGTCACGGTGGGAATCTCCGATTATCTATCGGGAGAGAAGACGCTCCGCGACATCATCCTGCCCACGGCGCTGCCGTGGCTGCGCGTGATTCTCGCGGGGACAGTGAGCGCGGCCACGAATCACGTCGCGTATCAGCATCGGATGGAGGAGTCGACGGTGCTTCCCGATTTGTTGGCGATGGCACGGCAGCGCACGGACGTCGTCGTGGTCGATACACCGCCGGGTCTGGGTCCGACGGTCGAGCGCGTGTTGTCGGCGTCGCAGCACGTGATCGTGCCGCTGCAGGCCGAGCCGCTGGCGTTGCAGACCACGCCGCAGATTCTGCGCGGGATCCAGGACGTGGTCATGACTAACGACGAGTTGACGCTCGACGGCCTCGTGCTCACGATGTACGACGAAACGAGCGAGACGAGCGTGCGCGTGTCGGAGTACGTGCGGAAGCATCTCCCGCGCAACATGGTGTTCGACCTGGTGATTCCGCGCAGCACGGCGGCGGCCGATGCGTTCGCGGCCGGGCAGCCGGTGGTGCTGCGGTCGCCGGCCGACGCGGCGGCGCAGGCGTACGTGAACCTCGCCACCGAGCTCGCGTCGCGGTTCGAGTGATGCGGTGCTCCCACCGGGCGGCGGGGATCGCCTTCCTGATCGCCGCGGTCGCGGCGTCGTGCAACGAGGTGGGGACGAACCCCAACACGCCGGTCGCGATCCAGCTCGACGCGCCCGCATCGCCATCGGTGCTCCTGGGCGACACGCTGCGCGACAGCCTGGGCCGCGCGGCGCCGCTGCACGTGGTGGTGTTCAACTACAAGAACGACAGCATCGGCGGCATTCCGGTGTCGTTCCTGGCGGTGGACTCCTTGGGCGCGGTGACCGTCGACCAGTCGTTAGGCATCGTGGTGGGTCATCAGCTCATATCGGGCGTGCTCGTGGTGGCGACGGCCGCGGGTCTGCAGTCGATTCCCGACACCATCGCCGTGGTCGACACGCCATCGGTGATGATCGCCGAGGACTCGGCGCGCGACAGCGTGGATTTCAGCTTCGCCGGCGGGTTGCGGGACACCGTGCTCACGCTGCGCGTGCGCCTGCTGCACGAGCCGGACACGGTGGCGGTGCCCGAGTACGCGGTGCATTACACGATTCTGCACCCGGCGCCGTACGACAACACGGATTCGACCAACGTGCAGCTCGTGAAGAATTCCACGGCGGCGCAGTTGGTGGACACCACCGACGCGACCGGCAGCACGAACATGGGACTCAAGCTCACGCCGTTCACGCATGCGTTCAACGACTCGCTCGTGGTGCAGGTGAGCGCGACGGCGCCGGGCGGCCTCCCGGCGGGCAGTCCCGTGGTGTACGTTAGGCGCATCAACGTCCACTGAGCGGCGCCCCTCGAGGGGAGCGCGCGCCACGACGACCGAGGTGGTCATGACCGTGACGGCGGAGCCGAACGCGTCGACGACACGCGATCCGCACCTGGCGCCGACGACGCTCACGCGTCTCTTCTTCGACGCGGTGGAGGGATTCGACCGGCCTCACGCAATGCAGGTGAAGGTGGGCGGCGCGTACCAGCCGATCTCCCACCGCACGCTGGCGACGCGCGTCCGCCACGCCGCGTTCGGCCTCCGCACGCTCGGCGTCCCCGACGGCGGGGTGGTCGCGATCCTGTCCGAGAACCGGCCCGAATGGGCGATCGCGGACTACGCCTGCCTGACGGCGCGCTACATCGACGTGCCGATCTATCCGACGCTGCCCGACGAACAGATCGCGTACATCCTCAAGGACTCGGGAACGGTCGCGATCTTCGTGTCGACCACGGCGCAGGCGCAGAAGATCGCCGCCGTGCGCGCGTCCCTGCCCGCCCTCAAATGGGTCATCGCGTTCGATGACGCGAGCGGCAGCGGCACTGACCTCACGCTCGCGGCCCTCGAGGCGCACGGCGCCGCGATCGAGACGCCAGAGGCCACCGCGCGCTACCGCGACGAGGCGATGGCCGTCGCGGCGGACCAGGTCGCCACCATCGTCTACACGTCGGGCACGACGGGCGAGCCCAAGGGCGCCATGCTGACGCACGGCAATCTCGCGTCAAACGTGGCGGCCGTCGCCAAGGTCATTCCGATCACCGATCAGGATGCATCGCTGAGCTTCCTGCCGTTGTCGCACGTCCTGCAGCGGCACTTCGACTTCCTCATGTTCGCCACCGGTGTGTCCATCGCGTACGTGGAATCGATGGACACGATCACCGTGAACATGACGGAGATTCGCCCAACGCTGGTCGTGGCGGTGCCGCGCGTGTACGAGAAGATCTATGCGCGGGTATTGGAGAACGCGCTGGCCAGCGGCGCGTTCAAGAAGCGCGTGTTCTTCTGGGCGCGCGCGGTCGGCGAGCGCTGGGCGGCGGTGCGCCTGGCGGGCCGCAGGCCGAATCCACTCCTCGCCGCACAGTACGCGATCGCCAACACGCTGGTGTTCTCGAAGCTGCGCGAGCGGGTGGGCGGGCGGCTCCGGTATTTCGTGTCGGGCGGCGCGCCGCTCGCGCCGGCGATCAACACGTTCTTCTACGCCGCGGGCCTGGTGATCCTCGAGGGCTACGGCCTAACGGAGACGTCGCCGGTGATCGCGGTGAATACGCCGGAGCGCTACCGCATCGGCACCGTCGGGCCGCCGATCGCGGGCGTCGACGTGACCATCGCCCCGGACGGCGAGATTCTGTGCCGCGGGCCCAACGTCATGAAGGGTTACTACAACAAGCCGGAGGCGACGCACGAGGCGATCGATGACGCCGGGTGGTTCCACACCGGCGACATCGGCGTGCTCGAGGATGGCTTCCTGCGCATCACCGATCGCAAGAAGGACCTCATCGTCACCGCAGGCGGCAAGAAGATCGCGCCGCAGCCGATCGAGAACCACATCAAGCTGAACAAGTACGTGTCGCAGGCGGTGATGATCGGCGACCAGCGCAAATTCCCGATCGTGCTGGTCGTGCCGAACTTCGAGCAGCTCGAGAAGTGGGCCAAGCTCAAGAACCTGCTCTACGCCGACCACAAGCAGCTCCTCGCCCAACCGATGGTCAAAGCGAAGATGGATAAGGAAGTGTTGGGCAAGCTCACGGGCCTGGCGCACTTCGAGAAACCCAAGAAAATGGCGCTCCTGGATCGCGACTTCACGGTGGACTCGGGCGAGCTGACGCCGACGCTCAAGGTGCGGCGGCGCGTGATCGACACGAAGTTCAAGACGCTCATCGATCGCATCTACGCCGAGAGCGACGCCGGCACCGACGCGTGAGGCGCGCCTGACGTCAGGGTTTGGGCGCGCGCGCGAGCGCGGTGAGGTCGTGCTTCTCGCCTAACCAGTCGTGCGCGTCGCGCGCGCGCTCGGCGATGCCGGCGGGGATCGGCGCGCCGGCGGGCACGAGCAGGCGGCCCGATGGCTTGAGCGCGGCGGCGCTCGACTCGAGGAACGGCGCGGCGGCGTGGACGTGGTCGAGTGCGATGGCGCGCACGGACTCGGGGCGCAGGGGGAGCGTGTCCGGCGCGCGCGCGACGGACACGCCGAAGCCGCTCGCCACATAGCCTAACGGATCGACGGCCAGCACGTG
>DATEKK010000022.1:0-1695 GCA_035277485.1 Gemmatimonadaceae bacterium
CGAGATCGAGGCGCATCGCGGCGACGTGATCCGGTTCACGCTGTCGTTAGGCGTGCACAACGTCGACTTCCTGCCCGACTCGAATCCGGGCGCGCAGGGACTGCCGGCGCCGAGCGACATGCTGCAGCTCGCCGGCCAGACGTACGATGTGAAGGTTACGTTCCCGAAGGGCCACTACTACTTCCAGTGCGATCCGCACGCCGCGCTCGGCATGCGGGGTCATCTGGAGGTCGAGGACTAGGGAAGCGCTCGCTGGCGCTTCCCGCAGCGAGCATAGCGAGCCCTTCCCCCTCTTGCAGCGCGTCGGCGCGGCTGCGATCGTCACTCGCAGCCCCGGCGTTTTGCGGACAGTCCGATCGGCGGCGTTTCGCCGGCGCGCCTCGTGGCGCAAGTCGATTCGCGATCCGCGTCCCGCGCGGCTGAGGAAATATGGCACTGACCAACACCGACCTGCGAGCAAGTTTCGAGCGCGCGGGCGACGAGTCCTGGCAAGCACTCGTCCGTCATCACGAAGATGCCTATCCAGAGAGTCCGCCAACTCCCGGAGACGTGTGCCGGGCGGAAGCCGATCGACTCAACGACCTCGGACTCGGCGGCGCGCCGGACTTCGAGTTAGTCGAGTCGCGCGCAGTTCGGGCGGAGCCCGAGCTGGAAGTGACGCACTGTTTTCGCTACCGGCCGCTCAACATTCGTCTCTGGACCGAAGCGCATCGTGGCTATGGGCAGTTGCGTTCCGAGGCGTGACAGCCGACTGCGATCGCCCATTGGGCAGAGCCGATGTCGCCGGCAAGCTCCCCGTGGTCCGTCATTCGTTGTTCGTTTCGTGCTTTCCTACCCGTGGCCCGTCCTTCGTTGTTCGTGCCCAGTGCGTCGAGCGTACCATGGCGCGACCTGGCCTCACTGTCTGTATCGGAAAATTTCTGAAGAACCTAGAAAAAAGAGGCGGGCGCCCAACCGAGCGTCCGCCTCTGTGCCTAACGGACAGCCGGATCAGGACTTGGCTGTCTCCAGCCCCTTCACCACGCCCTCGAGCAACTGCACGCGCTTCGCGTCGCTCGAGCCTTGCTCGTCGTGCGACAGCTGCGTCGCCAGCTTCTTGAGCGTCGCCGTCCGCTTGGCGCCGCTCGCCGACTCGGCGGTCTTGAGCGCGGACTCGATCGAAGACAGGCGATCCGCCGAGAGACCGTTGTCGCGCTTCAGCTGATCGACGTACGCGAGCGCCACCGGGAACGCCGCGGGCCAGACGATCTTCGGCTGGTCTTGCGGATTCAGGATCGCGAAGTGCACCAGCTTCGCGGCGTCGATCTCGTTTTGCGTGAGGTCGGCCGTCGGCGTCAGCTTGAACACGTCGAGACCGCGCGCGATCTCGGAACCGTAGATGTAGCCGTTGTAGTAGTAGCCGGCCCAGTAGCCGCCTAACACGAGCTTGGTCGAGTCGATCGGACCGCGGTCGAAGTACGCGATCTCCTTGGGGTGCGCGGGGTCGGTGAAGTCGAACACCGACACGCCGCCTTGATACCAGCCCTGCACCATGATGTCGCGGCCGGGCACGGGCACCAGGTTGCCGTTGTGCGCGACGCAGTTCTCGTCTTCGGTCTGCGCCGCCGGCATCTTGAAGTAGCCTTCGTGCGTGAGCGTGTTGTTCGTGAGCGTGAAGATGGCGTCGGCGCCCCAGTCGATCGGGTCCGTCGCGCG
>DATEKK010000023.1:0-11490 GCA_035277485.1 Gemmatimonadaceae bacterium
GCGAGCGGCTCCGGCCGACCGATGCCGGCACTAGCTTTGGCCACCAGGCGCTGTCCGCGGCTAACGCGACCCCACCGTGAGCGCGCGCCTGAGCAGCAATGAAGGCAACATCATTGCATCGCGAGACGGCGGGCTGCCACACCATGATGGCGCGATCGCTGGGCTCGCGCATCGCGAAGAGGTCGCGGAGAAGCGCACCGACGCGCGCGCGCTGGATCGACTGCCCGTTGATCAAGAACCCGCCGCTGTCAGGTAGTGAGACGACAGGTACCTCATCGAGCTGCCGGTAGCGCCCGGTGACAGGCGGTAGCGCGCACGACTGACGTCCCGGTGCGCACGTCGACCCGACGAACAGCAGCGCCGCTAGACCACCACTGCGAAGGCAAAACATCGCCCGCCGGCCGTTAGGGCACGAAGACCGCTCCGTGCGGCATCGCCATCCCTTTGACGCCGTTCGGCCAGCTCGCCCGGTCATAGCTGATGCCGGGCGACTGAGCGCCTGCATCTTTGAACCCCTCGTCCCACGACAGCCGGCCCGTCGTCCGATCGAGATGGGCGACCCGCACCTGTGCTTTCCCGTCGCCCTGATCCGTGAACACGACACGGTCGCTTCCCGGATCGAGTGCCGCCCAGTGGGGGAAGAAGGTGGTGTCGGTCGACAGCGATGCAACTTCCTTCGGATGATCGGGGTCGGCGATGTCGATCGTTGCGTATCGGTGCGCGTACGCAATGGGCATTACCAAGAAGTGGCTGGCCAGCACCGGCACCGAGCAACCAAAGTCTCGAGGTTCGGGAAGGGCGAGCACGCGCGTGATCTTCGGGTCGCCGGCCAAGCCGGTGATGTGGAAGAACCCGCAGTAATACGTGTTCATCATGACTGACCCGTCGCCGAGTGTCCGCACCTCGAATGGATTTTCTTCGGCCGAATCTCCGGGCACGCGCGGGACGGCGAGTGTCTTGAGCAATTTGAGATCGGACAGCCGCCATACCTGCACGACGTCAGCAGTGCGCTCCGTGTCCATCGGCGCGCTCGTCGTGACGATGCGGTCGAGCGACGGAATCAGGGTGATGCCGTAGGTGCGGATTCGCGCGCCGGGATATGTCGAGTCGCGAGACCAGCTGCTTCGCAGGAGATGGCCATCGGTGTCGAATTCGGCGATGCCGCCTGGTTGGCCGGGTACCGCGCTGTCGCCGAACTGCACGGTCGCCAAGACGTGACCGTTCGGCAGTCGCGCGAACGAGTGCAGCCGTCGTCCGTTAGGCACGCGATCGAGGCGCGCCGCGAGACGCGGCGTGGTCGGACTGCTGAAGTCGATCAGGAACGACTTGTCGCCGAAGTAGTCGTTGGCGAACAGCGCGCCGTGGGCAGGCGCGGCGAATTCGGTGTGGTGCGGCATGCGGCCGCTGGAGTCGACCGTGAGCGCCGCCAGCACCGTGCCGTATGACGCGTGCGACGGATTCGCGTCGACGACGGTGATCATGTCGCTGCCCGGCACAGCGCGGGTCCCGGTTCCCGCCCACACGTAGAGGTAGCGCGACGGGCCGCCTCGCGATTCTCTCGAGGGTCCGTTTGCGCACGCCGCAAGCAAGGCGGCGAATCCCAGCGTCGAGGCTCGTCGGAGAGTCATGGAGGGCTCGCGAAGGTGGATGGGCAATCCTGCGGCACGCACGGTCGCATCGGAGACTCCACCGCGCATGGCCCCGACGGTGCCGTTCCCGTGCCGCGGTGTCAAGGGGCAAGCGGTTGAGTCAACGGCGCACATTCGCGAGCGAGTTGAACGATAGGTCCGGAGTTCACAAATGAGTTCACACGCGCGGACGGAATCACGGCCAGTTCGCGATCCTGAATTTGCCCGAGAAAATCCCAGCGTGACGACCGCGTTAGCCTGGCGTGACGTGCTCGCGCAACCATGCAGCGAGCGCTTCCTCACCCATGGTGCCGTCGGCGACGGCCAGCATCACCGTGACTACCTGGGGTTCAGACGCGCGGATGCGACGTCCGTTGACCAACAAAAATGTGGCCATGACAACGAACGCGACGCGCTTGTTGCCATCGATGTACGCGTGATTCTTTGCAATGCCGAATCCGTAGGATGCGGCGAGCGCCGCCAAATCGACGTTCTCGCCGTGCTGAAAGAGATTGCGAGGGCGTGCGAGCGCGGCGAGCAGCAGCCCTTCGTCTCGCACGCCATGCGACCCGCCGTGTTCTGCGATCTGTTGCTCATGCATCACCTCGACGTCGAGGTGTTCGATCCAAATCGGTTCGTTCACTTCGCGAGCTCTCTGAGCGCGTTCCTGAACTGTCCTGCCACCTCGGCATACGCCGCCATCACAGCATCGAATCGTGGATCGAAAGGCGTGACCAGCACCCCCTGTTCGGTCTCCACGAGGTGCAGCTTGGCACCCGTCGCGACGTGCATTCGGTCGAGCATTTCCTTGGGAATTGTGACGCCGGCCGAATTGCCGATAGCCCGTAACACCGTGTCTTTCACCATGTTATCTCCATTGCAGTGGGTTATAACTAAAGTAATAACATATGGACAGACTGTCAAGTCTCCGGGAAGTCACTATAGAGTGGCGCAAGTGCCCACAATGACCAGAACGGCGGGGAAAGCAGCAGGCGGCTGGCCTGCACGCGGCGTTAGGCGAAATTACTTGGCAGAACGCCACCCGGACCCGCGCGCTCGCCGAGTTCCGTCAGGGCGATGTGGCGTGCGACGACTGGCCGGTGAACGAGTGCGCGCCCTGCCTCCCGCTCGAGCTCGCGCGCACGTACGACGCGAGCGGAGAGAAAAGGCCCCGCAGGAGCGCGTGACTCGTTGCAGGGCCTAACGGATGGGGCGAGATTCGAACTCGCGAGGGCTGTTACACCCCACACGCTTTCCAGGCGTGCGCCTTAAGCCACTCGGCCACCCATCCTTCGTCGATTCCGGTCAAAGCTAATGGCCGGAAGCCTCGGCGCACAGCAGTGCCGCGACGCGGTTCCGATGTCAGCCAGTGACCGATCAGGTGCCGCCCGAGCTCGAGCCGGCAGCTGCTCCGCCGAAGCCCGCGACGATTCGCAACGCCTCGTCCTTCGTGAAGCCCTTGGCGATGAGCGCGTCGTAGAAATTGCGAACGAACGTGGCCAACGCTTGCGCGGTTTCCGGCTTTTGCAGGACCGCCATGCGTGCAGCCATCGTCACGTTCACGACGGCCGCCACGTGTGCGGTCTGCGCGTCCATGAGCGACCGCATCATGTCCTCTGCCGCCTTTGCGTTGGACGAGTCGATGCTCGGGTTCGAAGGAGTCTGCTGGGCTTGAACTCGTGCTGCGCCGAACGTGAGCATCGCTGCCGAGATGGCGATAGCACACAACCGACCAGTACCGCGGACAGGGCGGGTGACGCGACGCTGCATCATCGTGTGGCCTCGAGGGTCGAAGACGGTCGCCTAACGTACTACCCGACGCGGAGGTGCGCCATTGTCGAGCGCCATCAAGACAATCGGCGTGGCCCACGGTAGGTTGCGAGCAGGCCGGCGATGCCGGCGATGGCCGCCAACGTTAGGCCAAGGCGGCGGAGGTCGATGGCGGCCGGCGTGCAGGCCATGGACTGCGTCATGTATGGCGGCGGCACAGCCGGGGGTGACCCCGCCGCGGCGTACGACCGCAGCGTCACACAGTGGACGACGTCGACGCCGCGAGGCGGATTTCCGGCCACCTCATAACGCCCCGGCGGACAAAGGGAGCACCGGTCAAGGCGCGAGCACCGCCATCACCAGCTGCGCATTCTCCCGCGTCGTCCCCTCGTAGTAAAACACGTACACCTTGTGCGTCTTCTCGTCCACCGCGCACGTCCGCGCGCCACCGCCCGTCGGCACCTTCTCCACCACCGTGAACTTGTCCGGCGAGTCCTCGTGCACCACGGTCATCGTGCTGTCGGCGCGATTCGCGTTGAACGCCAGCTTGGTCCCCGGGTCGAACGCATTCTCGTCCGCCCGACTCGGCACCCGGATCCGCGACACGACGTTGCCATTGTCGGCGTTCACCACCACCATCTCGCTGTCGCACGCCATGAAGAGCCGGCGCGACGCATTGTCCATCGCGAGCCCCTGCGCACGTCCGCAATGCGGAATGCGATACGTGTCCTCGATTTTGTAACTCCGCGTGTCGACGCGTTCGACGAACCCCGAATCCTCGACGTTCAGAAAGAGCTTGCCCTTGCCGTCGGCAACACCCGACTCGAGCCCGTCGCCAATGTTAGGCTTCGCGACGAGCGTGCCCGTCTTCATGTCGACCACCCACGCATTCGGGCCTTCCCACGTGAACGCGCGGTGCGTCACGGGATCGTACCGAATGCCGTCGCCTTTCGTATCGACGTGCCCCGTCACGGCCAGCGTCTTGAGGTCGAAGACCACACCGGTCCGAACGAGTCCGCGGTTCTCATCGGCGGCGATCGCATAGCCACCGCCGCCGCCCTCGACATGCCCAACGACCGTGTCTTTGTCGACGTCGAACACCATGTCGCCCAAACCATAGAGCCTCCGCCCGACGGGATCAACAATGATGTAGTCGGCGCGCGCGCGGCCCAACACCATGCGCTTGATGACGTGGTAGTGCGGCGCCTGCGCCGCGGCGGTCGAGACCGCGGTGGTCGACACGACGCAAGCAGAGATGGCTGCGGCGACGATCGCGCGAAAGCGGACCATGTGAGCTTCTCAGGTGAGAGAGTTCGATGATCACAGTGCCGCGAAGGCAGATGTCCCCGCCGCACCGTTTCGAGGTATAGCCGAACCGCCGAATGTACGTCGCCAAGCTGTCACGAGGGTGACAAACCGTGTGCGCTCCAATGCGCCGCATATAGAGATCTTTGTCTTGCCGCACCCTGCACACCGGCTAGATATCGGCGTACGCGCGTGAGGCGCGATTTCCCCGAGACCAGGCCCAACCTTGCTCCTAGGCGCGCTCGCGCTTGCCGTCGCCGCGCCGCTCCTCGGCGGCTGTCCATCGACCGTTAGGCACGAGCCGGCGGCCACGGCGCCGCGACAATGGGGCGCCGCCTTCGCGCTGCCGCCGCGGCTGATGCCGACATCTGCGCTCCCCGACGCCGTGCCCGCCGCCCCGGCTGCGGCAAACGACACCCGCATCTGCCTAACGCCGAGTGACACCACCCGCCCAAGCGCTCGACCGCGCGCCATCACGTACAGCGACGCCTACTACACCCGCCTCACCATTCACCGCATCGGCAGCTATGCCATGCTGCCGCTCTTCGTCACCGAGGTCATCCTCGGCCAGAAGCTGATCAACGACAGCACCCCGTCGTCGGGCCTCAAGGCCGCCCACGGGATCGTCGCCGGCGGCATCGTCACCGTGTTCGCGGCCAACACCGTCACCGGCGCCTGGAACTGGCTCGACGCGCGCCGCGATCCCAGCGACCACACGCTGCGCAACATCCACGCGGCCATCATGCTCGCCTCCGACGCCGGATTTGTGTGGACGGCTACCTCGACGCCCGGCGGCATCCGCCACACGCCGCCTGACGTAAGGCGGCAGCAAGCCCGCCGCCACCGCGCCATCGCCATCACGTCGATCTCCGTGAGCGCCGTCGGCGCCGCCATGATGTGGATCTGGAAACATTGAGCGCCGCCCGATGATTCCCCTCCAGCATCTGGTGCGGCTCTTCGAGCCGTGGCAGTCGGCGTACAGCAACTCCAAGGTGCTGCCCACGGCGGTCACCGCCGTGCACCTGACAGCGCTGCTCTTCGGCGGCGGCCTCGCCGTGACCACGGACCGAACGATGCTGCGCGCATTGCGTGCCGGACCCGGCGAGCGCGAGCGGCGGCTCGTCGAAATCCACGCGGTCCACCGCACCGTTCTCGCCGCGCTCGCGTTGATGCTCGTGAGCGGCCTGCTCATGGCGACCGCGGACGTGAAGACCTTTCTGACTACACCCGCGTTCTACGTGAAGCTCTTGTTCGTCACCCTGCTCGTGCTCAACGGCGCCGCGCTCACGTTCACCGAAATCCGCCTCCGGCGCGGCGCCACGGCGTCCGATGGCGGCGATGAAGCACGACTCTGGCGCCGGCTTCGCCTCACGTGCCGGTGCAGCATGCTCCTCTGGGGCGCGACGCTCGTGGCCGGCGTCACGCTCGCCAACGTGGCCTGACGTACGCGGAGCGCGATGTCCAGCCGCCCTGTTTCACCGCCCAACGCAGTGCCTAACGCGTGCGCATCCTGCGCCCGCCGCACGTTTCTGCGCGACACCGCCCGCTCCGTCGCCGGCGCGCTGATCGCGATCGGCGTGCCGCGCCGGCGGGCGCTCGAGCTGCCGGTGGCCTGGATGCGCGCCCTGGCTCGCGACGGCAGCACCGTCACGTACCCGGTGCCCGCCAGCGACAGCGTCTCCATCGACAAAGACAACCAGGACATTCTGGTGCGATGGCAGAACGTGGCCTATGCGTTCAACCTCGCGTGCCCGCATCAGAACACCGCGCTGGAGTGGGACGACGCGGATCATCGCTTTCAGTGCCCGAAACACCACTCGAAGTACCAGCCCGACGGCACGTTCATCAGTGGTCGGGCGACGCGTTCCATGGACCGCCTGGGCATCCAGCGTCAGGGCGCCAATCTCATCGTCGACCTCGACGCCTTTTACCGGCAGGACAAGAACCCCGACCAATGGAAGGCGGCGTTCGTGAGCCTCACGTGACCCGCGGCGCGTCCGGCGCGAGCGCGTCCGCCTAACGGAACGTGCGGGCGAGACCGGCCGCGGCGCTATTCGCCCTCGCGGCGGCGGCCTGGGTGCCGACAGGGCTCGGCCGCGCACAATCCGACACGCTCGCGGGCTGGCAAGTAACCGCCGGCGCCGATGCCGGCGCTCCCGGCGGCTGGGTGGCGGTCCGCGAGAACGCGATCACCGGCACCCGCCTCTACCTCGCCAACGGCCTCGGCGTCCGCCACGTCTTCGATTACACGTTAGGCATCGCGCGACGGCTCGGTGCGCGAACACGCCTCGACGTGAACCTCGCCGGTGCATCCCTCGAGGGCACCGCCACACCCGCGCACGACGTGTTCTTCAACGGCGCGACCCTCGAAGCCGGCGCGCCGCTCCGAACAGCCACGGGCCCATCGCATTTTCTCACCGGCTCGGTCGCGGTCGACCGGCGCCTGGTCGCGATCGGACCGGGTTGGCTTTGGCTCCGCGGCGGCATCACGTTCACCGGCCTCACGTTCGTGCTCCACGGCACGCCCGCGCCCACGAGCGCGCACCACGAGACGCAGGAAGACTTCGTGACGCAGGAGCTGCCCGTGCCGTTAGGCGGCGTGACGGTGCGGCTGCCGGTCGCGCGGCGAACCGCGGTGTTCGCGGACGTCGAAGGCTCCGGCATCCCGCGCGTCAACAGCCTGCGCCGCGAGGGCGGCGAGGTCACCCTCCGCCAGAGCTCGGCCCGCCTAACGGGCGGACTCGATTATCGGGTCACCCGCGCGGTTCGCCTCGCGCTCGCGTATCGCGTCGCGACGTTCGCGCAGCACGAGCAGAGCGCCGAGGACGGCAACGACATCGTCCTCCGCCAGCGCGCCGTCAGCATGCGCTTGAGGCTCGAATGGTGACCACGAACAAGCCATGGGCGCCGTTCAGCACGGGCATGGCGTGTGCGGAATAAGCAGCCGGGTGCCCGGGCCGGGCACCACACGCCGTCGGTGTACGCCCGGCACTCGCCTTCAGCAGGAGGGATCGACCATGGGAGACGTGAAAAACGCACCGCCCGGTCAGAGTGGGAATCCCGGCACGCCGAAGGAAAGACCGCACGAAGATCCGGACCGTGGCCACCGTGAGGGTGGTGGGATGGGTGGCGCCGGCCGCGACAATCCGGGTCAGCAACGGGACAGGGAAAAAGGTGGAGGTGGAGGCGGTGGGGGCGGTCAGCCGCGTGGCGATCCGAACCGCGAACGGAGCGGCGGATCAGGCGGCGGACAAGGCGGCGACCGCGGCACCTGAGTGAGGTGAAACACGACGGCCAGGGATGGCAGTTCGCATCCCTGGCCGTTCGGCGGCTGCACGACGCGGCAGCCGTGACAGCGCGTTCGTTCGACGCACGGTTGGGGTGTGCGCGGATGGGCGCGCTGTTTTGCTAACGGACGGGGTGAGATTCGAACTCACGATACGGTTACCCGTATTCCGGTTTTCGAGACCGGTGCCTTCAGCCACTCGGCCACCCGTCCAAAGGCGAACGTGAATGATGACACCGCGGCGCACGCCAGTCAACGCGCCGCGTCCACGCCCGGAGACGCCGCGCGCCCGCCAGCCGCCACGCCCACAGCCGGCCTCTTGACAGCACATAGGTAGTTTACCAACATGTGGTCCATCTACCCATGGCGGCGCGCGTGACCAAGCCTGAAAGCCAGAGCGACATCGTCCCCGGGACGCTCGAGATGCTCATCCTCAAGACGCTCACGCTCGGGCCGATGCACGGGTACTCGATCGCCCAACACATCGCCCGTCTCTCCAAGGACGTGCTCCGTGTGGAGCAGGGCTCCCTCTATCCGGCGCTCGAGCGCGTCCAGAAAAAAGGATGGGCCACGTCGCGCTGGCGGGCGTCGCCCACCGGCCGCCAGGCGCGCTACTACACCATCACGGCTGCAGGCCGCAGACACCTCGGCGAAACGAGCACGGCGTATCAGCGCACCGCGCTCGCGATCGCGCGCGTGATGCGCAGAGCCTGATCCCTGCCCTGATCATGTCGCTGATCGACGGCCTTCGCTATCGCGTGCGCGCGTTGTTTGGCGCGGGGCGTCACGCGCGCGAGGCCGAGCGTGAGCTTCGGTTTCACCTCGATCTCGAGGCCGCGCAGCGGGAGCACGACGGCGCCACGGCAGAGGACGCCGAGTTCGCGGCGCGGCGCCAGTTAGGCAACAAGACCGCGGTGGCGGAGGGCATGCGGCGTGTCGCGGGGCTGGCATGGCTCGACGCGACGCGGCAGGATCTCGCGTTCGCGCTGCGCGGCATCCGGCGCGCGCCCGCGTTCTCGCTCGTCGCAGCCGCCACGCTCGCGCTCGGCATCGGCGGTGCGGCGGCGATCTACGCCGTGGTCGACGCTGTGCTCCTCAGGCCGCTGCCGATCGCGCGCGCGGATCGCGTGTTCGACCTTGAGCTGGTGCGGCAGAATTCGCCCGACCGCGACGGCCTCATCATCCTGTACACGTCCGTACCGGAATACCTGCGCTGGCGTGCCACGCTGCGGAGTTTCGCGGACATGGCCGCCGCCGAACCCACCAGGGCGGTTGCGTTAGGCAAACACGTCGTTGGGCGCGCGTATTGGCTACCATCGCCGGACGTGGTGCAGGTCACCCCGATCACGCCGAACTATTTCGCCCTGTTGGGGGCGACGCCCGCCATCGGCCGCGGATTCGGCCCCGGCGACGGCGGCGAGAACGGCGCGCGTCTGGCCGTCCTCTCCTACAGCTATTGGCGGAGCGCGTACGGCGGCGATCGCAGCATCATCGGGCGCACGATCGAGCTCGACGGCGACACCTATACGATTTCCGGCGTCATGCCCAACCGCTTCGTCTTCCCCGAGGACACGCAGCTGTGGACGTCGATAACCGATATCGAGAGGTTCAAGACCAACGAACGCACCTTCGTCCTGAACGTCATTGGCCGGCTCCGCGACGGCGTCCCGGCTGCGCACGCGCTGTCGGAGATGCGCACGGCGTTCGCCGCGGATACGCTCGAAGTGCCCGCGCTGCACGGCCTCCGGGTCGAGCTCCCGACCGTTCGCGATGGCATCATCCAGGACGTGGCGACGCACCTCGTCATCATGCTGGCGTGCGTCGGCGTCCTGCTCCTCATCGCATCGGCCAACGTCACGAACATGCTGCTCGTGCGCGGCGCCGCGCGGCGTCACGAGATCGCGGTGCGGCTTGCGTTAGGCGCCAGCCGCCGTCGCATCGTGCGCCAGTTGGTCACGGAAGCGCTCATGCTTGCGGCATTCGGCGCCCTCTCGGGCCTCGTGGCGGCGGCGTTCGTCGCACGCTTCGTCGCCGCCGAGCCCGCGCTGCACCTGCCACGGTATTCGCTCGTGGCGGTCGATGCGCCGGTGTTGATCGCGAGCGTCGTTGCGGCAGTCGTGGTGGGCATCGTGTGCGGACTGATTCCCGCGTTGAGCGTCTCTCGCGATGCGCTCGAGACGACGTTGCGGAGTGAAACAGCGCGGCACAGTGCGGGCGTGGGGCGCGCTCGGCTGCGCGACTGTCTCGTGATAATCCAGGTGGCGATGTCCGTCGTGTTGCTGGCCGGCGCGGGACTGCTGCTGCAGACATTCCATCATCTCATGGAGCTCCGGCCCGGCGTCACCGCGGACAACGTCCTGACGGCCGACCTCGACCCCGGATTCCCGGCAACAGACACCGTGGCACGCGTGCTCGCCGCGGGCCCGGTCGCCGAGCGCCTTCGCGCGCTGCCTAACGTCGAGGATGCCTCGGTGTCGACGACCTACCCAATGGGCGGCGCGATTTCGTTCCGCACGTTGCGTATTCCAGGCCGCGCGCTCCCCGACTCCGATCACGATTACACTGTATTCGCCGGCGTCGATCGACATTACTTCACGGCGTTGCACCTTCGTGTGGTGCGCGGGCGGGCGTTCTCGGAGCAGGATCTGGCGCGCCGCGACGTGGCGATCATCAATGAAGCACTTGCGCAACGGTACTTCGGAACGCTCGATCCGATCGGCCAACGCATCACAGCCCCGCCTTACCCGGTGCCGCTCGAGATCATCGGCGTCGCCGAGACCACGCGCAGCAACACGATGACTCCGATCGCGGAGCCAATGACTTATGTCCCGCTCGGCGCCGAGGGTGCGCAGAACCTGTCGGTGATCGTGCGCGTTGCGCAGGGCAACCCGACGGCTATGCTGCCGAACGTCGAACGCGCGGTGCGGCAGGCGGGCTCGCAGCTGTACCACGCTGGTCCGCTCGAGGCATTATTGGCGTACTACGCGCGGACCGAGCGCGCGTACATGATGATTCTCGTCGGATTCGCGCTCGCGGCGCTCCTCGTGACCGCCGTTGGGCTCTACGGCATCATCTCGTACGCGGTCACGCAGCGCACCCGCGAAATCGGCATCCGCATTGCGCTCGGCGCGTCGCCGTACGCGGTTAGGCGACGGGTCGCCCGCCACGGACTCGCGCTCACGCTGGCCGGAGTCGCCGCCGGCGGTGCGGTGTCCATCATCGCCACGGGCATTCTGCGGAGCATGCTCTCCGGCGTCGCTCCCCGCGATCCGATCGTGTTGGCTTCAGTGGCGTTGCTCCTCGTCGCGGTCGCGCTGATCGCGTCCTGGCTCCCCGCCCGCCGCGCCGCCGCCGTCGATCCGCTCATCGCCATCCGCACCGAATGACCGAGCCGTTCGGCATCCGCCCCCTCCGCGCCCGCGACCGCCCCGCCGTCGCGCGCATCCTCGAGTCCGTTGGCAACTTCACCCCCACCGAAATCGCCACCGCCCTCGAGCTCAT
>DATEKK010000024.1:0-3358 GCA_035277485.1 Gemmatimonadaceae bacterium
CAGGTGTGGTTCGAGTACGCCGACGGCGGCGAGCCGTGGCAGGTGACCAAGCACAAAGGCGGCGTGCGCGGCTTCGAGTTCTCGCCTAACGGAAAGGCGCTGCTCTTCATCGCCGCGCCCATGGCCGATTCGGACCAGCAGCGGCGCGACAAGCTCCACGACGACGCCGTCGTGGTGGACCACGATCTCAAGCTGGCCCAACTGTGGACGTGGGACATAGCAACGGGCGCCGAAAAGCAGATCACGCACGGCGACAACAACGTGACCGACGCGCATTATTCGCCCGATGGGACGCACATCGCGTTCACCACGACGCCGACGCCGCTTCTCGATGACAATTCGATGCAGACGGCGTGGGTGTTGGACGTGGCGAGCGGCAACGTCCGCAAGCTCGTCGACACGCCGGACTTCACGGGCACGGCGCGCTACTCGCCAGACGGCGCCTGGATCGCCTACCTCGACTCGCACGATTATCTGTTGCACCAGCAGGATCTGTTCGTGGTGTCGGCGTCCGGCGGGCAGGGGCGCAACCTCACCGCCAAGTTCGACCTCAACGCGAGCGAGCCGTACTGGGCACCGGACGGCAAGTCGGTCTACTTCGCCACGGACACGCGCGAGTCGAACGAAGTGTTCGCGGCGAACGTCGCCGACGGCAGTGTGAAGCAACTGACGACGATGCCGGGGGTGATCAGCCTCGATGCGGTGAGCGCCGATGGACACACGGTGATCGGGACGCGCGCGGATCCGACGCATCCGACGGACGTCTTCCGGTCGGATCTGTCGTTCGCCTCGATCGAGCCGATCACCAACCAGAACGCATGGCTCTCGAATTATGCGTTAGGCAGCACCGAGGTCATCACCTGGAAGAGCCGCAAGGACGGGATGGAGATCGATGGCATCGTCACCAAGCCCGTCGACTTCGCGGCATCGCGCAAGTATCCAGCGCTGCTCAATCCGCATGGCGGCCCCACGGGTGCGTCGCTGCTCGGCTTCAATCCGAGCGACCAGATCATGGCCGCGAACGGCTACGTGGTGCTCGAGCCCAACTTCCGCGGGTCGACGGGCCGCGGTGAAGCGTTCGCGACGGCGAATCAGAACGACTGGGGCGGCGGCGACTACCGCGATGACATGAGCGGCGTGGACGCGCTCATCGCGCGCGGCTGGGCCGACCCCGATCGGTTAGGCGCGTTCGGGTGGTCGTACGGCGGGTTCATGACGTTCTGGATCGATACGCAGACGGATCGATTCAAGGCGATTTCGCCGGGCGCCGGTCTGCCCGATCTGTATTCGATGTACTCGCAGACGGACATCCATCGGTACTTGCGCCAGTTCTTCAACATGAAGGCGCCCTGGGACAACTTCCAGGAATACTGGGATCACTCGCCGATGAAGTTCGTGAACAACGTGAAGACGCCCACGATGATCCTGCACGGCCAGGCCGATACGCGCGTGCCGATTCCGCAGGCCGAGGAGTTTTTCCGTGCACTTACCGAGCGCCATGTCCCCGTGGAGTTCGTCACGTACCCGCGTGAGAACCATGGATTCACGGAGCCGCGGCACATCCAGGACCGCTACCAGCGGTATCTGGTGTTCTTCGGCAAGTACCTCAACAATCCGCCCGTCACCGAACCGCGCGACGTGGTCGAGCGGATGAGCAAGGATCTCCCCGCGCAACAGGTTGCCACCGCCAAACCATGATGTCGCACTTCGTGTTGTCGTCCAGCATCGGCCGCGCGCGGCGAGCGTTAGGCACCACCGTCGCGGCCGCGATCGCGGCAGCCGGACTCGCCGGGTGTTCTCGCGAAGCGGCGCCGGCCAAGCCGGCGGCCGCGACGCAGGCGGCCGGGCTCCCGCCGCTCAAGGTTGTAGATCCATCGTACATGGACACGACAGTGAACGCGTGCACGGATTTCAACCTGTACGCGAACGGCGGCTGGTTGAAGCGGGACACGATTCCGGCGGCGTATTCGGAGTCCGGTGTGTTCAAGGACATGGGCGACCGGAACGAGTTGGTCGTGAAATCGGTGCTGGACGATGCGATGGCGAAGGCATCGTCTCTGCCCGATACGAGCACGCAGTACAAGTTAGGCACGTTCTACGGGAGCTGCATGGATTCGTCCGCGGCCGAGGCGGCCGGCGTCACACCGATCGCGCCGCAGCTCGCGGCGATCGACTCGATCACCACGGCGGCGGCGCTCATTCCCGAAGTCGCCCGATTGCAGATGGAAGGCACGAGCGTGCTGTTCCGGTACGGGCCGTCGGTGAACGCGCACGACGCCGAGCACTACATCGCCGACTTCGACCGCGGCGGGTTAGGCATGCCCGATCGCGACTACTATTTGAGCTCGGCGGCATCGGCCGACTCGATGCGCCGCGCGTACCGGGCGCACATCGCGAAGACGCTCGTGTTGGGCGGTGAGGACAGCACGTCGGCAGCCAAGGATGCGGAGCGCGTAATCGCGCTCGAAACCGAGATGGCGAAGGCCCAGCTGCCCCGCGTTGCCCGGCGCGATCCGAAGGTGACCGATCATCAGATGGCGTTCGCGAAGCTGCACGAGCTGGCGCCCGACGTCGACTGGACGGCGTACCTGCACGATGTGGGGGTATCGTCGCCCGTCTCTCTCGTGAACGTGGGCGAGCCCGCGTATTACAAGGCGCTCAACACGCTCGTGGCGAAACGGCCGCTCGAGGACTGGCGCGCGTATCTGCGCTACCACGTGTTGTCGAGCGCGTCGCCGTGGCTCTCGTC
This sequence comes from Gemmatimonadaceae bacterium, assembly GCA_035277485.1. Classification (GTDB taxonomy): domain Bacteria; phylum Gemmatimonadota; class Gemmatimonadetes; order Gemmatimonadales; family Gemmatimonadaceae; genus JADGGM01. The sequence continues at coordinate 2,750 of DATEKK010000024.1, forward strand.
GGCGTTCGTGAACGAGAACTTCGCGTTCGCGTCGCGATTCAGCGGGGCGAAGGAGCTCTTGCCGCGCTGGAAGCGCTGCCTGCGCATCACCGACGCCCAGTTGGGCGAAGCATTAGGCCAAGCCTATGTGGCCCGCACGTTCCCGCCCGAGGCCAAGGCAAAGGCGAAGGCCGTGATCGACGACATCCGCGCCGCGTTCCGCCAGCGGCTGTTGCACCTCACGTGGATGTCGGATTCGACGCGCGCGCACGCGTTGGACAAACTGGCCAAGATGGGTGAGAAGGTCGGCTATCCGGACACGTGGCGCGACTACTCGAAGCTCACGGTGTCGAAGGGCGCGTTCGTGTTGAACAACGAGAACGCGTCGCGCTTCGAGTGGGAGCGGGTGGCGCAGCGCCCGGGCGAGCCGGTGGACAAGACCGAGTGGGGCATTACGGTGCCCACGGTGAACGCGTACTACAATCCGAGCAAGAACGAGATGGTGTTCCCGGCCGGCGCGCTGGTGCCGCAGACGTTCGACCCGAAGGCCGACGATGGCGCCAACTACGGTTCGTTAGGCGCGAGCTGGGCGGGCCACGAGATGACGCACGGCTTCGACGACGAGGGCCG
>DATEKK010000025.1:0-2232 GCA_035277485.1 Gemmatimonadaceae bacterium
TGTTCGACCGCGCCGTGTCGCTCGCCAAAGCCGTTCCGGTGTACCGGCTCGACATCGTGCCGGGTCTCGAGCGCGTCCCCGACATCGTTTCACAACTCCTCGCGTGGCACGGCGCACGCACGCCCATGGCGGCGGCGTGACCGAGACCATTACGCCGACGCCGGTTCAGGCGCCGGTGCCCGCGACCGCCCGGCCGGTTTCCGTGATCCTCGACGGACTCGGCAAACGGTTTCCGGTGCGGCGCGGCTGGATGCAGATGATGCGGCATCCGCGCCGCGTGTCGTACACGCCGGTGCTGCAGAACGTGAGCGCCGAGGTGTACGAGGGCGAGTTCTTCGGCCTGCTCGGGCCTAACGGAGCGGGCAAGACGACGCTGTTCAAGATCCTGGCGACGCTCGTGCTGCCCGACGCCGGGACGGCGAGCATTGCCGGATTCGACATCATCCAGGATGCGCCGCGCGTGCGGCGGGTGCTCGCGCCCGTCATCGCCGATGAGCGCAGCCTCTACTGGCGGCTCTCGGCACGGGAGAACCTCGAGCTGTACGGTGTGCTGCAGGGCCTCGACCGGCGGGCGTCGCGCGACCGCGCCCGGGAGCTGCTGCGCGTGGTGGGGCTCGACGACACCGGGATCAAGATCGTCGCGTCGTTCTCGTCGGGCATGAAGCAGCGGCTGCTCATCGCGCGCGCGCTGATCGGCGGCCCCCGCGTGCTGCTGCTCGATGAACCGACGCGCAGCCTCGATCCGATTTCGGCGCGGCAGTTTCGCGCGTTCCTGCGGGACGAGATATCCGGCCGGCAGAAGTGCACCGTGCTCCTCGCCACGCACAACACCGAAGAAGCACTCGAGCTGTGCGACCGCGTTGCCGTCCTCGATCACGGGCGCATGCTCGCCACGGGCACCGCCGCGCGACTTGCACGCGAGAACGGCGATGAGCGCTATCGCCTCTGGACGCGGGAGCCGAATCAACCCGGGATCGCAGCGCTCGTCGAGCGGGGCGTGGCGCGGGACATCGAGCTCCGGGGCGTGGACGACGACGGCTGGTCGATGCTCGAGATGGAAATACCGGGCGGTCCCGATCGCGCCGCGCAAGTGCTGGCTTTCCTAACCGAGCAGAACATCCCGATCTCGCGCTTCGAGCGTGTGACGCTGTCGCTGGCCGATCTCATCCAGCGCATCGTCGAGCGGCAAGGTCGTCCGGAGGCTGCCGATGCGTGAGTGTTGGGCATTGATCGTCGCCAGCTGGAAGACGGCGCTGAGCTATCGCTTGTCGATGGCGTTCTCGCTCGTATCGCTCGTCATCGGGATCGTGCCGGTGTTCTTCGTCGCGCGCGCATTGCAGACGACGATGGCCAAATCGATCGAGCTGCAGGGCGGCCAGTACTTCGCGTTTCTGCTCATCGGCATGATCGCGCTCACGTTCATCATGACGGCGGTGAATGCCATACCGGGCGTCGTGACGAGCGGCATTGCGACGGGAACACTCGAGGCGCTGCTCAGCACGCGCGCGTCGCTGCCCGAGCTCGTGTCCGGCCTCATCGGCTACAGCTTCGGGTGGACGGGCCTCCGCAGCGTCGTGATGCTGGCGGCCGGTCTTGCGTTAGGCGTGCACCTGGTATGGGGCGCGTGGCTGTCGTCGCTCTTCATCATGGCGCTCATCGTGCTCGCGTACTTGCCGTTCGGCATTTTCTCGGCGGCGCTCCAACTGGCCTTCCGCACGGCCGGCCCGCTGCCGTCGGCGGTGCTCGTGGCTTCCAGTTTTCTGGGCGGCGTGTACTATCCCACGAAGGTGATGCCGTCGTGGCTGCCACGTTTGTCGGACGCCATTCCGCTCACGTACGGCCTGCGCGCCCTGCGCATGACGTTGCTCGAAGGCATTCCGTTCCGCGACGTCATTCCCGACGTTGCGACGCTGATCGGTTTCGTCCTGTTGCTCACGGCTCTGAGTTTGTTCGCGCTCACGGAGGCGTTGCACTACGCTCGTCGCAGCGGAACGCTTGCCCAGTACTGACGAACTCCCGCTCGTGACCAACGGGCGGCGGAGAGGTGCGTTGTCCCCGGAAGCCAGATTGCTCCTGCTGAGTGCCGGCGGTCCCGAAAACGATGACCGCTTGCGCGACCTGCTGGCCGGTCCGTTGGACTGGGATCGCGTGTGCGCGTTGGCCACGCGCGAGCGCGCCGAGCCCGTGCTGTACGAGCGGCTGCGATCGGTGTCGGCGCGGCGGGGCGTGCTG
>DATEKK010000026.1:0-5695 GCA_035277485.1 Gemmatimonadaceae bacterium
GTTGCTCGACGCCGGCGGGCGGGTGATTCTCGATTACGATCTGGCCACGCCGATGATGCTCGTGCATCTCTTCCCGCCCGGCATGCTGGGCTTGGGCCTGACGGCGCTCTTGGCCTCGTTCATGTCCGGCATGGCCGGCAACACGACCGCGTTCAACACGGTGTGGACGTACGACATCTACCAGAGCCACATCAACCCGGGCGCGACTGACGCTCACTATTTGTGGATGGGGCGCGTTGCCACGGTAGGCGGGATTGTGCTCGCGGTGCTCGCCGCGTACGTGGCGAACACGTTCAACAACATCATGGACCTGTTGCAGCTCGTGTTCGCGTTCGTGAACGCGCCGCTCTTCGCCACCTTCGCGCTCGGCATGTTCTGGAAACGGACCACGGGGCACGGGGCCTTCATCGGATTGCTCGCCGGCACGGTGGCCGCGGCCGTCCACCACGGCCTCACGCTTCCGTTAGGCATGGCCGCCGGGCTCAAAGGGGGATACCTCGGCGTCATCCACTACTATCCGAGCGAGCTGGCGCAGACCTTCTGGACCGCGATCGTCGCGTGGGTCACGTGCTTCGTCGTGACGATCATCGTGAGTCTCGCCACCAGGCCACGCGACCCGGAGGAATTGCGCGGGCTCGTGTATTCACTCACGCCACGGCCGCGGGACGAAGGACTGGCGTGGTATGCGCGCCCGTGGGTACTTGCCGTGGTCGTGCTCAGTCTGACCGTTGCCCTGAACCTGATCTTCTTCTAATTGCATCCGAATTTTCAGGCGAGTAGTGGGCTGGCATCTACGCTCATGAGGAAACGGGCAAAGCACCGACACACCGGGCAATGCACGGACAGAGAGAGATGAGTTAGTTAGGACGACAGACGCCTCTGGCAGTTTTTCCCATGCTTTGCCCGCTGTGCCGGTGCTTTGCCCGTTTCCTGATGAGCGTAGATGCCCGACTGGGCCGACCGAGACCTATGCGCTTCCAGGGTGTTACCTATGGCGCATTGCCACCCCGCCCCACGACCCCTGGAGGTGCTGAGAGCGGCCGAATGCGGCGCAGCACGGCAACGAGAACGCCCGCGATGAGGATCGCTACCAATATCCCGATCGGCAGCCCGAACAACGCGCCCAGCAGGGCGAATCCCATCCCGTCCAAGGTTCTCCACAGCAGGAACGTCGCACTGGCCACTCCAATCATCCGCGCTAACGTCCACGCCAGCGCAAGCAATATCGCGGCGTTGATGACGTTCTCTCGGCGATACCACGTCGTCACCGCGATGAGGATGGCGCTGAACCCTGTTACAACCAGGGCGCCGATCCGTACGAGCAAATCGTTGTGGGCGTTTGCACCGTACATCACAGCGCCCATCGCGGCGCCGGCCGTCACCCCGTAGGCGATGACTAACCGCGCGGCGGTCATCGCGCCTAGAGAACGCGCCACGGCACGAAATGAGATCACGCGTGATCCACTGTTAGGAATGACCGGTTCTCCATGCGGCAATCGCCAGGCCGATGGCAACGAGCAAGCTGGCGAGCATGACCGCGGTCCAGATCTTGGCGGCCAGTAGATGCCCAGCCTCTTGGCTGCTCACGTAGAAGTCGCCGGCCACCGCGGCTCCCATGAACGCGTAGACCGACAGGAGCAGCGCGAGAACGGCGAGCCATCCGAACACACGGCGGCGTCGCACCATTGGATTCATCCGTCTCACTGAGTGCTCTAGCCTAACTGATCCAGTTGCCCATCGCCAGCGCGAACACCCCGAGCGCCAGCGCCAGTCCGCCTAACAGGCCTAACACGGCCGCCGCGATCCGCGCCGCGCGCAGGACGCGCTGCGTCGATGACACCGATGCCGGCGACTCCAGGAGCACCCGGTCGGTGATCCCCCACGCCCCGAACGACAGGAGACAGACTCCGGCCGCGAGCATCGGGAACCATGCCGGTGGCTTGAGCACCACCGCGACGAGCGCCGCCACCACGCCCACGGCAGCCGACACAACCAGACGCCCATCCGGCGTCCGGCGCGCAAGTTGCGCCAAAACCGTCCCGACATTCTCTTCAGTCGAGTGCATGGCTGCTAGCGTCGCGCTTGCGATCAGGAGGCTCCATGACTGAAATGATGCGCTTGGACATTCGCTTCCCCATCGGCGGCCTCTTCACCGTGCTCGGCGTCCTGGTCGCCGGCTACGGCCTCGTCACCCGCGCCGACACCGCCCTCTACGAACGATCGCTCTTCGTGAACATCAATCTCATCTGGGGCATCGTCATGATCGTATTCGGCCTCGCCATGTTAGGCCTGGCGTGGCATCGCCTACGCCAGGAACGCGGCACGCCGCCCGCCTGAGCCGCGTCACTTGGGACACGCCGACCGGTCCGACGCCGACAACTGCGTCACGAATGCGTGCTGCGCCGCCGTCGCGACGCCCCGCACTTCCAGCTCGGCCATGTCCCGCTCGATCGCGCACGGGAACGGCGTCGCCGGATTCTCCACCATGCGAGCCGAATTCGATGCGTAAAACGCGCGCGCCTCGTCCGGCAACCCCGCCAATACCATTCCGTTGAGCTCGTTGACCAGGATATACGTCTGCTTCGCCGAGAGCCGCAATCCCTCGCGCGCGTGGCCTAACGCACTCTGGCCGTTCCCCGACAACAACTCCTGCCACGCCAGATTGCCCAGGTCGATGGCCAACGCATCACCTTCGTTCGCATCCACGCGCGCCGAGTCGGCGCGCGTCCTGGCCTGCACATTCATCTGACGATAGAAGAATCGCGACACCACGACCTGCTGCTCGCGATACCGGCGCACCAGGTTCGCCATCGCCAACAGCCGCGCGGCCTTCGCCGCGGGGTCTTTCCCGGCCGTGTCGCTCGTGATCCAGCGCGCCGCTTCCGTCGCGAGATGGTCTAACGATCTGTGGTAGTAGTGGATTTGCGGCCACGTGGCCGTCTGGGTGAACGCGATCACCGAATCCTGCGTATATTCGTCGGCGTACGCGGAGTCCGCGATCGTCACGTCGCCCGCCAGATGCGCGATCACCGCCAGCGAGTCGTCCATGTCGGACAGCAAATATCGATCGCTGGTCGTGCCTTGCGCGCGCAGCAGCGATGCGGACGTGTCGCGGGCGGCGATCGCCGTCGCGATGGCATCGTGGGGCCGCTTCAGGCCTAACAAGGCATGCGCCCGCGCGGCGAGCGCGTTGCCGATGCCCCGCATGCCCTGGCTGGTCCACGTGGTATCGGAGCTGGTGCGCCCGATCTTGACCAGCGCGCCCCAGTTGGCAATGCAACTGTCGACGCTCACGAGCGCGTCGTCGTAGCGGCCGAGGACGAGGGCGAACTGTGCCCGCCACCCGTGCATCTTCGCCAGCCAGCTCTGGGCGCTCCGGTACTGGGTCGCGTTGAACCGCCGTCGCGCCGCAGCGGCCGCGCGATCCATGTCCGTTAGGCTCGCCTTTGCATCGTGCCGCGCGCTGTCGACCTCCGCCATGTCGTACCAGAGCTGCGACTCGGTGAACGACAGGTTGTCCGACGCCTGATCCTTGCGGCGCAACCCCGCCGCGACAACGTCGAATGCGTTCTTGATCCACTGCCGCGCCTCGTCGACACGATGGAGCTGGAAGTACGCGTTCGCGCCGTAGTGGTAGTTGCGCGCCAACCGGTCCGATGCCAACGAATCGGTTTTCGGATCGATGCCGCGCGCGAACGGCAGCGACAGCCCCGCGGCCACCACGGCGTCCTTGTAGTCGTTGTCGAAGTAGAACGCGTGCGTCAGATCGGTGTAGCTCTGCGTGGCTACCCAGCGCGACACCGAATCGTCATGCGAGAGGAGCCGCTGCGCCGCAACGAGCCCGTGGCGCCCGTATTTGATCGATGCCGCCGTGCTGTCCAGGTTGTACAGCAAATCGGCCATCACGCTGCTCACCCGCGCATCGATCTGCAGCGGGCACAGATCATCCGGACTGCGCTGGACCATCTGGTCCGTGGACGTATCGGAGAGCTCGAGCAGACTCTTGAACGCCAGCTGGAGCGATCGGTTGCCGTTGCTCGTCGTGGTATCGCCGAACTTGTTCACCACCGCCAGCGTGTACGCGCAGTAGTCGCCTAACATGGCAACCGACCGGCCGTGCTCGAGCGTCGCCTGGTCGAGCGCCTGCTGCTGCCGCACGCTCGCCCGGGCCGTCATCGAATCGGCGTGGATCGCGCGCGTCGCTTCCGATTTCGCGTTCTGCTCCGAGACGACCAGCCGTTGCGCCGCCCGCCGGGCGTTCACGCCGAACCACGTGGCCAGCGCCGCCGCGACCAGTGCCACGCCTAACAGAAACGCCGTGACGCGCTGCTGCCGCCGAGCCTTGGCCAGCTGCGCCGCGGCAACCGCCGCCGCCTCGCGTGCTTTGCGCTCGTCCTCTTCCGCGCGGCGCGTCTCGAGCAGGCGCCGCTCCTCGGCCCGGCGCAACTCGTTGGTGTGCACCCGCTCCACGCGCTCGCGGAGCGCGATCGGCGCGAGCACGTCGTGGGTGAGCTCGATCTGCGGCGTCTTGCCCCGCTCTTCCACGTGCAACAAGCGCCGGTCGACCAGGGTATCGAGATCGTGCGGCGCGCCGTGGTACGTGTCGACCAGGATCTCGTTCGCCCGCTCCACCGTTAGGCGGTCGCGGTAGCCCTTGGACGTGAGCAGGAAATCCTCGACGAACGCTTTCACGCCGCCCTCGGGCGGTGTGGCGAGATCGCGGAAGCAGTCGAGGTAGAAGTCGCGGAGCACCGACTCCTTGTTGCTCGCCACGAGCTCGAGCGAGATCGCGTTTTCCTCGCGCTTGAGGCGGAGTCCGTTCAACTGCCGGCAGAACAAACTCAAGAGCGACGGGTCCACCTCGAGGCGCTCCGCCGGCGCCTCGTCCACCGGTCGCGACGCAGACACGCCATCGGATGTCGAGTCCTGACCCGCCACCGTCCGCACGATGGCGTCGGCCACCTCCCGCGTCACGAGATGCCGGGCGGCAGCCGGGCGTTCGACCACGTCCAGCGCGTGGCGCCGGTCGAAGCGTGTCAGCCGGACGTTGTTCAGGATGATCGACGGAATCTCGCTGCGCAGCGCGTGGAGATGCGGCAGATAGTCTTCGCGCAGGCTCAGGAGCACGCGGTAGCGCGCCTGCTCGAACGTGTACCGGTCCACCAGCGCGGGATTGGCACGCATGGCGCGCTCGAGCGCGCGCGGCACGCGATTCTCGATGAGGTCGCCCAACAACTCGGTGGTGCGCGCGGCCATCCGGCCGTTGTCGCGCCGCGACGCGCCTAACGTGAACAGCTCCTCGAGCTGGTCGAACACGAGCACGGGCGTGAGCAGCCCGCCCGTATCGTTCGGCAGGTCGAAATCGACGTCGTGCAGGTACTCCCACGGCCCCGGCGCGGCCAGCGGATCCGTTGCCCCGGTGAGCTTGCGCGACTGGATGGCGCCGGCGATCGCCAGCGCGATCTGGCGGCCCGGCGGATCGGCATCGGTGCGAATGCCTTCCTCGAAGTCGCCGTAGTCGAGGCGGATCGGCACCGGAAGAAACCCTTCTTCCCGGAGCCGCGGGAACAGCCCCGCCTGCAACAGCGACGTCTTGCCGAGTCCGGACTGCGCGTACAAGACGGTGAGGGTTTCGCGACGCACGCGGCGGAAGAGGTCGTCCAGCTCCTCGTCGCGCCCGAAGAAGAACCGCCGA
>DATEKK010000027.1:0-11067 GCA_035277485.1 Gemmatimonadaceae bacterium
CCGGTCTGCCGGACTGCGCACGCCCAAGCCGCCCCGATTCAGCACGTGCGTATAGCGCATCGTCATTTGCACGTTCGCGTGGCCAAGCAGCTCCTGCACGGTTCGGATGTCGGCGCCCGACTCGAGAAGGTGCGTCGCGAACGAGTGGCGAAGACTGTGACACGTGGCGCGCTTCGCGATGTTGAGCGCCCCAACAACCTCCTTGAACGCACGCTGAACAACGGTCTCGTGCAGGTGATGCCGCCGACGCGTTCCATTTGCATCCACGAAGGTTCGCGTGGCGGGGAACACATACCACCAGCTCCACATCGCATCCGCATTCGGATCTTTGCGAAGATAGGAGTCGGCGATACCAGTCACCCGCACATTTTGGCGGCGGTCGCTTTGAAACGCCCGCAAGCTGTGTCGCAGCTCGGCTACAATGTACGGTCGCGCAATATCCGCCAGCGGCGTCCGCCGATCTTTGCCTCCCTTCCCTTGGCGCACCACGATCTCGCCACGATCGAGATCGATGTCCTTGATGCGCAGGGACACGCACTCCGCAAGACGAAGCCCGCTCCCGTACATCAAGAGCGCACAGAGCTGCGCCTTACCACGAAGCCGTCGCAACACGCACTTCACCTCTCGCACCGACAGCACGACGGGCGCGTATCGCGATCGGCGAGCGGGCGTCACGCCATCGACCCGCGGGAGTGGAGTTCTGAGCACGCGCTGGTACAGAAAAACCAATGCTGCCAGCGCCTGATTTTGCGTGCTCGCCGCGACGCGCCGGTCTACGGCGAGATGCGACAAAAAGTCTCGCACGGCGTCAACACCAAGCTCGCGCGGATGGCGGCGCCCGTAAAACCGGATGTACGCCACGATCCAGTGACAGTATGCTGCCTCGGTGCGCGGGCTACACCGCCGCTCGCGCAACGTGCGGCGCACGATCTCCATGAACCGGAACCGGCGCTCGGGATCTGGCGCCGCAGCAAGATGAGATTCGGGAATACGCGGTGGCGACATGCCGAAACGATGCCACCAACACCCTCCGGACTCGCATCAATTCATCGCCGAGCGAACCGCGGCGCTGCGCGCGTCACAAATTCACGTTGACCGCGGACAGCATCGCGGCGACCCGCGGAATGTCGGACCGCCGCGAGAGATCGAGCACCGGCGCATCGGCGGGGATCACCGTGAACCGCATGCCTAACACCTCGACGGCGTACTGCACGGCGAGCGGCAGCTCGAGCTCTCCGCGCGGCGAGGGCCGGACATCCCGGCACGCCTGGAAGAACTCGGAGGTGAGTCGCCACACATTCATGCTCACGGGTATCTCAGCGCCATAGCGCGCGAACGTCGCATCGTCGGGTTTTTCGATCACGCGTCGAAGCAGGCCGTCGGGCCCGACATCGAGCAGCGCGTACGCCGCGATGCGCGCCGGCGGGATGTTTCCGTCGCGCACGAGCCCGTCGCGAGCGAATCCGATCGTGGCCGGCCCGCCTGTTAGGCGAAGCCGACTCAACGGTTCAACCGGATAGTAGTTGTCGGCGTTGAGCACGACGAACGGTTCGCCCCGCGTGAACTCCTGTGCCGCAAGCACCGCGTCGGCCGTACCGATGGGCGCCGCTTGCACCGCGAACGCGACGCGCACCCGCGTCGGCGGGGCCGTTCGCGTGTAGTGCTCGCGGATCGCGTCGTGCTCGGGCGCAACCACCAGGCACACGTCGGTAAAGCCGGCGTCGGCCAATGCGCTCATCACGTAGTCGAGAAACGGCCGGCCGATCGGGATCATCGCCTTGACGCCGCTCGCCGCCGACGCCGCCTGCGCGGCGCCTAACGCGACCCCGTCGTCCGCTTCGCGCATCCGCGTGCCCAACCCGCGCGCGAGGATCACGGCTTTGGTGCACGCGCGCTCCGCCGCCTCGGCCGACGTCTGCACGCCGGCCAACTCCGGCCGGTCGGCGGACCAGATGCGCCGCACCACGCGCCACAGCACGGCGCCGCTCACCACGAACGCCACCAGCCAGACGGCGGATTGCGTTAGGCGGCCGTACACCACGCTGCCGGTCCCGAACAGGCCCGCGTACACGAACACGACGCCGGCCGTCCAGCCCAGCATCATCTGCGGCAGACTGTCGGGCGATGGCGGGATGTGCGACGCCGCCCGAATGCGGTTCCATCCCGGACCTGCCGGTCGCGTGAGCTCGTAGAATCTGAGCAGCGTCGCGTCATCGGCCGGGCGCGTGAGCAGCGTGACCGACACCCACACGACCGTCGTCACCGCGACCGTCGTGAGCAGCGGCACCGGATCGGCCACCGGCGCGCCTAACTTTCGGGCCACGAAGAACGCGATCGACACCGCGAACGACGACACCATGGCCGAGATCTCGCTCCAGGCGTTGACGCGCCACCAGTACCATCGGAGCAGATAGATGAGACCGGTCCCCGCCCCCACCGACAACAACAGCTGGAACGCCTCGCTCGCGGTCGACAGCAGCAGCGTGAACGCGCCCGCCGCGATCATGAGGATCGCGGTGAGCGCACGCGACGCCCACAAGTAGTGCCGCTCGCTTTTCCCGGCGGCCACGAATCGCTGGTAGAAATCGATGATCAGGTACGAGGAGCCCCAGTTGAGGTGGGTCTCCATCGTCGAGCGATACGCAGCGAACAGGGCGGCGATGATCAACCCTTTCATGCCCACCGGCAGCAGCGTGAGCATGGCCGGGTACGCGAGGTCGTTGCCGATGAGCGCCGGGTCCACATGCGGCATCGCGCGATGGATGTCACCCAACGTGGGAAACACGAGCATCGAGCACAGCGCGACGATGATCCACGGCCACGGCCTGAGCGCGTAATTGGCGACGTTGAACCACAGCGTCGCGCCCAACGCATGGCGCTCGTTGCGCGACGCCAGAATGCGTTGGGCGATGTAACTCCCGCCGCCCGGCTCCGATCCCGGATACCACACCGACCACCACTGGATGGTGAGCGGAATGATGAGGACGCTGAGCGTGAGCGACGTATCGTGAAAATCCGGCAGCAGGTTGAGCGTGCGCGGACTCACTTTGGACAGCATTCCCGTTAGGCCGCCAACCTGCGGCTGCTGGAGCGCCACGACCGCCGCGGCGATCACGCCGATCATCGCCAGCGCGAACTGCACGAGATCGGTGGTGAGCACGCCCCACAAACCCGAGATCGACGCGAAGAGCACGCACGCCGTGCCGGCGATCACGACGGTCTCGAGCCGGTCCCAGCCCAACATCACGTTGGCGATCTTGATCGCGGCGAGCGTCACCGTCGACATGATCATGATGTTGAAGAAGAGCCCGAGGTACACCGCGCGGAATCCGCGCACGAGCGCCGCCGGCTTCCCCGCGTAGCGCAGCTCGTAGAACTCGAGATCGGTGAGCACGCCCGACCGCCGCCACAGTTGGGCATAGAAAAACACGGTCGCCATGCCCGTCAACAGGAAGGCCCACCACACCCAGTTGTACGAGACGCCGTGCGAGCGCACGAAGTCGGTGACCAAGTTGGGCGTGTCCGTGCTGAACGTGGTGGCGACCATCGACGTGCCCACGAGCCACCACGGCGCCGATTGCCCCGATGCGAAGAACTCGGCCAGCCCCGACTGCGAGCGTCGGATATAGAAGAACGCCGGCAGGTAGCAGAGTGCCAGGCTAACGGCGACGATGATCCAGTCGAGTGTCGTCAGTCGCACGTCAGCCTCTCATCGCGCGATGCACTCCAGCGTCATCACCTCGAACGGCCCGAGTGAAACGTGTTGTTCGTTGCCGGCCAAAAACGCGATCGGCGCTCGATTACGGTCCGCCGCCCACGGGCTAACGGCCGCATACTCACGCGGCGCTCCATCCGGCAGCTCGAACGCGTGCGCCACATCGATCGCGATGCCTTGCGCGACCTCAGACGGATTGCGCAGCGTGAGGATGCCTTTCTTCGGCGACCACGATGCCCAACCGTACGGCTCCAACCGCTGCGGATCGCCACCCACCCAGTGCGTGTCCACCAGCGTCCCCGCGTTCGCGCGCGACCACGTGGCGCACTCCGCAATCGTGTCCCAGTCACGGGATGAGAGGAGCGCCGGCGTCACGTACATCTCCTGCAGCTGCGTGCCCGTGCCGAAGTAGCTGCGCACTTCACTCGGGAAATCACCGCCGGGATCGGTCATCAGGTTGTGCGCTTGCTTCGCGTAGATCATCCCGTGCAGCATGAGCGAGTTCATCGGGAAGAGCGCGCCGGCGCGCACCACGTGCTCATACGTATCCGCGTCGCGATACGTGATCCATCGTTGCCGCGGCGTTCCGACACCCGCGAAATCGTGATCGTCGCCGCCGCGCCAGATCGAATCGGCGTACCGCAACCAGAACGGCGACGGATATGTTCCCGTCGTGAGATTCACGTAGAGATCCGGCTCTTCCGCGCGCAGCTCGCCGATGAGGTGAATCGCGGCGTCGAAATCGCTGTCGAATGGACTGCCGGGACTCGTGCTCGATGCATCGCCGGTGCCGTCGATCTTGAATTGATTCACACCATAGCGGCGAATCATGTCGACGCACGTGTCGCGGAAGCGCTTGTAGTAGACGGGACCCGACAAGGCAAATCCATCGGCGTTCGTCTCGAATCCCTGATGCTTGCCGTACGCGAGCCGTTCCTCGCGCGGCTTCCCATAGCCGCCCCACGGCGAGAGCCACACGCCCGGCGCGGCGCCGAAACGATGCGTGGCTTTCGCGACCTTGGTGAAGCCGTCGGGGAACGCGGCGTTGAAGTGCCACAGCGTGGTCGGATCGTCCCAGCCGTCGTCGAACAAAAAGCTGTCGAGCGTCACGCCCCGGCGTTCGTGCAACTCGGTGCCTAACGCGGTGACGGCGCCCAACGCATCGGTTTCACTGTACCGATTGAAGTAGCCGATGTCGTACCACGAGTTGTAGTGCAGGAACGTCCGATACGGGTGCGCGCGCTCGCGCTCCACGTACACCAGGAAATCGCGCCGCAGCTGGCCGGGACGCGTGACGCCGATCACGCTGCTCAACTCGAGCGTCGTGCCCGGACGCAGCGGGAGCGTGCGCGCGGCGCGGCAGCGCACCTCGTCGCCGTCCACGACGTTGTCGGCCAGCGGATGCTCGACCGCCACGTACGCGTTGCCGATCACGACCGGCGTGCCGCGCACGGTGCCCGGTACCATGGCGTTAGGCGCGCGCACGGCGAACATCGTCACCGAGCGCAGCGGTACGTCGCCACCGAGTGCGCGGAGTACGAGCTCCTGCCGGACGTACGCGCTGCCCTCCCGCAGCACCGCGCGCCACTCGGCTTCGATCCGGCCGGCGACATCGCGGAGGCGCACCGTGACCCGGCGCCCGCCCACACGCTCGACGGCACGCGAGGCCGTCGCGTTGGGCGCGAGCGTCTCGGTAACGGGCGCCGCGACGATGCGCATGTCCGCCGCGTCGAGCGTGGTCTTGTCGGCAAAGGCCAGCGTGAAGACTTGCGCGGGCACCGGCAGCGCCATCGTGTTCACGCCGTCGGTGAAACGGACCGGCCGCAGCGCGCCGCCGGTTGTGGTCCACGCGGCCGTGATGGCATCGTTGCCCAGCACCAATTCGTCCGACCATCGCGGCCGCGCAGCCGGCGCCGCAATGCCTAACGACAGCGCGCCGAGTCCGAGCACCAGGCCGCCGCCGCGCTCGAGAAAATCGCGGCGGGTGACGGCGGCCTGCGGTACTGGATCCGGCGTAACACGATCGGGGTCGATCGACAATGAGATTCACTCGATGGATTCGCCGTGGCGAGACTACCGCGCGAGAGCGGCATCGTCAATGGAGGCACGCACGGCGCGCGGCAACGCGCTCACTCACGGTGCTGTGCCTGGCGGGACTCGTGAGCGCCGTGCGCGCGCCGCTAACCGACGCGCCGACACGCGCCGCGCACACGTTCGCCATAAGCACGGGCACGTTTCTGCTCGACGGTAAGCCTTTCCAGATCATCGCCGGCGAAATGCACTACGCGCGGATCCCGCGCGAATACTGGCGCCACCGGCTGCGGATGGCGAAGGCGATGGGCCTCAACACGATCTCGACCTATGTGTTCTGGAACTACCACGAGATTCGTCCCGGCGTCTTCGACTTTCACACGGGCAACCGCGATCTCGCAGCGTTCATCACAGAAGCCCAACAGGAAGGTTTGTGGGTGATTCTGCGGCCAGGTCCGTACGTGTGTGCGGAGTGGGATTTCGGCGGCATGCCCTCGTATCTCCTGCGATCGCCGGCGGTGCACGTGCGAAGCAACGATCCGCGCTACCAGCGTGCGGCCGCGCGATACGTCCGTGCGTTAGGCAATCAAGTTCGGCCGTTGCTCGTGACGCACGGTGGGCCGATCCTGATGGTGCAGGTCGAGAACGAGTACGGCTCGTTCGGCGCCGATTCCGCGTACAAGGACGCGACGCGCCGCATGCTCGTGGATGCGGGGATCGACGTGCCGCTCTTCACCGCCGACGGCGACGAGGCCTTCGCGCGAGGCGGGATCCCCGGCGTGTTCGCGTCCGCGACCGGCGAGGAGAACTACGATTCGCTCGTCGCGCGCGCCGAACCGTTCAACCATGGCATGGGTCCGTACATGATCGCGGAGTTCTACCCGGGATGGCTCACGCACTGGGACGAGCCGCTGCCATCCACGCCGCTCTCGGGCTTCCTGTCGCAGTACGACAGTCTGCTCGCACACGGCGCGAGCGTGAGCCTGTACATGTTTCACGGCGGCACGAATTTCGGATTCACGTCGGGCGCGAACTACACGAAGACCATGCCCATCGAGCCGAGCATGACGAGCTACGACTACGGCGCGCCGTTGTCGGAGGCGGGGTGGCCGACGGAGAAGTACTACGCGCTGCGCGACGTGATCCGCCGCCACGTGTCGTACGCGATTCCGGATGTGCCGGCGCGACTGCCCGTGATCGCCGTGGCCGCCTTTCGCCTCACGGCAAGGGCCGGCGTGTACGACCTCGTCGCGCGCGTATCACCCGTACATGCGCCGGATCCGCTGTCGTTCGCCGACCTGGACCTGCCGCACGGGTACGTGCTCTACCGGCACCGCACCGCCGCAGCGTTAGGCGGCGAGCTCGCGGTGCCCGGCTTGCGTGACGTCGCGCATGTGTTCGTGAACGGCCGGCGCGTGGCCACGCTCGACCGGCGCACCGGGCGGCTCACCGCGCCGGTCACGATACCGGCGGGCGGGCGGCTCGACGTGTTCGTCGAGAGCCTGGGGCACATCAACTATGGCCCGCTCCTCGTAAACGACCGCAAAGGCATCGTCCAACCGGTCACGTTAGGCGGCAAGCGCCTCTCGGGATGGGACATGTATCGCCTGCCCTTCGATGCGCCGTCGGCGGTCGCCGGTGACACCACGGGCGCCGCCCGCCCAACGGTATATCGCGGCGCCTTCACGGTCGACAGCACCGGCGATACGTTCCTCGACATGCGCGCCTGGCACCGCGGCATCGTCTTCGTGAACGGTATCAACCTCGGCCGTTACTGGCGGGTGGGCCCGCAGCAGACGCTCTACTTGCCCGGCGCATGGCTGCATCGCGGTCGAAACGAGGTGGAAGTGTTCGATCTCGAGGGACGCGTCGCGAGCCCGACCATCGCCGGCCTCACCACGCCAATCCTCGATCAGCTCGAGACGAGCTCAACCATGCGGTGAGCTCGACGGGCGCAGCGATCGGAGCCATTTCTTCGTTCTCCTATCGTGACGACATCTATCCAGAGTCACGACCGCCGCTCGATTACACCGTGAACCGGTTTCAAGGAGTGCCTGTCATGCGCACGCGTTTGGTGTTGTTCGGCACCGCCCTCTCGTTCCTGGCCGCGGGGTCCGCCGCGGCGCAACAACGGCAAGGACCACCGGGGCAGCGCCCCGCGAGCCAACGACCCGCCGTCGAGCGAGACAGCGGCGCAGCCGATTCGTCGGCCGGCGTCGCGCCCGTGGAGCGCGTGTCGACCACCCAGCATACCATCACGATCGACGGCAAGCCCGTCGCCTACACCGCGCGCGCCGGCACGATGGTGCTTCGCGATTCCACCGGCAAACCCGACGCGACCGTCTTCTACATCTCGTACACGAAGGACGGTGTCGACCCGGCCAATCGTCCCGTCACGTTCTTCTTCAACGGCGGCCCGGGCTCGGCGTCGATCTGGCTCGACGAAGGCATCATGAGCCCGAAGCATCCCGAGATGGGACCCGCGGGCTCCGAACCGGCGCCGCCCTACAACCTGGTCGACAATCCGAATTCTCCGTTAGACGTGACCGACCTGGTGCAGGTGGACGCGATGATGACCGGGTACTCGCGGCCCGCGCCCGGCGTGAAAGCATCCGAGTTCACCGGCGCCGTCAACGACGTCGCGATGTTCGGCCAGTTCATTCGCGACTATCTCGACAAGTACGACCGCTGGGCGTCGCCCAAGTACCTGTTCGGCGAAAGCTACGGCACGTTTCGCTCGGCCGGCCTGGCGAGCGAGCTGCAGGAGCGCGAAGGCATCGAGCTCAACGGGATCATGTTGTTAGGCACGGTGCTCGACTTCCAGTACATCTCGCAGGAGCCGACCAACGACATCGCGTACGCGACGTTCCTGCCGTCGTACACGGCCACGGCGTGGTACCACAAGAAACTGCCCTCGAACCTGCAGAGCCAGACGCTCGAGCAGGTAGTGGCGCAGTCGCGGCAGTACGCGTTCGGCGACTATCTCACCGCGCTCGCCAAGGGCAACGACCTCTCGCAGTCCGAGCGGCAGGCGGTGGCGCAGAAGCTGTCCGAGCTCACGGGCATCTCGACGCAGTACTTGATGAACTCGAACCTGCGGCTCGATGCGGGCAGCTTCCGCACCGAGCTCTTGCGCGACCAGCGCCTGATCATGGGCCGCTACGACACGCGCCTAACGGGAATCAACGGCAACGCGGCCGCGCAGCGGCAGGACTACGACCCGTCGGACGTCGCGCCGGCCGGCGCCTTCATGGCGGCGTTCATGCGCTATCTGCACAACGACCTCAAATACTCGACCGACTTGCAGTACTACACGGGCGGACACGCCGGCCGGTGGGACTACAGCTCGCTCAATTCGCGCGGGTTTCCGAGCGAGGTCGAGTCGCTGCGTCTGGCCATGGCAAAGGATCCGTACCTGCACGTGATGGTCGGCGCTGGCTACTACGACACGGCCACGCCGTTCGCGAACGCCGAGTATACGTTCACGCACCTGGGCTTCGACCAGACGTACAAAGATCGCGTGCAGTTCAAGTACTACGAGAGCGGGCACATGGCCTACCTGAATCAGGCGTCGGCCAAGCAGCTCAAGTCGGACATCGCGTCGTTCATCGCATCGACGCAGCACGCGACGCCGGTGACGGCACAGGCATCGAAGTAACACGGGAAGCGCTCGCTGTCGCTCGCCTGGGGAAGCGCTGCGACAGCGAGCGCTTCCCACGTCAGCCGTCTCCAGCTTCAGCAACCAGCCGCACGAGATGCACGAGGGTCTCAGCAGTTTTCTCGAGGCCGCGCCGCGAATTGAATTCGAGTTTGCTGTGAAACTCGTGCCCGCCCGTGAAGATGTTGGGACACGGGAGCCCGCGGAACGTGAGACGCGAGCCATCCGTGCCGCCGCGAATCGGCTTCAAGTACGGCGTGAGCCCGGCGCGGCGCGCGGCGTCGAGCGCGAACTGCGTGATGTGCGGGTGCTGGCCTAACACTTCCTTCATGTTCTTGTAGTTCTCGCGGACCTCGATGCGCGACGTCACGCCGGGATGCCGCTCTTCGCTCTCGCGCACCAGGCGGCGCAACAGTTCTTCCTTCGCTTCGAGCCCGCTCAGGTCGAAGTCGCGCAGCAGGATTTTCACCGTGGAATGTTCCACGTCGAGCGATCCGATATACGGATGGACGAAGCCCTCTCGCCCCTCCGTCGTCTCGGGCAGCATGTCGCGCGGCATGCGGCTCAACAGGTCGGCCATCGCGTATACCGAATTCACCATCACGCCCTTGGCCGTGCCCGGGTGCGTGCTCGCTCCGTGAAACGTCACGGTGGCGAGCCGGGCGCTCCAGGTTTCGTCGCTCACTTCGCCTAACGTGCTGCCGTCCACCGTGTAGGCGAAGTCGGCGCCGAACGCGGGGACGTCGAACTGCTCGATGCCCGTCCCCACCTCCTCGTCGGCGGTGAACGCGACCCGCACTCGACCGTGCGCGAGGCCTGGATTGCGGAGCAACACATCCACGAGCGTCATGATCGCGGCCACGCCGGCCTTGTCGTCGGAGCCCAGGAGCGTCGTCCCGTCGGTGGTGATGATGTCGTCGCCGATCAGGTCCGCGAGCACCGGGTGCTGCGCGACGGTGATCACCTGCGTCGTGTCGCCCGGAAGCACGATGTCGCCGCCGCGATAATTGCGGTGCACCACCGGCGTGACGTTCGCGCCGCTCACCGCCGGCGACGTGTCGACGTGCGCGATGAAGCCCACCGTCGGCGCGCGCGCTCCGTTAGGCAGCTTGGACGGCACCGTCGCGTACACCATGCAGTGCTCGCTCACCGTGACGTCGGACGCACCCAGCTGCTTGAGCTCCGCCGCGAGCAGATTCGCCAGCGTCCACTGCGTGAGGGTACTCGGCGTCGTCTGCTGGTCTTCGCGCGACTGCGTGTCGATGCGCACGTAGCGGAGAAACCGGTCGACGACGCCCTCGGCGGGCGGATGCAGCGTGCTGGTCATGGCGCGATCGTGTGCAGGCATGCGGAAGTCTACTCGATCCGCGCGACGGCGTCAGCGCGCCTCTGGTGATGGCGCGTGCGCGTCCGTAGCATCTCGCCATGGTTCGCCCGTCCCGGCTCGACGTTCATCAGGAGATTCCATCATGCGCTCCGAAGCGCGCTCATTCGCACGACGCCTCCGTCCGTTTCCACTCTCGCGGCTTGCGGCAATTGCCGCGCTCGCTTCGGTTGGGCATGTGACACCGCTCGCGGCCCAGACGCGCGATACGCTGCTCTCCGCGCTCAAGCTGCCCGCCGAGGCCGGATTCGCGCCGCTCGTTCCGCCCGCGCCGGGGCA
>DATEKK010000028.1:0-19268 GCA_035277485.1 Gemmatimonadaceae bacterium
TCGTCTGACAAGCATTACTGGTGGGCGCCGTGGGGGAGGCGCAGGCGGCAAGCGCCGCGGAAGCGACGACAAGAGCAAGTAGGGTAAGGCGACGGCGGACCATGGTAACCTCGCGGACGGGGTGTGATGTGGTGTCACAAACGTCCCGGCAAGGTACGTTGGCGCGTCCTGGCGTAAATGCACATTTTAGGACAGCGATGTGCACTTTTAGGACAATGTGGCGCCAACCGTGGAAGTACTCGCCCGCCTTCCTTCCAATCTCTCGTCTCACCTCCGCGTCGCACTCGAGAATGTGCATGTCCTAACCGTCGTCGACGACTGGGACACACTCTCGAAAACAGTGCGTGCGCGACCGATTGACGTCGTCGTCATCGATCCTCGCATCGATGGCGCGATCGAGATCGAAGCGCTCAAACAATTGATCGGCCGGCATCCGACACTTCCGGTGGTCGTCTACACGCTGCTCTCACCGGAGCTGTTGCGCGCAACAGTCGAGTTGGCAAACCTCGGCGTTCACCACTTGATCCTTCGCGGCTTCGATGATGAGCCGCGACGGTTGCGCGAACTACTGGAACGAGTGCCGGCACAGCAGTTGAGCGACATCGTCCTGCAAGGACTCGCGCCGCGCTTGCAGGCAGCGCCGCCCATGCTGCGACGAGCAATCACGAAGTTGTTCGACATGCCGCACGCATTTCGCGGCGTGGAAGATCTGGCTTCAGCGGCAGGCATGACGCGCCGAAACTTGGATCGATGGCTCGACCGACTCGGTCTGGCGTCGGCTCGAATGCTGATTCTGGCGGCTCGTCTCACACGCGCCGTGCACTACATGCGGGACCCAGGCTATTTGTTGGACGACATCACGAAGAAACTCGGCTATGGAAACGGCCGACTGTTCGCGCGACAGGTTCGCGCAGCAACTGGACTCACTCCGTCGATGCTGCGGCAACGCGGCGAGCCGGAGAAGCTGATTCGAGAACTAACGGCGCAGTTGAGCCGACCCGGAGCTCACGAAGCATGAAGATCTACGACGAACGCGCGCGCGTGCTGGTGGTGGACGATGAACCGTCCATCTGTCGCGCCCTGTCCATCGCTCTCTCGAGGGCCGGATACGAAGTCCGGGCCGTCGAGTCGGGCGAGGTCGGCGCGACCCTCGTCAGATCCGAACACTTCGATTGCCTCATCACCGATCTGCGCATCCCCGACATGCGCGGTGACGTGCTGTATGAGCTCGCTTCCTCCATGCAACCGCACCTTCGCAATCGCACGATCTTCACGACTGGCGATGCGAGCGAACGGGCGCAGGATCTGCTCCAGGCGTGCAACTCAACGGTTCTGCAAAAGCCCTTCGACCTCGATGAGCTGCTGGATGTGGTCCGGCGATTCACGCGCCGGATGAGCGAGGCGAGTGCCTGAGAGATGGTCCGTCGACCAGCATTGACTTGACAGGCCGGTCGCCACTACATTATACCTGCCTAAACACCAGCGAACACCAGGGACCTGGCTTAGAGCCGAGGTCCTTTTTCACATCTCGAAAGTGTTTGTGCTCGGGCGAGTGCTCGGGCGCGCCTACCGCGACGGCGAAAGTTCGCGGGTCACATCGTCGGTAAGTACGGACGCATCCGGACTCCACCGACACGTCAGGAGATTCGTATGCGTACCACCGGCACGGTCAAGTGGTTCAACGACAGCAAGGGCTTCGGTTTCATCACCCCGGAGAACGGACAGAAAGATTGCTTCGTTCACCACTCGGCCATCCAAGGCACTGGCTTCAAGACGCTGAGCGAGGGAGAGCGCGTGGAGTTCGACATCGTTCAGGGCGCCAAGGGACCGGCAGCTCAGAACGTCACCAAGCTCGGCTCCTAATAGCGGGCGGCGAGCAATCGCCAACAGCGCGTGGGGCTGCTGCCTTCGGGCAGCAGCCCCACGTCGTTTTCTAGAGGCGCCACTGCTCGAGCGTGGCGACAGCCCGCTCGAGCGCAACTCGCTGCTCCGTTCGCGACGCCGTCCGGAGCAAGCCTTTGTAGGTGCGGATCGCGATCTGAAGCGCCCCGCGATCGCCCTCTGTAGACGCCAGGCTGGCCGCGTTGTCGGCCAAATTCGCTTGCGCGAGCTCGTCCGACGGAAAGCGCTCGACGACGTGACTCCAGCGATCGACGCGGTCTCGCAGGGTCGCCTCGCTCAATGCCCAGAGATGCCACGCGCCTCGGTTGCCTGGATCGGCGGCAATCGCTCGATCCGCCAGCGCCGTGACCGCGTCCGGTCCCCGTCCCGACAACCAATACGCGTTGGCCAGGCGCACGAGCGCGCTGGCGTCGTCGGGCCTCGAGGCGACGACATGCTCGTACACGGGACCAGCAACCTCGGGGATGTCGCCGTACGGTTCCACGGCCTTCATGAGTACCTCGGCATCGGCGCACGCCGCACAGATCGATTCGAGTTGTCTCAGAAGGCTCGCCACGTCGCTGGTTTCTTGATAGTCTTTCACAGCGGACGCGATGGCTGTGGCGGGGTCGATTGAAGGGGCGATCATGATTAGATTAAGATACCGATTGGCGAGAGGCCGTGTCAGCCCGTGACTGAACCCGCTCCGAAGTCGTCTACGGCGTCAGAGGTGCCAGAAATCCCACCGCAGACCGACCTCCAGAAGCTTACCGCGCTCGTTCAGCACCAGCTCAACAACCCACTCGCCGCACTGCTCGCAGAAACGCAGCTTCTGGCGATGGAGTCAACGCTGGACGCACAACATCGCGTCGCGGTGGAGCGGATCATCGAGCTCGTTCGACGCATCATTGGAACCGTACGCTCCCTCGACGAGGTCGTAGAAGAGCGGTTGGTTCGTTGATCCGGCGGTCGGCACGGATATAATTCCGGCGGTAGTCTGGGGCCGGACTGCGGAGCGGCGCAAAGGTTGCGCGAAAGCCGCTAGTAGGTGATAATCGAGGTGGCCGAGGGCAGAGCCCTGGCGGCCACAACGCATGGCAGGGTCCGTGCGGCGTCGCGTTCTATCCGGCCTTTGCCGCTGAACGCAGCCGCATTCGCGATCGACGAACGCAGCGAAGTGCGCGTTGCGGCGATCGCGGGAAAGGTTGAATCACGAGTCGTGTGTCGCGCTGGAGCGCGCCGACTGTGAAACCGGATTCGGACTCGCCAATAGACCGAGCTCCATACAAACGTCGAGATCGCACGGCGCCGGCGGCGAATACCGGACACGTGCATCTCGCGAGAGACGTAGCAGCAGCGTAGTGGGCACCACATCGGTGGGCGCCACAAGCGCGATTCCAATCACTCCATGACACGCATTGGTGCATGAACGATCGTCGACGCCCCACACGGCGCGGTCGCGGTCCGCGCCCGCAAAACCGCGGCGGTGGACCACGCGATACGCAATCCGAATCCAGTCCCTATCGTGATGACGTTGGGCTGCCCATGAATGGTGAATCGGCAGGGCCCTATCCGGTGACTAACGGAGAGGGCTCGAGCGGTGGATCGGGCGGACCTCCATCCGAACCGGCAGCCGACTCGGTGCCCAACGTGCCGGCGGCGAATCCGCCCGGCGCATCCTCGCCGGGTTCCGGGGGTGGTGTCGCAGGCGGATCAGCGCCCTCGACGAATCAGGGTGGCGGTGGTGGTCAGCCTCATCAAGGTCCGCGCGACGGACGATTCCAGAACAACGGAAGGCGGGGCAGACGTGGCCGGGGACGGGGTGGTCCGCGTCCGGACCATCACAATGGCGGTCCGCCGCAGCCGATCGTTGCAGACGGGACGGTAACCGGGTGGTTCGACTCGTCGCGCGAAGGAGGGTTCATCCGTCGTGCCGATGACAGTTATCTGCCCATGCCCGGCGACCCGTTCGTCGCACCGTTCCTCGTCCGCCAGTTCGCGCTTCGTCGCGGCGACCTGATCGAAGCCACCACCGGCCGCGATCATCGCGGACGCACTACGTTAGTCGAGCTGCAGCGCGTGAACGGCGAAGACCCCACCAGCGCGCAGCGTCGCCCCGATTTCAGCTCGCTGATCGCGTCGTATCCGGATCGCAAGTTGGTCCTGGAGACGGGCCGCGCGGCCAAGGGCGGCCCCGAGCTCACGCGTCGCGCAATCGACCTCATCGCGCCGATCGGCTATGGCCAGCGCGCATTGATCGTGGCGCCTGCACGCGCCGGAAAAACGATGCTCCTGCAGGCCATCACGGAAGGCATCGCCATCAATCATCCGGAAGCGGTGTTGCTCGTGTTGTTGGTGGACGAGCGGCCGGAGGAAGTGAGCGAGATGATTTCGTGGGGACGCGGTGAGGTCGTGGCGTCGAGCTTCGATCAACCAGCCGAACGCCACGTGGATGTGGCCGACATGGTGCTCGAGCGCTCGCGACGCCTCGTCGAGAGCGGCAAGGACGTGGTGATCGTGCTCGACTCGCTCACGCGACTTGCACGCGCACACAACACGGTCGAGCGGGGCACGGGACGCACGTTGAGCGGCGGTCTCGATGCAACGGCGATGGCCAAACCGAAAGCGTTCTTCGGGTCGGCACGTTCGGTGGCGCCGCAGCACGGCGGCGGCTCACTGACCATCATCGCGACCGCGCTCGTCGAGACCGGGTCGCGAATGGACGACGTGATCTTCGAGGAGTTCAAGGGCACGGGCAACTGCGAGATCAAGCTGGACCGTTCGTTGGCCGAGAAGCGCATTTACCCCGCCATCGACATCGCGACCAGCGGCACGCGTCGCGAGGACAAGCTATTCCGGCCCGATCAGATCGATGCCGTGTTCACGCTGCGTCGCGGCCTGCAACAGATGCCGCCGCAGTCGGGGATGGAGTGGCTGATCAAACGCATCGCCGCGACGCCCAACAACGACGCCCTGTTGTCGGGCCTCTGAGTGCCCGGGGGCCCGCGACCCGCGGGCCCCGCATCCCCCGGTTAGGCAGGCGCTTTCGCGAGCTCGTCCCACAGCATCGCGATGGCGCGCGTGCCCTTCACGAAGTTCTCGTCGCTCATCCATTCGTTAGGCGCGTGGGCGTTCTCGCCGGGCAGCCCGAAACCGATGAGCAGCACCGGGGCGGCGAGGATGCGCTCGAAGTCGCCGACCACCGGGATCGAGCCGCCTTCGCCGGTGATCACCGGCTCGCGGCCGAACGCGCCGGCGAGCGCACGGCGCGCCGCGTCGACGAGTGGTCCGCTCATCTCGGCGCGCCACGGCAGACCGCCGTGCAGCGCGTTCACGTTGACCGTGACTCCGCGAGGCGCGACGCGCTCGATGTGCGCCGTTAGGACACGTTTGATCGCATCCGGCGTTTGGTCGGGTACGAGGCGGCAGCTCACCTTGGCCATTGCCTTACCGGGTAAGACAGTCTTCGCACCCTCGCCGGTATAGCCGCTCAAGAGTCCGTTCACTTCGCACGTCGGGCGCGTCCAGATGCGCTCGAGCGTCGTGCGACCGGCCTCGCCATCGAGCGCCGGCGCGCCCACTTCCTTCCGGAATCGCTCGTCATCGAACGGGAGCGCACGCATCTCCTTCAGCACGCGCGGCTCCCAATCGCGTACGTCGTCGTAGAAGCCGGGAATCGCGACGTGCCAGTGCTCATCGTGGAACGTCGCGATGATGCGCGCGAGTGCGGTTGCCGGATTGACGACCGCGCCTCCGTAGATACCCGAGTGCAGATCCGACGCGGGCCCCTGCACCTCGATCTCGAAGTACGCGAGACCGCGGAGCGACGACAGAATCGACGGGAGACCCGGCGCGAACATCGATGAATCGGAGATGACGCAGTAATCGCAGCGCAGGCGATCGCGATGGCGCTCGATGAACGGCGCCAGATTGCCGCTTCCAACTTCTTCTTCGCCCTCGGCGAGCACGATGACGTTGACGGGCAGCGAGCCGCGCGTGGCCAGGTGTGCTTCGAGTGCTTTGACGTGCAGGAAGAGCTGGCCTTTGTCGTCCACCGATCCGCGCGCGTAGATGCGTCCGTCGCGCACGGCGGGCTCGAAGGGCGGCGTGGTCCACAGGTCGAGCGGCTCGGCCGGCTGCACGTCGTAGTGTCCATAGATGAGCACGGTCTTGGCGCCGGCTGGCGCGCCGCGCCACTCCCCCAGCACAACTGGATGACCGCCTGTCGGTAGAATCTCAGTCTTGAGTCCGGCAGTCCGCATGGACGTCGCCAGCCACTCGGCGGCGCGTGTCATGTCGCCGCGATGCTCGGAGCGCGCGCTCACGCTCGGGATGCGCAAGAAATCAAACAGCTCGTCGTGGATGCGCCGGTCGTTCGTGGCGAGATAGTCGGAGAGCTCGGAAGCCAGTGCGGTGGTCATGGAGAAGTCGTTGAACTCGTTGAGCCAACAGGGTGCGTCGCCGGTCATGAGCAAACATTCCTGCGCGCCGCGGCTCGTGGCAAGTGCGGCCGATCTGCGTCGATCACGGCGTGAATCCTTTGGGCGGCCACGAGCCGTGCCAGCGCTCGAGCAGCCAGACGCGGCGGCGTGTGCGTACTTCGGTGCCGCGCCGAAGGTCGACCACATCCACCATGCGGGCGTCGTCGAAAAACGGACGCAAGCGTCTGACGACGGCACCGACCGAATCTGCCGATTGGATCTCGAACGCGAGGAGCAGATCGTCGCCCCGGTTTGCGCGATCGGGAAAGCCGGGCCACAAATCGTACTGGTTAGGCCGGCCCTCGATGTTGAGCGAGAACGTCTCCGGATGCGACGGCAGGTGAAATGCGATCTCCGATGCTTCCTGGTAGCGATCGCCGCCGAGCCACACGCGCGCGCCGGTGCGCGCGGTTTCGCGATCGGCCAGCGTCTTCATGCGGGCGGCGAGCGCATCCCAACCGGTACCGCGCGCGGTCGGGTCGTCGCGCGCTGTGATCGGCAGCACGGGCGTGATGGACTGCAGGTAAATGCCCACGGCCATGAGCGCGCCTAACGCGCAACCGGCGGTGATCCAGCGCGACCAGGCGCGGCTGCGCGTCGTTGCCGCCTGTGCAGCCAGGAGCGCGATTGCGGGGACGTACGCCGGAGCCTGCCAATTCGCTTCGGCCGGATGACGCCACGCGCCAATGCAGAAAAAGAGAAACACCGTGGCCGACACCACAGCCAAGAGGACACGACGCGGCGCACCGCTGCGCGCGCTCCGCACGACCACGATCGCGAGCAATCCGAACAGAATCGGCGACACGAGCGCGAGCTGCCCGCCTAACAGCGAGCTCTCGCGCGAGAACGGCGTGCCGTGCCCCGATGTGAAGCCGTGGCCGAGCTGAAACACGAACGAGACCCATTGGTGTCGCGCATTCCAGAGGATGACGGGCAAGAAGATGAGCAGCGCGGCGATGGCGGCGATGTACGGCCCGGCCGTGCGCAATTGTCGCCGCAGCGGCGCGAACGCGAGGCACGCGATCAACACGCCGGCGGGCAGGAGCACCGCGTTGTACTTGGATACGAAGGCGATGCCTAACGCCACGCCGGCGGCGAGCCACCACTGGGTGGCGAGACGGCTGCCCGGCTCCGCCTCGATCGCGTGATCCAGCGCGAGCAGCGTGAGTGTGAACGCAAACAGCAACGGCGCGTCGGGGGTCGCCAGGACGAGGCCCGCGGCCGCGAGCGGCATGCAGCAGAGCGCAATGGCCGCGACCACGGCTGCGCGACCGCCGGCGAGTCGTCGCGCCAGCAGCACCAACAGGACGGATGCGGCCCATCCCGCGCACACGCTGCCGATTCTGACGCCGAGGGGCGTGACGCCGAAGAGCGCCGTGCCTAACCGGATCAACACCGCGACCGCCGGCGGGTGATCGAAGTAGCCGCCGGCCAGATGGCGCGACCATTCCCAGTAGTACGTCTCGTCGGGCGGCAGGGTGATGATGACCGCGAACACGCCGCGTATCACGGCCGCCACGGTGACGATGATCAAGGCCAGCGATGTGCCGCTCGGCCGGCGCGCGGTCCGATCCGTCACTCGACGGCGCGGGGCCGAGAGACGCTGAACGTCGCGACGGCCGTCACGATCCACGCCCATGCAATCCACGAAAGCCGCTCGGCCGGCGACATGGTGCGAAGAATGTTCCACGCCAGCGCCGGGAGCGTCGCGACGACGAGCGCACCGTACTGGCCGGCGTCCGGCGAGCGGCGCGCGACCACTTCGACCGCGTGCCGGCGGTCCGCATGGAACCGATGGGCGATGGCCTCGCCTAACGAGTCGGAGGACATCGCGCGCCAGCCGGGGATGTGCATCACGCTCCAGGCCACGGCGGTCCTGCCCCACCCGTGGTTGTCCGAGCCGGCGACCAGTGCGAGATCGAGACTGTCGGCCAGGTGGATGATGCGAGTGCGGTCGCGCTGCCCCTGTTCGATGCCGCGTGGTGATCCGTCCGACAATTCGATGGCAATCGCACCGCGCACACCGGCGGAATCGGGTGCCGGAAGCCGGGCCAGATTTTCGGGAATCGTCTGTACGATCACCGGATCTTGGGCGGAAAAGCCGGTTCGCACGGCGAGCGTGCGCAACGAATCGGGAATGAGCGACGCGGACGCGCTGTCACTGGCGCCGAGCGTGAGAAGATGGTCGTGGTTCGCCACGTACTCGATTCCCGGCAAAGACGTGAGCCCATCGCCTGCGTGTGCCGGGTTCTCGCGCGCAGCCTCGCGAGCGCCGGCAAAGCGACTGTGATCGGTTATGTAGGCGACGTCGAAGCCGGCTGCACGATGCCACGCGCGATTCGCTTCGGGGGTGAACGATGATCGGCCGTCGTGCGAAAAGCGCGTATGGCTGTGTACGTCGATGCTGAGTGCATTCGCATCATCGAGCGCCAGGCGCGCCATGGGACGCGGCGCGACGACGCCCACGAAATAGAACAGCACGAGACCGGCTAGCGCGACGATCGCGAAGCGGATCTCGCGCAGGAGCGTGGTACCGAACCGGCGCCAACGGAGCTCGCGCCAAACGATGTACAGGGCGGCGAGCGATACGAGCAGTGCGACCGTCTGACTCACGCTGAGCAGCGTCAGTGCATCCATCACATCGCAGATCGGTGCGAGGATGACATACTCCGGTCCGAGGGCGAGGTGCGCACCTGGCGCCGGGGCGAGCGTCTCGAGGTCGACGAGCGGCGAGAGGGCGAGGGGCCAAGCAGCGAGGACAACGAGCGTGACGATGATCGCGACGAGGCGGCCCGGATCGCGCCGCTTCGAGACGACTACATTGGAAGACATGGTGGGATTATATGGCGCATCGGGCCGAATGGCAGTGAGCGGCTCGATCGGTCAGCGGTGTCGCGGAAGGTTGTTGGCATGAACCGACTTGCGCGCGAAACGAGCCCGTATCTGCGGCAACACGCCGAGAATCCAGTCGACTGGTATCCGTGGGGAGCCGAGGCGCTGGGTCGCGCGCGGACAGAGGGCCGGCCGATCCTGTTGAGCATCGGATACGCCGCGTGCCACTGGTGTCACGTCATGGCGCACGAGTCGTTCGAGGATCCGGAGACGGCGGCGCTCATGAACGAGTTGTTCGTGAACATCAAAGTCGACCGCGAAGAGCGGCCGGACCTGGACGCGATCTACATGGGTGCGGTGCAGGCGATGACCGGTCATGGCGGCTGGCCGATGACGGTATTCCTGACACCGGACGGTGTGCCCTTCTACGGCGGGACATACTACCCGCCCACCGACCGACAGGGCATGCCGTCGTTTCGCCGCGTGCTGTCGTCGGTGGCGACGGCGTTTCGGGAGCGGCGCGGCGATGTCGAGGCGGCGGCGGGACAGGTGCGCACGATGTACGCGCGGATGGCGGCGGCGCAGGGACCGAGCGGTGCGCCGACGATCGCGCTCCTGGCCGCCGCGGCGCGCGGCGTGGCACGACGGTTCGACGAGCGATCCGGCGGCTTCGAGGGGGCGCCCAAGTTTCCGCACGCGATGGCGCTCGAGTTCGCCCTGGTGGCGTGGCGCCGCGGGCTCTTGCCTAACGGTATGATCGTGGCGCGCGACTCGTTTCTCGCGATGAGTCGCGGCGGCATTCACGATCAGATCGGCGGCGGGTTCCACCGCTACAGCGTGGACGCGCGATGGCAGGTCCCGCACTTCGAGAAGATGCTGTACGACAACGCCCTGCTCTGCCGGTTAGGCGTGCACCTGTTTCAGGTGACGCGGGATCCGGAGATCCGGGAGGTCGTGGACGATCTCATCGCGTGGGTGGGCGCGGAGATGACGGCGCCGGGCGGCGGGTTTTACTCGTCGCTGGATGCCGACAGCGAAGGCGAGGAAGGCCGCTATTACGTGTGGGATGCGGCCGAGCTCGAGTCATTGTTAGGCGAGGACGCCCGGGCCGCGGCCGCGCATTGGGGGGTGACGCGCTCCGGAAACTTCGAGGGCCGCAACATTCTGCACGTGGCGGCGGATGCCGACGCCACGATCGCGCGCGTGGGTGGCGGCCTGACGCGCGACGAGCTCCACGGCCTCGTGCGCCGCGCGCGCGCCGCGCTTGGCGCGGCGCGGGCACGGCGTCCGAGGCCGGCGCGGGACGAAAAAATCCTCGCGTCGTGGAATGGACTCATGCTGCGCGCCCTTGCGGAGGCCGCCCGTTCCCTCGAGCACGACGAGGCCCGCGCGCTCGCAATGCGCACCGGAACGTTCCTCCTGCGCGAGCTGGTGCACGACGGACGGGCCACGCGCGTGTGGGACGGGTCGGGCGGCACGCGCTACGTGCCGGGCTTCCTCGATGATCAGGCGGCACTGGCCCTGGCGGCGCTCGCGATGTACGAGCTCACGTTCGATGAGTCGTGGGTGGCGCACGCTCGGCAGATGGCCGAGTCGATGCTCCGGTGGTTTTGGGACGAGCACACCGGGATGTTCTACGACACCGCGCACGACCACGAGGCGCTCATCACCCGCCCGCGCGAAACGACCGACAACGCGACGCCGTCCGGGACATCGCTCGCCGTCGAGCTGCTGCTGCGGTTGGGCGACCTGCTCGACGTGCCGTCGTGGCGTCAGCGCGCGCTCGATGTACTGTCGAGCATGAGCAATGCGGTGGAGCGTTATCCGCTCGCGTTCGGTCATCTGCTCACGGCTGCCGACGTCGCCGTGTACGGACCGGTCGAGGTTGCGCTGTTAGGCGATCCGTCGAGCGTCGGGTTCGTCGCGCTGCAGCGCGTGGCGGCACAGCAATACGTGCCCGGCCTGGTGTTGGCCGGCGGTCGTGCCAACGGCGGCATCGCGCTGCTGCGCGACCGCAAACCGATCAACGACGCGGCAACCGCGTTCGTGTGCCGCCACTACGCGTGCGATGCGCCGACGACCATTCCCGAAACGTTGAGCGCGCAGCTCGAGCTCGCCGTGGATGCGCCACCCGCCGATGTCGCCGCACACGCTCCGAACAGTTAGGCGGTTCACAGGTCGCCGCACGTCAGCAGGATGGTGTGACACCGGTTGCAGATCAATTTGCATCGCATCCACGCGAGGTCGGTGGAGCCGCAAATGTCACACGACGGCACCTCCGGCACCTCCGGCGCCTGCGGCACGGGCGCTGGGGCGGGTTCGCTGTGTTCGTCTGGGTCAGGCGGTTGGACTGGATCGGTGTCCGACATCTTCTCGATGCGCGCGGCGCGATTTGCGTTAGGCGTGGTTGCACGATGCGGCGAGTTCAACAATGAAGGTGCCGTCGTAACCTAGTCGACCGAGGCGCCAACCAAGCAACGCGCCCGCGCGATGGTCATCGCGCGGGCGCGTCATGTCTCCCCGGGTACTGGTCGCTTTATCGCCAGTGACCTTCCACCCAATACCAGCCACGCCGATCATGGGCCCAGTGACCCGGCCGCCAGGCGCGATATCCGCGATCTGGAACCACCCACCGGCCCGGCATCCACACATAGGCGCGCGTGTCCCAGTTCCAGCGGCCCGGTACCCACACATAGTTCGGGCCAGGTGCCCCGCCGATGACCTCGACACGCTCGACCGGAGGTGCCTCGCGCACGTAGATGCGCTCGCCGCGCGGACCCGACGCGCACGCGGCGACGCCGAGCAATGCGGCCGCAAGCGCGACCGTCATCACTTTTCGCTTCGTCTGTTCAATCATCTCGTCCGTCCTTTGCGCTCAAGAAAGCGCCTCGATGTCGTCCGTAGGAAGCAAAGCCGACCCATCGTGCGGGCCGTTCACTTGGTTGGACGACCGGAGTCAGCAGGCGTTAATGGCGGACGCTGCCGTTAGACGGGGTTTTTTGTATGGTCCGCGCCGGGCTCGTGCACGCGGGCGGACTTGAACAACCGGAATAGGTAGGTGATCGAGGGGAACAACACGATCGCGCCGACCGCGAGCGCGATCAGGAAAATCGCGAGCGTCCGCGATGGCGCGGCCGCGTTTCCGATCGTGAGTGAGGGGGGAACCAAATACGGAGCCTGCGCAGCTGCCCAGCCCCACAAGATGAACGTCACCTGCGCGGCAACGGCGATGCGCGCCACGCGCCATCTGCGAATCCACAGCGCGACGATCGCGAGAATCGCGGCAATTCCCGTCAACACGTGCAGCAGCGGCGCCCAGGCAGACGCGATCAGGCCGGCGCTGACGCGCGGCGCGTGCGATCGAGCGAGTAAGAGTGCGAGAAAAGCGGTCACGAACACCGCGATGGCCGCCGCCAACGCGCGGCGACGAAAATCTTCGCGCAGCTTTGCGTTTTCCGCTTCGACCGTGAGGTATGTCGCGGCGAGAAACGCGAACAGGCACAGCGCGAGCGCGCCGACGGCAACGGTGAAGGGAGACAGCCACGGCGATACGTACAGCGACACGAACGAGGTACCCGCGCCGCCGCGATACACCTGCTCGAGCACCGCACCAACGCGTCCGGAGGCTATGGCTCCGATGCACACACCGAGCAGCACGGGCGTGAGCAAGCTCGCAATCGCGAACACGCGGCCCCATCGTCGCTGCGGTGCGTCCTCGCTGCTGCCATAACTGCGAAACGCGAACGCGGACCCGCGGAGCACGATGCCGATGAGCATGAGCGTGAGCGGAATGTGCAGCGCGATCGCGAGTCCGGAGAATACCGCGGGGAAGCACGTGAACAGCAGGACGACGACCAGGATCAGCCACACGTGGTTGGCTTCCCAGATCGGTCCAATGGCTTCGGCGATCAGCGCGCGCTGCTCGGCGCGTCGCGGTCCGGTGGCGAACAGATCCCACACGCCGCCGCCGAAATCGGCGCCCGCGAGCAGCACGTACGCGTTGAGGGAAATCAGCGCAACGAACGCGATCGCCGTCGCCATGCGGGTTCCGTTAGGCAGCGGCCGGCGCCATCGTGCCGTCGCCTTCCCGCGTGATCGGGCTGCGCATCACGAGGTCGTAGAGCAGCCACGCGACGATGATGCCGAGGAAGCAGTAGAGCGCGCTGATCACGAGAAACGGTACGATGAGGCCGGGCATGGGCGTCACCGAATCCGCTGTTCGCATGACGCCGTAAATCACCCACGGTTGTCGTCCAACTTCGGTCACCGTCCAGCCGGCTTCGATGCACAGAAATCCCATTGGCGATGCAATGGCGACGGCGCGCATGAGCCACCGATTCGCTGCGAGGTCGCGGCGCCGCCAGGCCTCGATCGCCACCCACACACCGAGCAGCGCGAGGTAGGTGCCCAGTCCCACCATTATCTGGAAGGCGACGTGCACGATGGGAACAGGCGGCCAGTCGCGGCGAGGCACCGCATCGAGCCCGCGGACGAGCGCGTGAGGGTCGTGGAACGCGAGCAGCGACAGTCCGTTAGGAATCTCGATTGCCCAACGCGTCCGTTGGGCGACGACATCCGGGATGCCGCCGATGCGGAGCGGCGCGCCGGACTCGGTGCGAAACTGACCTTCCATTGACGCGAGCTTCGGCGGTTGCCATCGCGCCACGTATCGTGCGCTGATGTCACCCGAAATCGGTTGCACGATCGCGGCGGGCACGCCGACGATGAGCGCAACCGCGAGCGCACGCCGATGGAACGCGTTGCGGGGATCGCGAAGCAGCATGAACCCGTGGATGCCCGCCACGGCGAACCCGGTGGCCGCATACGCGGCCAGCAGCATGTGCAGGACCTCCGGAAATGCCGCGGGCGTCAGCATCGCGGCGATCGGATCGACATCTACCGGCGCGCCGTTCTGCAATTGAAATCCCGTCGGCGAATTCATCCACGCGTTCGCGATCACGACGAACAGCGCCGATGCTGCGCCGCTCACCGCGACGAGCGTACCCGCCATGATGTGCGCGCGCGGCGAGATGCGTTGCCATCCGTAGAGATAGACACCGAGGAAAATCGCCTCGGCGAAAAACGCAAAGCCCTCGAGCGAGAAGGGCATGCCGATGATGGCGCCGGCGAACCGCATGAAGCCCGGCCACAACAGGCCGAGCTCGAAGCTGAGCACCGTTCCGGATACGGCGCCGACGGCGAAGAGAATGGCCGTGCCTTTCGCCCAACGCTTGGCGAGCTCCAGGTACATCGCGTCGCCGGTGCGCCGCCACCGCGCTTCGGCGATGATCATGAGCACCGGCATCGCGATGCCGACGACAGCGAACAGAATGTGAAAGCCGAGCGACACCGCCATCTGTGACCTGGCGGCGAGGACGTCGCCCATCAAACCGCCTCGAACTCGAGCTCCAGATCGAGGGCGGGCGCTCGTTGCGTGAGCGCGTCGACCGCAATGCGATCCACGCCGGCCTGCGCGAAGCTCCGCACGGCGTCGAGGCGCACATCGCCGGTCACCTGCGTGAACACGCGCGACGATGCAACCTCCACGCATTCCCGCACGTGCGACGGCGTCATGCCATCGAGCAGCACGGCATCCACACCGGCGGCGATGGCGCTGCGCACCTCGGCCGGCGAGCGGCACGCGATCTCGATGCGCGTGTGGTCCGACGCGAGGTCACGCGTGCGCCGGACGACCATGGCCACATCGCGATTCATCGCCGTGAGATGGCTGTCGCGAATTTGCACGATGTCCAACCCGTCGCGCTTCATGCCTAACGCACCGCCCGCGCGGGCGGCGTAGTGCTCGAGCTCGCGCAGTCCGGGCGTGGTCTTCCACGTGTCGACGATGCGCGCCGAGGTTCCCCGCACGGCCTCGACGTAGGACGCGGTGAGCGTCGCGATGCCGGACAAGTGGCGGAGAAAGTTGAGTGCGACGCGCTCCGCCGAGAGAATGGCGTGGGACAGCGCGGTGATGCGTACGACGGGGGCGCCATCGGTCACGCGGCCGCCGTCGTCGATGTCGACGCGGAGCGCCGCATTCGAATCGAAGACACGGAACGCGGCGACCGCTAACGGAACGCCCGCGAGAATGCCCGATTGGCGCGCGACGATCGTCGCGTGCGCGCGGCGAGCGGACAAGACGCTCGCGGCCGTCGCGATGTCGTGATAGGCACCGTCCTCGAGAAGTGCCGCGCGGAGACATGCCTCGAGCTGGCGGTCCGACAGCGGGAATCCAAAGTGGTCGTCTTCCGCCACCGGCGCCCCTGTCTGGGGCGTTACCTGACGTGAGGTTCGTCGATCTCGCGATTGACGCGGGATTTGGGATTCGAGGCCGCGATCGTTGTCACGACGCGGCTCGATGGAGCGCCGGCGGTCCCCTTGGAACCGTCCTTCCTCCGGCTCATACATCCCGGGTGTGGTCATGAGCCCGACCTCCTGCCGTCTGCGCTGGAATCTGCAAGCTGACCGCTGCCGGTTGCCGATGCAAGACGCGAGCGCGCCGGTGGCCGCTTGCCGGGCCCCTCCACCGATCCCAAGTTACGCCCCGTCCCGATGCCTCGGTCACAGTTGCGCCACGTTTCGCGACGCATCTCAGATGGTTGGGACACAGATCATTTTTTTTTGGGAACGCAGGGCATTCCGACGCAGTTCGTGCAATTGATCCCTTAGCCCTCACGGCCATCGCGCTCGCCGGCGTCGTGGGGAAATCAACACCGCCGGCGGCGCTGGGCAGGGGCCGAGTGAGCGAATCGCGACAGGTCTGGCTGAGCACACGCGACCTCGGCGCAGGTTGCGCTCTCGGGGCTAGATTCCACGCGTGACGTCCCGCATCAGCACGCAAGTCCAGAAATTCAGGTCGGGTGAGCCCGGCAAGCTCGGCGTACTCATGGCGACGGCTTTCGTCGACATGGTGGGCGCGTTGATGATCTTGCCGCTGATGCCGTTCTACGCCGAGAAGTTCGGCGCGAGCGACTTCATGGTCATGGTGCTGGTGTCGGCGTTCTCGGCCATGCAGCTCGTGAGCGCGCCGCTCTGGGGCCGCGTGTCGGATCGATACGGCAGAAAACCCGCGCTGCTCATCGGGCTCGGTGCATCGGCGATCGCGTATGTCGTGTTCGCGTACGCCGATTCGTACTGGCTGCTGTTGCTCTCGAGGGCCGTGCAGGGCGCCGGCGGCGGCACGACCGCCGTGATTCAGGCGTACGTGACCGACAGCGTCGAACCGCGTAATCGCGCGAAGGGGCTGGGATGGCTGTCGGCAGCGACCAACGCCGGTGTTGTGTTAGGCCCGGCACTGGGCTCGTGGTCCAAACAGTTCGGCGGCGACCACGGGCCTGGTTTGGTGGCGGCGGTGCTCTGTGTGCTGAACGTGCTCTTCGCGGCGAAGTACCTCGTCGAGTCGCGCGTCGTATCGGCCGCGGATCGCGCCCGTCGTACGAGCGGCAACACGACGATGAACGCCGTGCTGCGCGTCGCATCGTGGCGGCACATGGGCGACCCGCCATCGCGCCTCGTGTGGATGTACTCGATCGGCATCGGCGCGTTCTATGGTGTCAACGCGCTGATCACCTTGTATCTCGGCCGCGCGTTCGACGTGACAGCCGAGTCGATCGGTCCGTTTTACTCGTACATCGGCGCGCTCAACATCATTTTTCGCCTCCTTGTGTTAGGCAAGGCGGTCGATAAGTTAGGCGAAATGCGTACATCGCGGTTCGGCGCATCGATCCTGGCGCTCGGACTCGCGGCCATTCCGCTCACGTCACCGGTGCACGTTCCGCATCTGATGTATCTCACCATCGGCCTCGCGCTCGCGCTCATACCGCTCGGCACGGCGCTCAACTTTCCGTGCGTCACCGCCACGTTGTCCCGCGTCGTCAGCGACGACGACCGGGGCTTGTACATGGGCGTGCAGCAGACGTACGGCGGCCTGGCGCGCGTGTTGTATCCGTTGGCCGCCGGTGCCGCGTCGGATCACTTCGGCGTGGGCGCGCCCTTCTGGTTGTCCGCGTTGCTCGTCGCGAGCACGATCCTCATCGGGAAGAACCTGGATCGATTCACGTCGAGGACGGGCGAGCATCCCGTTCCCTCACCCGCCGTTGCCGAGGCCGTGAAGGAAACGCCGGCCATCGCCGAGTAGCTGCGACGCAACGGGCGACGACGCAGAGCTTTACTGAATCACTACCGCTTCGGAACGCGTCCAACGGCCTTCCGCCCAACGTGAGATGAGCGTGATCGCGAGCACGAGCGCGATCAGCACCACGCTGAACGCCGCCGCCGTGCCGAACGCGAAATTGCGCAGCTGCGAGAGAATTTCCATCGAGATCGGGCGATTGGCCTGCGTGAAGAGGACGATGCTGGCCACGAATTCGCCGACGGCAGCGATCGCGGCAAGCATCGCGCCTGCCACCAGGCCCGGCCGCGCGGCGGGCAGCACGACCCGTCGCATGGTGAGCCACCAACTCGCGCCTAACCCGCGCGCCGCATCCTCGAGCGACGGGTCCATCTGCCGCAGCGATCCCTCTGTTGCGCTCGACACCAACGGTACGCCGCGAACGAAGTACGCGAGCGGCAGGATCCAGAAGGTTCCGACCAACAGTACGCGCGCACTGGCGAGTGATGTGCGATCGAATGTCGATGCGAGACCGAGACCGATCGCTGTGCCGGGAATCGCCCACGGCAGCGCGACGAGAGTCGCCAGGAGCCATCGCACGCGGAATCGCCGGAGCACCAGCAGATAGGCCGCGAGCAAACACACGACGATGTCGAGCACCGTCGCGATCGCCGTCATCGACACGCTGTTCCAGATCGGAACCCAGAGATCGCTGTCGGTCGCGAGCCGGCGGAAATTGTCGAGCGTGTAGTCCGGCGGCAGCACTTGTGTCGTCCACGTGCCGTCGCGTGCAAACGACACCAGGACGACCATCGCGTGCGGCAGCACGAGGATCACAACCAGTATCACGCCGACGATCGGCGTGAGGGTGCGCGCCGACCGCGAGTGCAAACGCGTGCGCACCACCGAGCCCTTGGACGACACCGCATAGGTGCGCCGCCGCTCGAACCAGCGGAGGAGAATCAGTGCGCCGATCGCGCCGACCGCGAGCACCGTCGTCTCGACATACGCGAGGTCCATCGCGCCGTTGAGTTTCGACGCGACGATCTGCGTAGACAACACGCGCAATCCGCCGCCGAAAATGTACGGCGCCGAAAAGCTCCCGAGCGCGCTCATGAACACGAGCAACATCGATCCAGCGATCGCCGGCGTGAGCAGCGGCAGGGTGACGCGCCGGAGTCGAAACGATCGCGAGGCGCCTAACCCGGCGGCCGCTTCATCGAGCGACGTGTCCAATCGCTCGAGCCCGGCCGAGACGAACAGAAAGACGTACACGTACATCGTGTACGCGTGCACGAAAATGATCGCCCCGGCGCCGTTGAGCGTCCACGGCGCGTGATCGAGTCCGAGCAGCGCCTGCACGCCGCGCGTCACGACGCCGCTTTCGCCGTAGAGAAAAAGAAACGCCACCACGCCCACGAGCGGCGGCAATGCGGCCGGCAGCGTGGCGACGACGCTCAAGAGACGACGGCCGCGGAACTCCACGCGCGTGAGGAGAAACGCGAGGGGCAAACCGACGGCCACAGAAGCGATGACCGATCCGATCGCGATCACGAGCGTGGTACGCAGCGCCTCGCGATCCGTTGGGCTCGCCGCGAACTGACGCCAGGAGCGCAGTCCGTGGTCGAAGCTTCCGACGATGATCGACGCGTTCGGATAGACGACCGTCCACAGGAGCACGATCAGCACGGGCAGCGCCAGGAGCCACGTGCCCTTCACG
Source organism: Gemmatimonadaceae bacterium (assembly GCA_035277485.1). Taxonomy (GTDB): domain Bacteria; phylum Gemmatimonadota; class Gemmatimonadetes; order Gemmatimonadales; family Gemmatimonadaceae; genus JADGGM01. The sequence continues at coordinate 19,025 of DATEKK010000028.1, forward strand.
CCACCGCGGCGGCTCATGCGACCACCGCCACCGGCTCGCGGGTGACCCGCACCCAGACCGTCTCGCCGGGCTGCACGTCGCGGACGGTGCTATGGAGCTCGAGGTCGACATCGCCTGCGACGCGCACGCGGTAGGCGAGCAGCGCGCCCGCGAAGCGCCGCTCCTGCACGACACCCGTCCACGCGTCCGGTCCGTGAGGCGGGGAAAATCCGAGCGCATCCGGGCGCAGCACGGCCGTGGCCGG
>DATEKK010000029.1:0-6913 GCA_035277485.1 Gemmatimonadaceae bacterium
CGTATCCGCTGGACGATCTCGCCGAGTTGGGCACGATCGGCCTCGACAACGAAGTCTACCGTTAGGCCATCAGCGGGCCGCGCCTCGGATGGCCCAACGATCGACACCAGCGTTCCTCCGCCTCGAACCAGGCGCGCCGATCGTTTCCCGATGTCCCCGCCAATGAGGTCGAGCACCAGATCGACGCCGCCCACGTCTTCCAGGACATCGTGCTCGAGGTCGACGAACTCCTGCGCCCCGAACTCGAGCGCCTTCTGCCGGTCGGCGGCGCGTCCGGTGCCAATGACCCAGGCGCCCGCCAATCGCGCGAGCTGGGTCACGATCGATCCAACCGCGCCGGCCGCGCCGTGCGCAATGACGCTCTGCCCCGCCCGAAGTCGCCCGTGGTCGAACAGCCCCTGCCACGCCGTTAGGCCGGAAATCGGCAGGCTCGCGCCCACGGTGAAATCGACGTCGCCCGGCAGCGGCGCCAAGTTGCGCGCCTCCATCGCCACATACTCGGCCAAGGTGCCGTCGCGATACCAGTCGGCGAGGCCGAAGACTCGCTGTCCCACCGACAGTCCCGTGGTGCCGTAGCCGAGTGTGGTGACCACGCCGGCCAGCTCGTGCCCGGGAATGGTCGGTGTTCGGTCGCGGCCCGCGCGGTCGGTCCACGTCGAGGGCCATGTCAACTCGGTCCCGACGAATCCCGATGCATGCACCTCGACGACGACGTCGTTTATCGCGGCCTGCGGCTCGGGCCGCTCCACCAGCTTCATTCCGCCCGTTCCCGCAGCCTGGTCCGTCACGACGATTGCCTTCATCACGTACCTCCTTCCTACGTAGCAGGTCATCAACATCTGAAGCCCGATGCAAGAGGGCAGGGCGTCATCGCATGATCCGTGCGCCAAGTCACGCCGAAGGCGAATCTGCGACAGGATGATACCGTTAGGCACCGACAAATTGCCCCACCCGATCGGCTTGTCGCGCCACTAGCGGCAGCGCAATAGTACCAATTTTCCGCTTCGGGGTCTCGACGGGTTCGAGCGGCTTGTCTAACTCGATTGTGCCCATGCTCCAGAACCGGTAAGTTGGCGTTGATCGAGACGCGAGCCCTGTGATGCCCGTGATCCGTCTTCGCCTTCTCGGCGGGGTCGAGCTGTCGGCTCTGCAGAGTGGTGCCGAGTGCCGGCTATGGCTGGCGCCCCAGCCACTGGCGTTGCTCGCGTATCTCGCCGTTGCCGCGGCGCAATCCAAACCGGTCCGGCGCGACGTGCTGCTCGCGCTCTTCTGGCCGGAGTTCTCCGCGGTACGGGCGCGCGCGGCGCTGCGCCAGGCGCTGCTTCGTCTTCGCCGGGCCTTGAACGTGGAGACGCTCCGCGCCGACCGCGAGTCCGTTGAGCTGATCCCGGACGCGATTTGGTGCGACGTCATCGCGTTCGAGGAACACCTCGCGCTCGGCAATCGACCGGCGGCTCTGGACCTGTTCCGCGGCGAGCTGCTCGAAGGTTTCTTCGTCGATGGCATGTCGCCGCAGCTCGAGGCATGGATCGATGCCGAGCGCGCGCGACTCAAGCAAAAGGCATTTCTCGCGTGCCGAGCGCTTGCAGACGAAGCCGAGCGATCTCACACCGGGGTTGCGGCAGCACACTGGGCGCGACGTGCCGTAGCGCTTGCTCCCGATGACGAAATCGCTGTACGTCGGCTGATCGCGATCCTCGACACGTACGGTGACCGCGCGGGCGCTCTTCGGGTGGCCGACGACTTTTCGCGCCGCCTGGTGGAGGAGTTCGGCACGGCGCCATCTGTCGAAACGCGCGCGCTCGTCCGGGCGGTGCGGGCGCGCACTACTGCACGGGATCTACCGGACGCGAGCGGTCACGAAGCGGTCGATGCGCATCCACGCGCCGCGTCGGAGGTCACGACGGCTGCGCCCGCGCCCGACCCCGCGCCTAACGCCGAGACAGCTCCCGCTGCCGCTGCTCCGCTCGGCCGGCTCGGCACATGGCGACTAACGCACCGACTAACGCACCGACTAACGCACAACCTGACGCGGCGTACCGTTGCGCTCGTGGCGGCGCTACTCCTCGCGCTCCTTGCCGGCGACCTCGCTTCCGCACGGAATGGCCGCGGGGAGACGTCCGGCGCTGCAGGCCCAAGCGGCTCCGCACAGCCTGCGCTTACGATTGCGTCCCCCGTCGCGCGCCGGTTGTATCGGGAAGGGCTCGCGCGATACAACGCCGGCGACCCGCGCGAAGGGGCCAGGCTCCTGACCGCCGCTCTCGCCGAAGACAGCCTATGCGCCATGTGCGCGTACCGGGCGGCGGCGGCCTACGCCTATGTGAACGACTCGCTCTCCTGGGCGATGCTACGAGCCGCGATGCGCCTCGCGCCGCGCGTTTCGGAGCCCGAACGCCTTCTCATCCACTATGGCTGGGCCGACGCCACGAACAGCCCCGGGCGTTGGGCCGTCGCCGACTCACTCGCAGTGAGGTATCCGGATTGGCCGGAAGCGGAATTGGCTGCGGCCGACGCCCTCGGTATGGAGGGTGATTTTACGGCAGCAGCCGCGCACCTTCGGCACGTCATCAGTACCGCGCACACAGTCGATTTCGCTCCGAGCTCCCGCTGCATCATTTGCGAGGCTCGGCTGCGACTGGTTGCGATGTACGAGGGCGCGGATTCGCTGCCGGCGGCACTTCTGGCTGCTCAAGCCGCCGTGCGTGCAGAGCCCCGATCAGCTGTCGCATGGCTCATGCTTTCGAAGGTGTTGAGCAAATCGGGCAGAAGTGATGAAGCGCGGGCCGCAATGGATACGAGCGCGAGCTACGCGACCGACTTCGGCGAAGACGTGCTCGAGCATGCCCAGATCGAAATACGCGCCGGTAATTACGCGACTGCCGATGGCTTGCTGCGCACGTTAGCCGAGACTGGAGCAGTCGGTAGCAAGCGCGATGCGCTCTGGTACCTCTTGATCAGTCTTCGCGACCAGGGGCGGCTCCGCCAAGCACTGGCGCTTGCAGAGGGACCGCTCCGTTGGGCGGACGCGGCAGCGACAACCGGCATTGGCATTTCGCACGCGGCCGAAGCGCAGGTGCTCCTGGAAATGGGCAGGTACCGAGACGCGGCGAACATTTTCACGGAGACCGCCGCCTACAGGTTCGCGGGAGAGCCGCCCGGCAGAATCGCACGACAGTGTGCCTGGATGCTGACGCACGCCGGTTCGGCGCTCGCCGCGGCGGGAGACACCATCGCCGTTGCCGCCCTTGCCGATTCCGTTGAGGCGTGCGGCGCCAGAAGCGGATTCGGGCGTGATCGTCGGCTGCAGTATTATCTGCGCGGATTGCTTTGGGTGGCGCGTGATCGGCCCGACAGTGCGGTCGTTGCGTTCGAGCGAGCCACGCTTTCGGAGACGCAGGGCTTCTCGCGCCTCCAGCTCGAACGTGCTCGCGCGTTGCTCGCGCTCGGGCGCGCGCGAGAAGCGATCCCCGTGCTCCGGCACCCCCTCGAGGGGACGTTGCAAGCCGGCAATTTCTACGCGACGTCTACCGAATTACAGGACCTGCTCTCGCGCGCATACGAGCTGGCCGGGGAGCCCGACAGCGCGGCAGTGTACGATCGCGCTGTACTCGATGCATGGCGCGGCGCCGATCCGCAGTTCCGCCCGCGCATCGCGCGTGTGCGCGCGCGTCTCGTGGCCGACGAACGCCGGGTGATGGCTCAGCGCTGACATCGTGCGTCAAAATATTGCGACATCAACTCAGCGCTGATCGCGCCTGATGCGCGTTACGAACGTGGTAACGCTCCAATGACGCTGTTGTAATGCCCCTCTCCTAGCGTTGCGCGGCCAAGTTCGCCTGCCCCGCAAACCACGGCCGCTGACCAGCCCCCAAGCCGGGGCAGAGGAGAGAATGATGCGAATCGCACTCCGAAACGCCGCCACCTCATCCGACAGACGTGCTCTCTTGCGTCCTGGGCGGAAGGCAATGCGGGTGCTGCTGCTGTCACCGCTCGTCGCCGCTTCCGCCTCGGGGGCGGCGTTGCTGCATCCGGGCGGCACCGCTGCGCTCCCGCTGGTCCGGCCTAACTCCAACGTCGAGCGGGCGGGCGTGCTGCGCGACGGCGTGCTGACCGTCACGCTCGAAGCAAAGGAGAGTCTCTGGCATTTCAACGGAGCGAACCGCCACCGGCCCATGACCATCGCGGCGTTTGCGGAACCTGGGAAGGCGCCGCTCATGCCCGCGCCGCTCCTGCGCGCACCGGTCGGCACCGAGCTCCGGCTCTCGATCCACAATTCACTCGGGCAGCCACTCACGTTCTTTGTGCCGGCGTCCATCCATGGCGGGCCGGCGAGGGCAATGGACTCCATTGTCGTGACACCAGGCGCACTGGAAATGCTCACCACGCGCGCCACCGTCGCGGGAAACTATGTCTACCGGGCCACGACGCCTAACCGAGCCAGCCAGGAGGGGTCATCGCTGCTCGCCGGCGCAGTGGTGATCGACACATCGGCCACACCGGCGCGAGATCACGTCTTCGTCATCATGATGACGTTGGACTCCGCACTCGCGGCGTGCGCCGACAGCAATCAAGCGCCAGACCCACTCACCGGCTGTCGTGTTATCTTCGGGCATCTCCGATTCACCATCAACGGCCGCTCGTGGCCCAACACGGAGCGCGTGCACGCGACGGTGGGCGACTCGCTGCATTGGCGGGTCATCAACGCCTCGAACATCGTGCACCCCATGCACCTGCACGGTTTCTATTACCGCGTGGACGCGTTTTCCGGCCCGCTCGTGGCTCCTGACGAGCGCCCGTTGGACGGCCAGATGGTGGTGACGCAGCTCATGACACCGTTCTCCGGGATGTCCATGACCTGGTCACCCGACCGCCCGGGAAACTGGATCTTTCACTGCCATATCGCACTGCACAATCAGCCGGACTCGGCTGAGGCTGCGCCGGACGATCCGTATCTCCGCGACATGTCGGGGCTCGTGATCGGTACGGTGGTGACCGCTCGACCGGGCGCGTTGGCCGCCGCCGACCCGCCGGCCGCGCGCCGCCTGCGTCTCATTGCCGAGCGCCCCGGGGCGGCGCCTAACGGAAAGATCACCATCGAGCCGTCGGACACGCTCCGCGGCATCCTGGGCAAGCCGGACGACGTGCCGTCCATGCACTTCGTGCTCGAGGAGAATGGTCAGCGAGTGGAAGGGAGCAAGGACTTCAGTCCCGAGCTCGACCTCGTGCGCGGGGAAACGGTGGCGATCACGGTCGTCAATCGCGTGGGGCGGCCGATCTCTGTGCATTGGCATGGGATCGAAGTGCAGGACAGCTACGTGGATGGCGTTGCCGGCTTCAGCGGCGAGGGCACGCATCTCACGCCCGCCATCGCGCCCGGCGATTCGTTCGTTGCGCAGTTCGCGCCGCCGCGCGCCGGCACGTTCATGTACCATGCGCACGTGGACGAAGCGCGTGAGGACCTTGGCGGACTCGAGGGCGCGCTCATCGTGCGCGACAGAGGTGCGCGTCCGTCGCCCGACGATCACATCTTTTTCCTGAAAGGCATCCGCTCATCGCACGCGCACCCGCTGGAGATCGACGGCCGCGCCGATCCCGATACGATCGTGCTGCACGCGGGTCAGGCGGCGCGTTTCCGGTTCTTGAATCTTTCGGAATTCAACCTTGCGCCCACGGCTTTTCTCACGGCGCGCCCGGACAGCGAGGCCACGATGGCGCGGGACACCATGCTCGTGCGCTGGACACCGATCGCGAAAGACGGTTTCGATATTCCGGTCGCGGCGCAGGTCCCGAAGCCTGCGCGGCAGCGGTTCGCGATCGGCGAGACGTACGATTTCGAGTACACGCCCACGGACCCAGGTACGCTTCGATTGGAGGTGCGGACCAGCGGTCCGACTCACGAGCTGCTGATCCAGGTGCCGATTCGCGTGGACTAACGTGACGCAGCGGGTTGGCTCATCCATCGACACCGAGAAATGCACGCGTGCGTTCGAGCTCGGCCTCGAGCTCACGCGTGAATGCCGCGTCGCGCGGCGCGCGCGAGCCGACAAAGCGAATCTCCGACACGAGCGTACCGTTAGGCACCGACAGATTGCCCCATCCGATCAGCTGGTCGCGCCACAAGAGCGGTAACGCGTAGTACCCCAATTTCCGCTTGGGCGCCGGCACGTAGGCCTCGAAGCGGTAGGCCCAGCCCCACAGCAACTCGAACCGGTCGCGGTCCCACACCACGGGGTCGAACGGCGCGAGCAAGCGCACCGTGTCAGCCACCGGCTGGCGGTCCGGATGTTCGTCCGGCGGCCAGTACCATTCGACGCCATCGATACTCGCGCGCGCCAGCTGGTCTTTTGTGCGCCGTAGCGCGCTCGTCAATTGGTTGCGCCATTGCGGGACCGCATACCGGAGCCGGCGCACGACTTGCGTTAGGCCTCTCGCGGTGAGCGGCGCATAGATCGCGACCGCCGCGCGAGCAAGCGCGTCCACGCGCGAACGAACCTCCCCAGGATCTGTGGGTTCGTCTCCATGCTCGTGCGGCGCATACACGCGAATGCCCGCGTCGCGGCGCTGGATGCGCAACATGCCGCGGTAGTGCATGCCGGCGAGCAACGCGGTGGTCGCGTTGGACGACCCTCCCCAGTAGTTCCTAACGGACCGGGGCGCGAAGTGCGCGGCCACTTCCCGCGGATGGACGGCGCCGCGCTCCCGCACGAACTCGAGCAGGCGCTCCGCTTGCGCGCGCCGGGCTCGGGACCATGGGGCGCCGGGCCAGACCGTTACCCCACGAATCGAGCGCGGGTGCATGAGCGACTCGATGGCTTTGGTCACGAAGCCGTAGGCGAGGAAGAAATCCTCTTCGACGCCGAGGGTCGGATAGAGACGCTCGAGATCGCCGGCGCGGTAGTCGGTGACGCGGTGG
>DATEKK010000030.1:0-1246 GCA_035277485.1 Gemmatimonadaceae bacterium
GGTCTTCGCGACTGGGGTACCGTGCGAATGCACGTGGGGTCTGGAATCTCCATCCACAGACCACTGATGTTCTTCCACTCCCTCAGGCGGCGTCGCCGCCGCTTCCCCAAGCGCAGCGCTTCCCCAAGCGAGCGACAGCGAGCGCTTCCCTATTCCCTTGTCCTCTACGGCAGCACGAACGTGAACAGCGTCTGATCCGCTGCCACCGCGAGATACTGCCGGCCGTCGAGCGAATAGGTCATCGCCGGCGCGCGCGGCGCTCCGCCTAACCGAACCGTCCAGAGCACCGCGCCCGTGCGCGCGTCGGCTGCGTGGAACAGTCCGTTCGACTCGCCGTAGAACACGAGGTCGCCGGCGGTCGAAAGCGACGCGGTGCCCTGCATCGTCTCGGGCGTCACCGTCTGCCAGCGGATCTTACCGGTAGTCGCGTCGATCGCGGTGAACGTGCCGTGCGTCGGACCCGCGGGCGCATGATATCCGCCCTGCCACTTCGTCCCCACCTGGAACGGCGCGGGCTGCAACGTGAACTTGATCGGCTGCACTTGACCCGCCACGTATAACATGCCCGTGCGCGGCGAGTACGAGAGCGGCGTCCAACTGCTGCCGCCGCCCATGCCGGGCATGATCAACGTGCCGGCTTGGGTCGGCGCCGCGAACGTGTTCTCGTGCGGCACGAATTCATCGGTGCGGCGGATGCGCTGGCCGGTGCGCCGGTCGAGAATGTAAATCCATCCCACTTTCCCGGCTTCTGCGACTGCAGGCACGCGCTGACCGTTCACGGTTACATCGAACAGCACCGTTGGGCTCGTGGCATCGTAGTCCCACATGTCGTGCGGCACTTCCTGGTAGTACCAGCGCAGCTTTCCGGTGTGGACGTCGAGCGCGACGATCGATGTGGTGTAGAGATTGTCGCCGGGCCGCACGCTGCCGTCCATGTTAGGCGCGGGGTTTCCGACGCCGAAAAAGATGAGCCCCAGCGACGGGTCGTACGATGGTGTGTTCCACACGCCACCCCCGCCGATCTCCCACGCGTTCGCATAGCGCGCGCTGTCCTGGTGCTCGCGCGCAATGTCGCGCGGCAGCGGATCGCCGTCGGGCGTGGTGCGCGACCAATGTCCCCACCAGCCGCCATCCTGCGGCGACGGAATCGTGTAGAACCTCCACACGCGCGCGCCGGTCTCGGCGCTATACGCATCGATGTGCCCGCGAATGCCGAACTCGCTGCCGGCAATCCCGACGATGATCA
>DATEKK010000031.1:0-4267 GCA_035277485.1 Gemmatimonadaceae bacterium
AACCACGAGTCAATAGCGGACACACCCGGCCACAGCCGGACACAGGGGACTGATTCGTAAACACGCGTAGAGCATGCGTTGCTCTCCGGCAATGTCGGTGGTTTGTCCGTTCTCATCACTTCATCCGGACGTCCGCATGGCCCAACAATCCTCGTTCGACGTGACCACCGGTGTCGACCTGCAAGAGGTGGACAACGCCGTGAATCAGGCGCAGAAGGAGATTGCCCAACGGTACGACTTCAAGGGCTCAAAGGCCTCGATCGATTTCCGGCGCGGCGAGAACATGCTCGTGCTCGTGGCCGACGACGATTTCAAGATGCGCGCGCTGTTCGACGTCGTGCAGGGGAAGCTCATCAAGCGCGGCGTTCCGGTGAAGAACCTCGACATTGGCGCGGTGACGCCGGCCGGCGGCGACACCGTGCGCCGTGAAGTCAAGCTCAAGATGGCGCTCGACAGCGATACGGCGAAGAAGATCGTGGCGGTCCTGAAAGAGGCGAAGCTCAAGAAAGTGCAGGCCGCCATTCAAGGCGATCAGGTGCGCGTGTCGTCGCCGTCCAAGGACGACCTGCAGGGGGCGATCGCGCTCCTGCGCGGGAAAGACTTCGGCGTCGAGCTCAAGTTCGGCAATTATCGTTAGCCACTCAGTGTGCCGTGAGGCACGTGCCGTCGTGTCCCGACTGGTTAGCTCGAAGCTGAGGATCGCTGCGGATTGACCAGCGCCGGCACCAGGTTCCGGACGAAGGCCTCGAGGGCGGCGACCCGGTCAGCCGACGGGATGTAATCACATCGCACCTTGACCCGATACCAGGGGAGGTACACGAGGTAGTAGTCCGACCGCATCTCGACTTGCGCGCGTATGACGTCCAACTGGATGTGGCGGCCGATCAGCCACGGTGCTCCGGAGGGCGGCTGAATCGAGTCATCCGACACGATGTGCATTGATTGCGCGTATCCTCGCTGAATGAAAAGGGGTATGTCCGAGCGAAACGTTGCCGTCTCATCTGCGAGCTCGCGGTCGGCGCACTTTCTGGCGCAGTTCCGTCCGAAATCCGGTCCAGGATACACGAAGACATCGGCAATGATGCTGTCCGGCCCTGTGTATCGGAGGCCGACGCCCTCCGCTTGGTTTGGAAAGTCGTGTCTCGAGCGGAGAACGAATCCTGCGACGTTGCCAGGAACGGTGAGTGCAATGTGTGCGGGAGCGACAGGCGCAGGTTCTGGCGAGCCGGATTGGCCGGAGCGGCACGCAGCCAGCGCCGCGCAACCGGCGATCAGCAGGAACCGAGTTCGCATCGTGATTGGATCCACTTTGGTTGGGATGGCCGATCGGCGAGGCAATTCCGATAAGTTGGCCTAACCCACGTCGCTTGTCGATCTCCTCGATCCGAAAAGACGAGCGGACCGTCCTGAGTGGCACGGTCGCCCTCTCGGCCCGGCCGGCAAGCGTTGAGTGCCATCGCGGAAGCGGCTAGGTTTCCACCATGCTCGTCTCCTGCCTCCGCGTCGCACCGTCCGGTTCGTGAACGTCGGCTTCATCACACTCGGCTGCGACAAGAACACGGTCGACAGCGAGCGCTATCTCGCCCAGTTGGTCGACCACGGCGCGCGGCATACCACCGAGCTCGAGCGCGCGGATGTGATCGTCATCAACACGTGCGGATTCATCGACGCCGCCAAGCAGGAATCGATCGACGCGATCGTGCAGGCGGGGCGGCTCAAGCGGTTGGGCACGTGTCGCACGCTCGTGGCGGTGGGCTGCATGGTCGAGCGGCACAAGGCCGAGCTCGCCGCGGAGCTGCCCGAGGTGGACGTGTTCCTTGGCGCGTCGGAAATGGATCGGCTGGTGCCTGCGCTCAAGGAGTGCGGCGCAATCGACGAGCCGCTGTGGCGCGAGCAGGATCACCCGGGCGTGCGCGTGTACACGGGCGACCTGCCGCACGTGCGCTATCTCAAGATCAGCGAAGGCTGCGATCACGGGTGCGCGTTCTGTGCGATCCCGCTCATGCGCGGCAAGCATCGCTCGTTCGCGCTCGACGACGTGGTGCGTGAGGCACAGTTGCTCGAGCTGCAGGGTGCGCGCGAAGTCAATCTCGTGGCGCAGGACCTGGCGCACTTCGGCCGCGACCGCCGGGACGGCAACGGATTGCCCGAGCTGCTCGAGGCGTTGGTCAGCGAGACATCGATTCCGTGGATCCGCTTGCTCTACGTGTATTCCGCGGGCATCACGCCGCGCTTGCTCGACCTGATGGCGCGCGAGCGGCGCATCGTGCCGTACCTCGACATTCCGATTCAGCACGGATCGGATGCCGTGCTGGCGCGCATGCGCCGCCCCGAGCGAGCGGCCACGATTCGCGCGTGCGTCGCGCGGCTCCGCGATGCGGTGCCCGACGTGGCCGTGCGCACCACGTGCATCGTGGGCTTTCCGGGTGAGACGGATGACGACTTCGAGCAGTTGTGCGATCTGCTCGAGGACGTGCGCTTCGATCGTGTGGGCGCCTTCACGTACTCGGCGCAGGAGGGCACGCGCGCGGCGGAACTCGCCGACGACGTGCCGGCGTCGCTCAAGCTCGAGCGCCTGGACCGCCTAACGGACGTCCAGCGCGCCATCGGCGCCGAGCGGGCCGAGCGCTACGTGGGGCGGACGGTGCCCGCGATCGTGGATCGCGCGGCCGCCAACGGCGCCCGCGCCGAGGCGCGGTTATGGTGGCAGGCCGACGACATCGACGGCGTCACTTATCTCGAGGGCGACGCGTCGCCCGGCGCGATCGTCGAGTGCGTGGTGGCATCGGTGGAGACCGACGACGATTTCGCGGCGCGCATCGCGCGGATCACGCTCCCGGCGCCGTCGCCTAACGGACAGCGGGTGCGTGCGCTGCCGGTGCTCTCGGGCATCGCCCGGGGAAGCTACGGCCGGTGACGACGCGCTCGGCGGCGATCATGCGTCGCGCGCGCGCGGTGACGCCGGGCGGCGTGAGCTCGCCCGTGCGCGCGTTCGGCGGCGTGGGCGGCGACCCGTTCGTCGTCGAACGCGGCGAGGGCGCGCGCATCTGGGATGTGGACGGGAACGAATACATCGACTACGTGCTGTCGTGGGGCCCGCTTGCGTTAGGCCACGCGGCGCCGGCGGTGCTCGACGCGGTGTCCGAGGCGATGGCGCGCGGCACGAGCTTCGGCATCCCCTGCGAGTCTGAAACCGAGCTCGCCGAGGCGATCGCGCGGCGCATGCCGCACGTCGAGATGCTGCGGTTCGTGTCGAGCGGAACCGAGGCCACGATGAGCGCCATCCGCTTGGCGCGTGCCGCGACGGGCCGCGATGCGATCCTCAAGTTCGACGGGTGCTATCACGGCCACGCCGATTCGTTTCTCGTGCGCGCCGGCTCGGGCGTGGCGACGCTCGGCTTGCCTGACTCACCGGGCGTGCCGCAGGAGCTGGCGGCGCTCACGCTGGTGGCGCCGTTCAACGACGTGGACGCGGTGTGTCGCGTGGCGCGGCCGGCACGGGACCGGTTGGCGGCGATCATCGTCGAGCCGGTGGTGGGCAACGCCGGATTCATCGCGCCCGACGCGGCGTTTCTTCCGGCGCTGCGCCGCATCGCCGATGAAACCGGCGCGCTGCTCATCTTCGATGAAGTGATGACGGGGTTCCGCATCGCGCCCGGCGGCGCACGCGAGCGATTCGGCGTGACGCCGGACCTCACCACGTTAGGCAAAGTGATCGGGGGCGGCCTGCCGGCGGCGGCGTACGGCGGGCGGCGAGATCTCATGGAGATGATCGCGCCGGCGGGCGCGGTGTATCAGGCCGGCACGCTGTCGGGCAATCCGTTGGCTATGGCGGCAGGGCTGGCCACGCTGCGCGCGCTCACGCCGGACCTGCACGCGCGCATCGCCGAGCGCACGACGCGTCTCGTGACGGGGCTGCGCGCCGCCGCGGCGCGCCGCGGCATACCGTTCACGGCCGACAGCGCGGGCAGCATGTGGGGCTTCTTCTTTCGCGCCGAGCCGGTGCGAAATTTCACCGACGCGAAAGCATCCGATGTGGCGCGCTTTCGCCGGTTCTTTCACGAGGCGCTCGCGCGGGGCGTCTATCTGGCACCGTCGCCGTTCGAGTCCGCTTTTCTGTCGGCGGCGCACGGCGACGCCGAGATCGACGCGACCCTCGAGCGGTTGGATGATGCGTTGGGCGCGGTGGTCTCGTAAGGCATCGTTCGGTCTGGGCGGCGCCGCGCTCGCGGCCGTCGCGGCGTGCAAGTCGGGCGCGCCGCGGCCG
>DATEKK010000032.1:0-20419 GCA_035277485.1 Gemmatimonadaceae bacterium
CTCATGGTCGGACCGGCGCTGACAGGCGGGTAATGACCAGCATGCCGAACCCGAGCCACCATACCGGCAGCAGGAACATGCAAACCTTTTGCAGACGGACGAACACACGTCCGGGTTCTGCATAGCGTGACTCATCGAGAAACTTGAACCCGCTGAACATCGCCCATGGCGACGGCTCGTCGATCAGGTAGGCGATCGCGCGACGCCTTAGGTAGATGCTCGCGCCCATAATCGCGCCGGCGCCAATGAGCCACACTGTGGGAAGGGGAGCTCGGAGCTGCGGCAGGTTGGCTTCGAAGAACGCGGGCAGCAGGACCGATATGGGTGCCGACCATGCCAAGGCGGCCCAGCGATTGTCCCGGGGTGCGTGCGACGCGCTGTCCTTTGTCAGCACCTCTTCGGGCGCCGTTAACTCGCGCGCGAAGGCGCGTCGCACGACCTCACGCAATCCAGCGAGCCACAGGGCGCCCATTCGTCGCGCGGTGATCTGCTCGCGGCCCAGGTCCCAACATGCAAAAGCGAGCGGACCATAGACGACCAGAGCCACCAGCATGTCGAGAAGCGTTCTCGTTGGCCCAGGTGGTGCCGCGTGTTTCTGTGCGAACACGAGAAAGCTCTGCGCGTTGTGCAGGCGCGCGATGGAGTCGATGAACGTCGCGACTGGAAGGATGAGTGCAAGCCGGTAGAACGTGCGGCTATGTAACCACCGGTGCACAATGCGCGCAGGCGTGGCGGGTTCGCCTAACATGCGACAAACATGTGCATCGAGACGCGCGGGCGCAATGACGCTTACGGCGCCGCTGCCTAACCCCAGGAAGCGTTTGGGGATGCGAAGGGGGGGACTCGAACCCCCACGGATTGCTCCACTGGATCCTAAGTCCAGCGCGTCTACCAGTTCCGCCACCCTCGCAACTGTTTCGAACCTAACGGCCTCATTTCCCTACGGCCACCCGCGCCGATGCACCAAGCACTGGCGCGCCCAAGACCCTCCGGCCTTGTCCGGCCGTGTCCCGTCTCGTCCGCCCTTACGTCCGGCGTTGTCCGGCTGCGTCCCGTATTGTCCGCCTTCGATGCACGAGCGGCCCGGTTCGATTGCAACCGGGCCGCTCCATGGGTGCGTGCCGACCGGCGTTATTCGCTGATCTGCAAATTCACCACGCGCGTCCCCTTCAGCTGCGGGTTGTACACGAGCAGACTGATTGCGTCGCCGTCCTTCATCTTGGACAACACATCATTCAGATCGGCGGTAGACGTCACCGCCCGCTCTGGACGCGGATAGAGGATTTTCGTGATTACGTCGGCATTAGGCTGGAGCCGCGCTTCATACGCAACACTCCCCGCCTTCACGTCCGTCACCGCCAGCCCGTGCTGCGACGCCGGCAAGCCGACGCGCGTCGCCATGTCCTGGCTCAACGGCTGCACCGCTATGCCTAACTTATCGTAGCTCGGCCCGTTGTTGTCGGGGCTCGCGCCGCTGTCGTTGCTCGCCACCTGCTGATCGTTAGGCGCCTGCGCCAGCTTCACCTTGAAGTCCATCTGCTTGCCGTAGCGCATCACCGTCACGTCAACCGTCTGCCCCGGCTCGTGCGTGCGGATGATCCGCTGCAGCTGCGCGACATGGTCGATCGGCTGCCCATCGACGGCGATGATCACGTCGCCATCCTTGATTCCCGCGTCCGCCGCAGGACTCGGACCGTCGGGAGTCCGGCCGCCTACCAGCGCACCGTGAATGTCCTTGAGCCCAGCAACTTCGGCCGTGGCCGGAGTCACGTCATTGATGGACACGCCAAGGATCGCGCGCCGTACCTGGCCGTACTTGATGATGTCGTCCATCACGCTCTTCGCGAGCGTGATCGGAATGGCGAATCCGTAACCCGAGTAGTAGCCGGTCTGGCTCGCGATCGCACTGTTGATGCCGATCACGTTGCCGTTGATGTCCACCAGCGGTCCGCCCGAGTTGCCGGGATTGATCGCCGCATCCGTCTGGATGTAGTCGACCACCGCGTAGTTCGAGGCGTAGAGGTTGCGAAGGCTGCCGCTGCGGCCCTTCGCGCTGATGATGCCGGCCGTCACCGTGAAGTCGAGCTGCAACGGGTTACCGATGGCCAGCACCCACTGGCCAACCTGCGCCTTGCCGTCGTCGCCTAACGTGGCGGTGGGCAGACCACTCGCGTCGATCTTGATCACCGCGACGTCCGTCGTGGGATCGCGGCCGACGACCTTCGCCTTGTACACGTGCCCGTCGAACAGCTTGACGCTCAGCTTGTCCGCGTCCGCGACCACGTGGTTGTTGGTGAGAATGTATCCGTCAGGCGAAACAATGAACCCAGAGCCGAGCCCTTCCTCCGGCTGCGATTGCTGCGGTCCGAACTGGCGGAAGAAATCTTCCATGCCCGGCGGCAGCTGTCCCTGCGGGATTCGCTGCACGCGTGCCTGCCGCTCGGTGGTGATCGAAACCACGGCAGGCCGCACGTGATCGACGATCGACACGAACCCGTTGCTCAGGTCCGCGACGGGAGCCATCGCCGACGGCGATACGGTTGCCGAAGCCAGCCGCGCCGGCGTCGGTCTCTGTTGCGCGAAGCCGAAGGGAGTCAGGTTCATCCCACCGGCGAGAATGAGTCCGCCCGCAAACGCGATGATCGCGACTATGGCAACGATGCCAAGCGCGCCAAGCCGCGGACGGCGAGAGTCATGTGGCGTCATACGTCCAATCCGATGTGAGAGCTGTGTAGAGACGATACACCATGGCGTAGTTGCAAGTTTCACGCGACCCAACACACCTGCCCGCCACGCCTCGGTGCGCAACGCTGCGGCTCGATCGAACACCGCACATCGCATTAGTCACAATTGCAGACCCGTGCGTTGCCGTCAAGCGCAACGAGCGCCGGGCAATCGCCCGACGCTCGCTGCTGACGACAAAATCGGGCACATCCACCCACGGCCCCTATTTCTTGTCTTCCTCGACAATCTCGTAGTCGGCCTCGACCACGTCATCTTTCTTGTCGGTACCCTTTGGATTGTCGGCGGCGCTTTCCTGCGCGGCGTGACTGGTTGCAGTCTCACCCTGCGCCTGCTGTCCCTGTGCATACAACGATTGACCAGCCTCGCTGTAAGCACGCGTCAGCTCCTCGTGCGCCGACTTGATCTCATTCATATCCTCGCCGCGCAGCGCCTTCCGTGCGCGCTCCACAGCGCTCTCGAGCTTCGTCTTGAGGTCCGCCGAAAGACGGTCCGACCATTCCTTCGAGTTCTTCTCGACCTCGTAGGCTAGACTGTCCAGCCGGTTCCGGGTGTCGATCTCATCGCGGCGCTGCTTGTCCTCGCTCGCGTGCGATTCGGCGTCCTTCACCATGCGCTGGATCTCGCTCTCCGAGAGACCGCTCGACGCTTCGATACGAATCTTCTGTTCCTTGCCCGTGGCCTTGTCCTTCGCGGTCACGTGCAGAATCCCGTTGGCGTCGATGTCGAACGTCACCTCGACCTGCGGCATGCCGCGCGGTGCCGGCGGAATGCCGGTGAGCTGGAACTTGCCGATGGTCTTGTTGTAAACCGCAAGCTCGCGCTCGCCCTGCAGCACGTGGATCTCCACCTGCGTCTGGTTGTCTTCCGCCGTCGAGAACGTTTCCGACTTCTTGGTCGGAATCGTGGTATTGCGCGGAATGAGCACGGTGGTCACGCCGCCTAACGTCTCGATGCCTAACGACAGCGGCGTCACGTCGAGCAGCAGCACGTCTTTCTGCTCGCCCGTCAGCACCGCGCCCTGGATGGCCGCGCCGATCGCGACGACCTCGTCCGGGTTCACGCCCTTGTGCGGATCCTTCTTGAAGAAGTCCTTGACGATCTGCTGCACCTTGGGCATGCGCGTCGCGCCGCCGACCAGAATCACCTCGTCGATCTGCTCGGGCTTGAGTCCCGCGTCCTTGAGCGCCTGCTGCATGGGCGGGATGGTGCGCTGCACGAGATCGTCGCACATCTGCTCGAGCTTGGCGCGCGTGAGCGAATAGTTGAGGTGCTTGGGTCCCGACTGATCCGCCGTAATGAACGGCAGATTGATGTCGGTCTGCTGCGTGGACGACAGCTCCATCTTCGCCTTCTCGGCGGCTTCCTTGAGCCGCTGGAGCGCCATCGGGTCCTTCGACAGATCGATACCTTGATCGCGCTTGAACTCCGCCACGAGCCAGTCGATCACGCGCTGGTCGAAGTCGTCGCCGCCCAGGTGCGTGTCACCATTGGTCGACTTGACCTCGAACTGGCGCGAGCCTTCCACGTCGTACAGCTCGAGCACCGAGATGTCGTAGGTGCCGCCGCCCAGGTCGAATACCGCGACCTTCTCGTCCTTCTTCTTGTCCAGACCGTACGCGAGTGCCGCGGCTGTCGGCTCATTGATGATGCGGAGCACGTCGAGACCGGCGATGCGTCCCGCGTCCTTGGTGGCCTGTCGCTGCGAGTCGTTGAAGTACGCCGGCACCGTGACCACGGCCTTCTCGACCTTGTGGCCCAGGTAGTCCTCGGCGGTCTGCTTCATTTTCTGAAGGATCATCGCGGAGATCTCGGGCGGCGTGTACCGCTTGCCCTGGATCTCGACCACGGCCAGATCGTTCTGGCCGCCGATCACCTTGTACGGAACGCGTTTGATCTCCTCGGTGACCTCGGACATCTTGCGTCCCATGAAGCGCTTGATGGAGAAGACGGTGTTCTGCGGGTTGGTCACCGCTTGACGCTTGGCGACCTGGCCGACCAAACGCTCGCCGTCTTTCGTGAACCCGACCACAGACGGCGTGACGCGCCCGCCCTCGGCGTTTGGGATGACCACGGGATCGCCGCCTTCCATCACGGCGACAACCGAGTTCGTTGTTCCCAGGTCGATACCGATTACTTTTTCGGCCATAGTTTCCTCGATGTACGTTGATGCGCGAGTCGCCACGACAGAGTGACGCTCGATTTCTTATGTCTAAAGTCCGGCCCAAGGTTCTCGCAAACTTGGGGCCCGATAATCGCGCCACATTGACAGCTTGAAAGCGACGCGATGCGCGACTCTGGCAGAAAGAGATGCGGTTTCTCGGTCCGGCCTGATCCGGTCGTGTCCTGTCCTGTCCGCCTGAAATGATTCCACTCGGCGACGATCTGCCGCGGCTCAGCCGGCCGCGCATGACCTACATGATCCTGGCGGTCACGTGGGCCGTGTGGCTCTTCGTCGAGAAAGGCGGGCTCGACACCTACGCACTCGCGAAGAGCATCTGCGACTACGGCCTGATACCCGGCGAGCTCACGCATCGGGCCGCGATTGGCACCACGATACGGGTTGGTCCGGGTCTCTTCTGCGCCGTCGACAATTCCCCTATCAACATTCTCACTCCGCTGCTGTCGATTTTTCTGCACGGTGGATGGGAGCACATACTCGGCAATTCGCTGTTCTTCTGGGTGTTCGGCCGAAGTGTCGAAGACAGCATGGGCTCCGGGCGGTTCCTGGTTTTCTATCTCATCTGCGGTCTTGCCGCGGCGGCCCTGTATATCGCGACCAGTCCGGCGTCGCCGATTCCGACGGTCGGCGCGTCCGGTGCCATTTCCGGGATCATGGGCGCCTACCTCGTGCTGTATCCCCGGGCGCGCGTCAACATGTTCTTCATCATTTTCGTGATTCCGATCCGCGCGTGGCTCGTGCTCCTGTATTGGTTCGGGCTGCAGGTGCTGGAGGGCCTGCCGCAGCTTGGACAGATGAATCCGCAGGTGTCGGGCGGCGTGGCGGTCTGGGCGCACGTCGGCGGATTCCTCACGGGGATGCTACTGGTGTCGCTCTTCGCCGACCCGCAGCTGGTGCGTCGCCACCGATCGGTGTTCGGCGGCTATTACGGATAGCGGGGAATCCAGGGAAGCGCTCGCTTCGCTCCTTAGCGTGGTTCCGGAGCGTGGTTCCGGCGCCGCGGCGGGCTGTGTAACTTCTGCGTCACTTTCCGCTGTCCGGGCACGCGAGTCCGGGTCACTCGCTCTCACCGAACGCCAGCTGTGCTTGTCTCAAGCGTCGCGCACATCGCGGCACTCATCGACCACACGCTCCTCAAGGCCGAAGCGACGCGCGCCGATGTCGAACGGGTGTGCGATGAAGCGCTCGAGTTCGGGTTCGCTGCCGTGTGCGTCAATCCGGTATGGGTGCCGTTGTGCTGGGCGCGGTTGCGCGGGTCAGAGACCAGAGTGGCGACCGTCATCGCGTTTCCGTTGGGCGCGTCCGAGCCGGAGATCAAGTCGCGCGAAGCCAGCGTGGCGATCAGGGAGGGTGCCGATGAGCTCGATATGGTCGCGGCGATCGGCCACATCAAGTCTGGCGACTGGGTGCACGTCACGCGCGAGATCTCGGCTGTGGTGGGCGCCGCGGACGAGCGGCCGGTGAAAGTGATCATCGAGACGGCTGTCCTAACGGACGCGGAGATTGCCCGGGCGAGCGTCATTGCCCGTGATTGCGGCGCCGCTTTCGTGAAGACGAGCACCGGGTTTCACGCAGCCGGCGGAGCGACCACCCATGCGGTGTCACTCATCTGCCGCGCGGTCGGCGACGCCATGGGAGTGAAAGCTTCGGGCGGCATCCGTGATTGCGGCGCCGCCCTGCGCATGTTGGCGGCGGGCGCGACGCGCATCGGCACGTCGAGCGGTGTGAACATCGTGCGCTGTCTGGACGCGGACCCGACACCGCTCGCCGAGCTCGTCGAGCACCCCGAGCGGCACGTCGCGTGCGCCGCGTCGCGCGCGCGCAGCGCGTCGGCCTAACTGGAGCGGGAGAAAATCGTGCGGCTCATTCCGAGAGACACCGCGTTCTTCGCGATGTTCGAGCAGTTGTCCAAGCGCCTGACGGCGGCGGCGCGCCTCCTGGCGGGCTTGTTCGCCGAGCCCACGCGTCTGGATCACTTCGCGTCGGCCATCAAGCTCGTGGAGCACGAAGCCGACACGATCACGCACGACATCATCGCACGCATCGATCAGACGTTCGTGACGCCGTTCGACCGCGAGGACATCCACCTGCTTGCGTCACGGTTGGACAACGTCGTGGACCTGGTGGATGGCACCGCGCGGCGCGCGGCCATGTTCCACGTGACCGATGTGCACGAGGCGGCCAAGAAAATCTGCGAGGTGCTCATTCGGGCGACGGACGCGATCGAGGCCGCGGTTGCGCACATGAAGGACGTGCGCTTCGTCGTCGAGAAGGGCCGCGAGATCAAGATGCGCGAGGAGGAGGGCGATGCGCTCTACCACGAAGCGGTGGGCGAGCTGTTCCGCGGCAAACCCGACCCGCTCGAGGTGATCAAGTGGAAGGAGCTGTACGACACGCTCGAGCGCGCGCTCGATCAGTGTGAGGACGTGGCCAACGTCCTCGAGAGCATCGCTCTCAAACACGCCTGATCGGTGGTCACCTACGTCATCGCGATCATCGCGATCGCGTTCCTGTTCGACTTCAGCAACGGTTTCCACGACTCGGCGAACTCCATCGCCACGGTTGTGGGCACGCGTGTGCTCAAGCCGCTCCCTGCCGTGCTCTGGGCGGCGGCGTTCAACTTCGCCGCGGCTTTCACGGTGGGGACGGCGGTCGCGCGGACGATGGGGCAGGGCATGATCGAGATCTCCGTCGTCGATCCGAACGTGATCCTCGGCGCGCTGCTTGGCGCGATCGCGTGGAACATCATCACGTGGTTCTTCGGATTGCCATCCAGCTCGTCCCACGCGCTGATCGGCGGCTACGGCGGAGCGGCCGTCGCCAAAGTCGGCTTCTCGGCGATCATCCCGGCCGGCTGGACCAAGACGCTGGTGTTCATCGTGCTGTCGCCGATCATCGGCATGATCTTGGGCTTCGTGCTCATGGTGGCGGTGTACTGGATCTTCAGCCGCACGCCGCCGGGACGCGTCGACAGAATATTTCGTGTGGCGCAGTTGGCCAGCTCGGCGTTCTTCTCGCTCTCGCACGGCGCGAATGACGCGCAAAAGACGATGGGCATCATCGTAGGGCTGCTCGTGTCGACGCAGGGATATTTCGCGCACGAGCCGGGCATGCTGCACCATTTGTACGTCACCAACGGCAACACCATCCCGCACTGGGTGGAGATCACGGCCTACACGGCCATCGCGCTGGGGACTGCGTTAGGCGGATGGCGCATCGTCCACACCATGGGGTCGCGCATCACCAAACTGCGGCCGGTCGGCGGGTTCTGCGCCGAGACCGGCGGGGCGCTCAGCATCTTGCTCGCCACGAAATTCGGCATTCCTGTGAGCACCACGCACACCATCACCGGATCGATCGTCGGCGTGGGCGCGACCCAGCGGTTGTCGGCCGTGCGGTGGGGTGTAGCGGGCAGGATCGTGTGGGGCTGGGTCCTCACGATTCCGGCGGCGGCGATCATGTCGGCGGTCTTTTGGCTACTGCTGAGCCGGGTACCAGTCCTCAGCACGCTATAAGATCTAACATCAAGCGCAACAATAGTTTGCGTTGTAGCTCGGATCGCGGTGCGTATGTCATGGGCCGGCGTTTGTTGTAATCCCGTGACCGAATCGTGATCTTTCTCTTGGTGGCCGCCATAATAGTGCGAGCCTCCCAGCTCGCGTGCCGCCACCTGCGAACCCATGTCTGATCTCGTCTTATCGCCATCGCTGTTCATCAACCGTGAGTTGAGCTGGCTGGATTTCAACCAGCGCGTGCTCCACGAAGCGTTCGATGAGCGGAACCCGCTGCTCGAGCGACTCAAGTTCCTGGCGATTTTCAGCACGAACCTCGACGAGTTCTACATGGTGCGGGTTGCGGGTCTCCGCCGGCAGTTGGCGGCGAGCGTGACGGCCACCGGCGCGGATGGGATGACCCCGCAAGAGCAGCTCGATGCGATCCGCGCGCGTGTCGACGAACAGATCATGCTGAGCCAGCGGTGTCTGCACGACGAGCTGCTGCCGGCGCTCGCACAGCGCGGTGTGGGTCTCCTGAGCATGAAGGACCTGGACCGCGATGAGCGCGCGGCGCTCGATGCGCGCTTCGACTCCACGATCTTCCCGGTCCTCACGCCGCTCGCGGTCGACCCGGGGCACCCGTTCCCGTACATCTCGAACCTGTCGCTCTCGCTCGCGGTAGAGGTGCGCGACCCGCAGACCGGCGTCGAGCATTTCGCTCGCGTGAAGGTCCCGCGCAGTCTGCCGCGGTGGCTGCCCACGAAGCGCGCGAACTGGTTCGTGCCGCTCGAGCAGGTGATCGGCGCGCACCTGGACAAGCTCTTCCCGGGCATGGAGGTCCGGAACTGGAACGTCTTCCGGATCACGCGCAACTCCGACATCGAGCTCGCGGCGTTCGAGGAAGCTGAGGACTTGCTCGCGTCGATCGAAGAGCAGGTTTTTCGGCGGCGCTTCGGCGAAGTGATTCGACTCGAGGTGGAAGACGGCACGCCGGAAGAGGTGCGATCGCTGCTGCTCGAGGAGCTGCGCGACGATCGTCTGCCGCCGAGTGCGTCGCTCACCGAGCGCGATGTGTACGAGGTGGGTCGTCTGCTCGAGTTGGGCCAGCTCATGGATCTGGCGACACTCGACATCCCCGACTTGCGCGACCCGGCGCTGATTCCCGTCACGCCGCGGCCGTTCCGCGAATCCAACGGCGCGGTGTTCGACGCGTTCCGTCAGCACAGCGTTCTCGTGCACCACCCGTTCGAGAGCTTTGCGACCACGGTCGAGCACTTTCTCCAGCGCGCGGCCGAAGATCCCGAGGTGCTGGCGATCAAGATGACGCTGTACCGCACGTCGGGCGACACGCCGATCGTGCGTGCGCTGATCGACGCGGCAGAGCGCGGCAAGCAGGTGGCGGTGCTCGTCGAGCTCCAGGCGCGGTTCGATGAAGCGAACAACATCGAATGGGCGCGACAACTGGAAAGCGCGGGCGTGCACGTGGCGTACGGTCTCGTGGGGCTCAAGACGCACGCCAAGATCGCGTTAGTCGTTAGGCGCGAGGCCGACGGCATTCGCCGGTACGTGCACGTGGGGACGGGCAACTACAATTCGCGCACCGCGCGGCTGTACACCGACCTCGGATTTTTCACCACCGATCCGCGCATCGGCGCGGACATGACCGACCTGTTCAACGTGCTGACGGGTTTTTCGCGCCAGCAGACGTTCCGCACGCTGATCGTCGCCCCGTATGGTATCCGCGAGCGATTCCTCGAACTGATTGCGCGCGAGGCCGAGCACGCCCGCGCGGGCCGGCCGGCGCGCATCGTGGCGAAGATGAACGCGCTCACCGATGCGGAGATCATCGCGGCGCTGTATCGCGCGTCGCGCGCAGGCGTCGACATCGACCTCATCGTCCGCGGCATCTGCAGTCTGCGTCCCGGCCTAACGGACGTGAGCGAGCGCATCCGCGTGATCAGTATCGTTGGGCGGTTCCTCGAGCACTCGCGCGTGTGGAATTTCCTGAACGGCGGCGCCGAGGAATTCTACATTGGCTCGGCCGACTGGATGTCGCGCAACTTCGACGGCCGCGTCGAAGCGATCGTGCCCATCGAAGACCCGGCGCTCCACGCGTCGCTTCGCACGCTGCTCGCCACGCTGCTCGCCGACAATCGCCAGGCGTGGGAGCTCGACGCCGAGGGCCAGTATCGGCAGCGTCATCCCGGTCCGGGAGAGCCGGAGCACGGGTCGCATCGGCTGTTCATGATCGATCCGTGGGGTGCGTCGGTGCCGGCGCACACGCCGGCCGCGGTTCTCGGAGCGGCGGCGCCTAACGAAGAGGCCCACGCCGACGCCGAGCTCTCAGGCGCCGACGATCTGGACGGGCACGCCCGCAACCCGTTCAAGAAGCGCCCGCTTCCGCGTCGCACCCCACAGTTCGAGTCGTAACGGCTGTCCCGCCACGCGCGGGACGACCGTAATGCGGATACCGGTGCGCGACCAGCGCACGCGCACCCGGTCGACGGCGCCGGTGTGGCCGCGATCCAATCCATCGGCCACGCGCAGCACGGCGGCGAGACGGCGCACCTGGCGCCGCAGCGTGCGGTCGAGCGCCGACAACGTTTCGTGCGACCTCCGCGGCGGCGCGCCGCGATGATATCGCGCCACGTTGGCGATCACCAGCTGCTCCGCCGGCGAAAGCCCAAGGAGCTCGGCGTGCGCGATGAGATAGAAGGAGTGCTTGTGGTGCTTGTCGTAGCTGATGTAGTAGCCGATGTCGTGCAAGCGCGCCGCGGCGGCGAGAACATCGCGTTCGCCCGGCTCGCAACCCAGTCGCTCGCGCAGCGCGTCGAACAGTTGTAAGGCGATGCGCTGGACTTGAATCGCGTGCCGATCTTCGACGCTGCACGCTTCGGCCAGGCGCTCGATGGAACGCTGTCGCGCGTCGCCGGGGCTCGCGGCGTGCGGCTTCACGCGCGCGGTCTCGAGGAGCAGTCCCTCGCGGATGCCGTACGCCGAGACGACGATGCTCGGGGCGTCGAGACGCGCGAGCACTTCGGCGATCACCGCGAGGCCGGCGACGATGATGTCGGCGCGTCCCGCGTTGAGTCCCTGGACGGCGAGCCGCTCGGCGAGCGTCATGTTCTGCAACGCGTCGAGGATGTGCTCGAGCTCGATCCGCGTGACGCGCGTGCCGTGCACGGTGCGCGCGGGGTGCAGGCCCTGACGAGCGAGCGCCATGCCGGCGAGGTTGGTGAACGTGCCGCCGGAGCCGACGATGCGGGCGTTGCGCCATTCACGCGCCGGCAGCTGCGTGCGGAGCACGGCGCGCACGTCGCGGCGGAGCGCTTTCACCGCGCGGCGGCTGGTGCCCTGCTTGAGGTATTGCTCCGTTAGGCGGAGGGCGCCGAAGGGCAGGGAGACCACGCGGTCCACGAGACCGGCGGCACACAGCACGAGCTCGAGCGAGCCGCCGCCGATGTCGGTGACCACCGTGCGGCCGGTGCCGAGGTCGAAGTGCGCGAGCGCGCTCCGGTAGCTCAGGAGCGCCTCGGCGTGGCCGTCGAGGATGCGCACCGGGAGGTGCGCGCCACGCTGCACCATGTCGAGGAACTCGCGGGCGTTGACGGCGTCGCGTACGGCGCTGGTGGCCACGGCCACGACCCGTGCGGCGCCGCGCTGCCGCGCCAGCGTGGCCATGCGCGAGATCGCTTCGCTGGCGCGCTCCATGGCGTGGGGCGTGAGCTGGCGCGCCTCGCCCATGCCCGCGCCTAACCGGGGCGCGGCCTTCATCTCGTCCACCACCCGGATGTGGCCGCCGGGCGTGACGTCCGCGATCAGTTGGCGGATGGAGTTGGAGCCGATGTCGATCGCCGCGACGCGGTCCGTCCGCCCGTTGGGCGGACGCGGCGCGGCGCGGCGAGATCGGGTACGGACGCTGGCCGGCCGGCTCGTCGGCGTCCTCCGTTAGGCGACCGAGGTGACGCCGAGCGATCCGGCGCCGGGCGACCGGTCCTCGAGGTGGTGCTTGATGGTCTTGCCTTCGGCGAGATACACGGCGTCTTCGGCGATGTTGGTTGCCAGATCGGCCACGCGCTCCAGATTGCGGCTCACGAGGAACAGCTCCAATGCGGCAGAGATGGTGGTCGGGTCCTCGAGCATGTGCGTGAGCAGGATGCGGAACAACGAGTCGTGCAGCGCATCCACCTGATCGTCCCGCTTGCACACCTCGCGCCCGAGCGTGCCGTCGGCCCGCACGAACGCATCCAGCGCATCGCTCAACATCGCGCGCGCGCGGCGCGCCATGTCTTCGATTTCCGGATCGGGTGTAATGATCGAACGCATGTCGTTCAGACGCAAGGCCGATTGTGCAATGTTCACCGCGTGATCGCCCACGCGCTCGAGATCGTTCGAGATCTTGATCGCGCCGATGATGAAGCGGAGGTCGCGCGCCATCGGTTGTTGCAGCGCGAGCAGTGAAATCGCGAGTTGCTCGATCTCGATTTCGAGCGCGTCGAGCTCGCGGTCGCCGCTGATCACCACGTCGGCCTTTCCGATATCCCGACGCAGTAAGGCCTCCACGGCAACGTCGACCAACGCTTCGGCTCGCTCCGACATGTCGAGCAAGCGCTGCTTGAGCAGGTCGAGCTGCTCGTGGAAGTGACGGAATCCCGAGGTGCTCTCGACTGGTGTGGGGCTCATCCGAATCTCCCGGTGATGTACGCCTCGGTGCGCGGCTTGAGAGGACTGGTGAAGATCTGATCGGTCGGCCCCGCTTCCACGAGCTCGCCGACATAGAAGAATGCGGTCGTATCGGACACACGCGCCGCCTGCTGCATATTGTGTGTCACGATGATGATCGTGAGCTCGCGCTTGAGCTCGTACAGCAATTCCTCGACGTGCTGCGTGGCGATCGGGTCGAGTGCCGACGCCGGCTCGTCGAGCAGCAACACTTCGGGATCGTTGGCCAGCGCGCGCGCGATGCAGAGACGTTGCTGCTGGCCGCCCGACAACCCGAGCGCGCTCGCGCGTAGGCGATCCTTGACTTCGTCCCAGAGCGCGGCGCGTCTGAGCGAGCTCTCGACGAGATCGTCGAGCTCACTGCGGCGCGCGAGACCGTTGATGCGCGGGCCGAACGCGACGTTGTCATAGATCGACTTGGGGAACGGATTCCACCGTTGGAACACCATTCCCACACGCTGCCTCAGCGTGACGATGTCCGTTTCGGAACCGTGGATGTCCGTGCCGTCGAGCAGGATCTCGCCCTCGTGGCGCGCGCCCGGGATGAGTGCGTTGAGCCGGTTGATCGACCGGAGCAGCGTCGACTTGCCGCAGCCCGACGGACCGATGAACGCCATGATCGTGCGCGGCGGGACGCGCAAAGAGATGTTCTTGAGCGCCTTATTCGGGCCGTAGTAGAACGAGAAGTCCTTCACCTCGATGAGCCCGGTGAAGCCGAGTGTGGTGTCGAGCGACGGAGCCGGCTTGGCGCCCGGCGTCGTTGGCGTTGGGCGCGGCGTCGCAATCGCGTGGCTCATCCGAACCGTCCGGTGATGTATGCCTCGGTGCGCGGATCCGACGGCGACGTGAAGAGCGTCTCCGTCGGCGCCACCTCGACGAGATCTCCAGCCAGGAAGAATGCCGTGCGATCGGAGATGCGCGCGGCCTGCTGCATGTTGTGCGTCACGATGATGATCGTGACTTCGCCGCGCAGCTCGCGCACCAATTGTTCGACGCTCTGCGTGCTCGCGGGGTCGAGCGACGCGGTGGGCTCGTCGAGGAGCAGGACGCGAGGGCTCGTCGCGAGCGCGCGCGCGATGCAGAGGCGCTGCTGCTGTCCGCCGGAAAGCGCGAGCGCGCTCGCGCCCAACCGATCGTTCACCTCGTCCCAGAGCGCGGCGCGTCGTAGCGCGCTCTGGACGATCGCATCGGTATCGCGCCGCGAGATGTGTCCATCCATCACGCGCAAACCCGCAGCGACGTTGTCGCGGATCGACATCGTGGGGAAGGGCGTCGGCCGCTGGAACACCATGCCGATGTGCTTGCGCACCGCGATGGGATTCACGCCGCTGTCGTAGATGTCGCTACCATCAAGCAGGACCCGGCCCGAGACGCGGCCGGTAGGCACTGTCTCGTGCATGCGGTTGAGGCAGCGGAGGAACGTCGACTTGCCGCAGCCGGACGGGCCGATGATCGCGACGACGCTGCCTTCCGGCACCTCCAGCGAGATCCCGTGCACCGCGTGGATGGACCCGAACCACGCGTCGAGCGACTCGGCGATGAGCCGCGTGCGCGCGGGTGTCACCGCGGGGGTCTCGCTTGCGGGGCTCACGTGTGCCAAACCAGCGACTTGGGCGTTCACGTCAATCGCCGCTTCCTGTATCGAAGCGTGCGCGGGTGGCGATGCGGGCGACGATGCTGATGACGAGGATGAGCGCGATGAGGACCAGGGCACCCGCCCAGGCGAGCCGGTGCCAGTCGTCGTAGGGACTGATCGCATAGTTGAAGATTTGCAGGGGCAGCGCGGCGATCGGCTGCGTGACGGACGTGGACCAGAATTGGTTGCCGAAGGCGGTGAACAGGAGCGGTGCGGTCTCGCCGGCGACGCGCGCGAGCGAGACGAGCACGCCGGTCACGATGCCGGCGCTCGCGGTGCGCAGCACGATGGTGAGGCCGGTGCGCCAGCGCGCGTAGCCTAACGCAAGCGCCGCTTCGCGCAGCGACGTGGGGACGGTCCGTACCATCTCTTCGGTGGTTCGCGCGATCATCGGAATCATCATCGCGCCTAACGCAACGCCGCCGGACAGCGCCGAGAAGTGTCCCACCGGCCGCACGAGGAATTGCCAGGCGAAAATGCCCATCACAATCGAGGGCAGGCCGTTCAGCACGTCGGATAGAAATCGCACGCTGTTGGCGAGCCACGCGCCACGATGCTCCGCGAGGTACAGGCCGGCTCCCACGCCGACCGGGAGCCCGAACACCATCGCGAGCCCGATGACGATGAGCGTGCCGACGATCGCGTTCGCCATGCCGCCGCCCGATTCACCGACGGGCTTGGGCATGTGCGTGAAGAAGGCGAGGTCGAGCGACGTGGCGCCCTTGGTGATCAGGTGTCCCAGAATGAACAGGAGCGGCAACACCGTGATGACGGCCGCCATCGCGAGGACGGCGAGCATGACGCCGTTCACGGCGCGGCGGCGTCCGAGCCCCTTGCGCGCCCGATCGCTCACGGCGCGCTGCCGGGCGCTCGGCCGCTGGGTGCGAATGACGCCGGCGGTCATAGCGGTTTCGAGGCAGCGCCGCCGCCCACGCGCCACACCAGCCAGCGGGCGATCGCGTTGACGATGATCGTGATCACGAGCAGCGTGAAACCCACGGCCATGAGCGCGGACAGGTGCGCGTCGCTGCTCGCTTCGCTGAACTCGTTGGCGATGAGCGACGCCATGGTGTACCCGGGCGCGAACAGCGACGCCGAGATCTCCTGGCGGTTGCCGATGAGCATCGTCACCGCCATCGTCTCGCCTAACGCGCGACCGAGGCCGAGGATGATCCCGCCGATGATGCCGGACTTGGCGTAGGGCAGCACAGCGCGCCAGATCGTCTCCCAGCGCGTGGCGCCCAACGCAAGGGCAGCCTCCCGTTGGGCGCGCGGCACCGCGAGCAGCACCTCGCGCGACACCGACGCGATGTACGGCAGGACCATGATCGCCAGGATGAGTCCCGCCGCCAGCATGCTCGGTCCGTACGCCGGTCCGGTGAAGAACGGCGTGCTGCCCAGCTTGAGCGTGTCGCGGAGGAACGGCATCACCGGATCGCGGAGCAGCGGCAGCAGCACGAAGATGCCCCAGAGACCGTACACCACGCTCGGGATCGCGGCCAGGAGATCCACCAGGAATCCTACGGGCTGGCGCATCCACCGCGGCGCGAACTCGGAGAGGAACACCGACACGCCCACCGCCAGCGGCGTCGCGATGACTAACGCAATCGCGGACGAGACCAGCGTGCCGTAGATCGCCGGCGCGGCGCCGAAGCGCTCCTTCACCGGATCCCAGTCGCTCGACGTGAGGAACGAGAGCCCGAAGTGCCGGAACGTCGGCCAGCCGGCTACTGCGATCTCCCACGCCACCAGCGCCACCAGCAGCGGGACGCACACCGCGAAGAACGTGATGGCTCCGCGGTAGACTCGATCTCCCATGTGCCGCCCGTGGATACGGACGACGGTCCCCGGTCCGTTGTCGGCCATGAGCACGGTCGGAGACATCGAGGAGCCGGTCATGCCGCGCCGCCCACCGTCAACGAGTCCACACGCGCGTCGAGTCGCGTCTTCATCACGTCGGGGAGAGGCGCGTAGTCGAGCGATGCCGCCGTCGCTTCGCCGGAGTGCAGATACCAGTGGAGGAAGTCCTTCAACTTTTTCGCCTTGGTCGCGTCGGTTTGATTGCGATACACGAGCAGCCACGTGAACGACGCGATGGGGTAGGCACCCGCGCCGGGCGCGTTCACGATCGAAATCCGATAGTCGGTATTGTTAGGCAGCTTGTCGGCGATGCCCGCCGCGGCGGCTGTTGCCGACTCGATCGACGGCGCCACGAACGCACCCGATGCGTTCTTGATCTGCGCCGTGGGCAGGTTGTTCTGCTTCGCGTACGCGAGCTCCACGTAGGCGATGGCGCCGGGTGTCTGCTTCACCTGGCCGGCCACGCCTTCGTTGCCCTTCGCGCCGATGCCGACGGGCCACGACAGCTCCTTTCCTTTGCCGGGCGCCTTGGCCCAATCGGGGCTCACCGCCGACAGATAGTCGGAGAAGATGTAGGTCGTACCGCTCGCCTCGGCGCGATGCACGACCAGCACATCGGTGGCCGGCAGCGCGACGCCGGGATTGTCCGCTGTGATGCGGCTGTCGTTCCACTTCGTGATGTGGCCGAGGAACATGTCGGCGAGCACATCGCCAGTTAGGCGAATCGGACCTTTGAGCGACGGCAAGTTGTACGTGACCGCGACAGCCCCGATCACCGTTGGGAAATGCATGATCGGCCCGTTGGCTCTCGCGAGCTCGTCGTCGGACATCGGCGCATCCGATGCACCGAAATCGACCGTGTGCTCGGTGAGCTGCCGGATGCCCCCGCCCGACCCGATCGACTGATAGTTGATCTTGATGCTCGTCTCGCGCGCGTAGTCCGAAAACCACTTGCTGTAGATCGGATACGGGAAGGTCGCGCCGGCGCCGGTGAGGTCGACACCCGCGGTGGATCTGGCCGATGCGGTAGTGTCGCTCGAGGTGTGGCTGGCCGAGCCGCCCCCGCCGCAGGCGACCAGAACCGTGGCGACGAGTGCAATGGGGGCTGTCGTGCGAAATGTCACGATGCAAGAACTCCGTGCAGTCGTTTTGGGAGGGGAGGGAGACTCACCTCGGAAAACTGCACGGAGCGGCTAGGCGGTTCAGCGGCGAGCCTGTAACGAGATCGTCACGACGAACGGAGATTGGCCCTCCCAGTCAGGCATCTACGCTCATGAGGAAACGGACAAAGCACGAACAGACCGGACAAAGCAGTGACACAAGATAAACA
Source organism: Gemmatimonadaceae bacterium (assembly GCA_035277485.1). Lineage (GTDB taxonomy): Bacteria > Gemmatimonadota > Gemmatimonadetes > Gemmatimonadales > Gemmatimonadaceae > JADGGM01. Next base: position 17,967 of record DATEKK010000032.1, read on the forward strand.
AGATAGTTAGGCAACTCCGCCGTACCCTGAGATGTTCACGTCTAACGGCCACTCATTGTCCTTTTGTCCGTGCCTTGCCCGCATGTCAGTGCTTTGCCCGTTTCCGCATGAGCGTATATACCAGCAGTCTAGAACAACACCTGCCAGTGAATGTACCACAGTTCCGTCGGCTTGCCGGACAGCCCGCCCTTGGGTGTGGTCTTCTGGTAGTCGAGCGAGAACGAGGTCTTGGGCGTCGTGTCCCAGAACAGGCCGCCCACCAAAAACTCCTGGTATCCGTCCAGCGCGGTGCTCGGCTGGAAGTGGTCGTACCGCGCGAGGAGGCCGATCGATGGCACCTTCCCGTGATTCGGGCTCCACTCCAACGGACGCAGCACCGCGAAGCCATCGTACAACCGGCCCGTCGTGGTGGTCACGACGCGATCGAGTGCGTCCACGCTGCCCGCATCCGAGTCATCCTTCTTCTCCGCCCACTCCGCGCCTAACTGAGCGCGGCGGTCCTTGATGCCCACGAACACGCCGTAGCGGTTCTTGGCCAGGCCGTCGGAAATCGGGTTGGTCGGGTCGTTCACGAACGAGCTCGCGTTCTTCCCGAAGTAACCCCACGGCGAGATCGTGAACGTCTTGAAGTAGCCGCTCGTCTGCCCGAACGGGGTGAGCGAGACGCGCAGCGCGAAATCCTTGAAGCTGTTGGCTTCCGGCGCCTCGTAGCCCGCGCCGTTGGTGATCGTGCCGTAGATCTCGCCTAACTTATGCGGCAGCGTGAGCTGCGTCGCCGCGCCGAGATCCGCCGACGAGAAGAAGCCCAGCCTGTCGGGGGACGTCTTCGACACCCACCGCGGCCAGAAGTTCTCCTCGTGGTCGATCACGACCGTGTGCAGCATACCGAAACGCGCGAGCGCAGAAAATCCGTTCGAGTCCGGCAACGCGTAGTCCCACTGCAGGTACGCATACTTGAGCCGCACGAACCATCCCTGATACGCGCCGGCGTCGGTCTGGCCCTGCTTGAGATCCGTCGTGACGCGGACGCTCATCCGATTGCCCGCCGGCATCTTGAACGTCAGGTATGCGCGCTCGAGGTCGAACTTGTTCGCGTGGCTGCCGCCATTGGCAGCCTGCGACGCGGCATCGGTTTCGTATTGGTAGTTGCCGAACACCCAGCCCGAGAAGTCGAGTGCCGGCGTCTTGACCTTGGGCGGCGTCGAATCCTGCTTGGCCTTTGGTGGCGTCGAGTCCCGAACCGTCGAGTCCCGAACGATCTTCGGCGGCGTCGAGTCCTGCTGGTATTGCTGCGCGCGTGTGGCGGGCGCGATCAACAGCGTCGCCGCGAGCACGGCGAGCAACGTGCGAAACTTGGGCATGGAGTAGTAGTAGTGGGTGAAGTGCGTGATCGGGTGAGCGCTCAGTGCGACGCGAGGCTGACTTCGTTGAGTCGCGTGTCGAGCATCTTGACCATCGACGGCGGCAGCGGCGCGTAATCGAGCGACGGCGCTTCCTTCTCCCCATCGTGAATCGCCCAACGCAGGAAATCGACCAGCTGCTTGCCCTTCTTCGCGTCCGTCGGATTCTTGTACAGCAGGATCCAGGTGAAGGACGAAATCGGATACGCGGCCTTGCCCGGTGCGTTCACAATCGAGATCCGGAAGTCCGTGTTCGCCCGGAGCTTCGCGGCGGCGCCGGCAGCGGCTTCGGTCACACCCTCGATGGTCGGCGCGACCCACTGATCGGCGGCGTTCTTGATCAGCGCCGTCGGCACGTGGTTCTCCTTGGCGTACGACAATTCGACGTAGCCGATCGCGCCGGGCGTCTGCTTCACCTGACCGGTCACGCCTTCGCTGCCCTTTCCGCCTAACCCAACCGGCCAGTTGATCGACTGCGCTTTGCCCGGGCCGCTCGCCCACGCCGGGCTCACGGTGGACAGATAATCGGTGAAGATGTACGACGTACCGCTGCCGTCCGACCGGTGCACGACGACGATGTCCGACCCGGGCAGCTTGGCACCGGGGTTGAGCGCCTTGATCGACACGTCGTCCCACTTCGTGACCTTGCCGAGATAGATGTTCGCGAGCACGTCGCCGGTGAGGCGCAACGGCTCCTTCACATCCGGCAGGTTGTACGTGATGGCGACGGCGCCTAACACGGTGGGAATGTGGAGGATCGGGCCGCCCTTGGCCTTCGACATCTGTTCATCGGTCATCGGGCCGTCGGACGCGCCGAAATCGACCGTTTCATCGGACAGCTGGCGGATGCCGCCGCTCGAGCCGATCGACTGATAGTTGATTTTGACGCCGGTCTTCTCGGCGTAGATCGATGCCCACTTGGAGTAGATCGGGTAAGCGAAGCTGGAACCGGCCCCGGTGAGGTCGGCGCCCTGCGCGATGGCGGCCGAAGCGCTGAACGTAATGGCCGTGAGGCCGAGTGCTACGGCACGCGTGGACCTGTGACTCACGAGT
>DATEKK010000033.1:0-14231 GCA_035277485.1 Gemmatimonadaceae bacterium
CGTCGTGCCGCTCGCGGCGGGCGCCGCGGAGCGCGGTCGTTGGGCGAAACCGGCGCGGGCGCTGCCCGGGAACGCGGCGGCGAGCACGAGCGCGAGGCGAAGGCAATATCTCATCACGGTGGCGTCTGGACCGAAGAGGGCACGGCGGCGTCGCGGACGAGCTCGCGTTCGCCTAACTGTTGCAGGAGCTCGAGCACGTCGCCGCGCACATCGGCGGCGTAGCGCTCGCCCAACGCGGCGGCGATGGCGTCGATCGTCCGCTCGCCGTCGCACAGCGCGAGGATCTCGGCCGCGGTGTCGTTGAGCAGGATCGCCCCTTCGGGGTAGAGCAGCACGCGCCGCTGCCGCACCGGGTCGAAGTCGACGCGGGCGAACCGCCAGAGCTTGGGCCGCGTGCCGCCGCTGAACGCCACGGCTCACTCGTCCCGGTAGGCGTGGTAAATCGTGTCGATCATCGCCCACAACATCTCGATCTTGAACCGGAGCGCCTCGAACGCACGCTGCTGCATCTCGACAGTGGTGCAGTACGCCGTGACGATCGCGAGCCCTTGGGCGCTGTCGCGCGGCGCCTGCGTGAGCCGGCTCTCGAAGTACGCGTAGGCCTCGGGCTTGATCCACGGATAATTCCTGGGCATCGACGCGAGGCGGCGGCGCATGATGTCGGGCGCGAACAGCTCGGTGAGCGACGCGGCGACGGCATCCACCCACGGCTTGGTCTTGCAGAACGTGACGTACGCCTCGGTGGCGAAGCGGACGCCGGGCAGGACGTGGCGCTCGTCCTCCATTTCCTCGCGCGTCAGCCCCAACCCGATGCCTAACTGAATCCATTTCTCGATGCCGCCCTCGCCCTCGCGCGTGCCGTCGTGGTCGATGAGACGCTGGATCCACTGGCGGCGCACGGCCGGCACCGGGCAATTGGACAGGATCGCACCATCCTTGCGCGGGACGGCCCGCTGGTAGCAGAGCCGGTTGGCCACCCAGCCCTGAAGCTGGCGCTGCGTGAGCTGGCCGTCGTGCATCATTTGATGGAACGGGTGCTCCACGTAATACGACGAATGGAACGCGCGCAGCGCGTCCGCCAGCTCGTTAGGCGAAAGCGGCCGCTCGAGCCGCGGGATGGGCGGCGGCGGCGGCGCCGAGATGGTGGAGAACGACGAAGCGGCCATGGTCAGATCTGAAACGTCATGCCATCCCGTCCCACCACGACACCGGCGCGCTCGACGGCGCGGCGCTCCAGCGAATCTTCGAGCAGGACGAGATTGGTGTTGTTGATGTGGGTGTACACCTTGTGCCGGCAGGCGAGCCCCGCGAACCGGGTGAGCGTGCCGGCCGCGCCGCCAATGGGTGCATGTCCCATCCGGGTCGCGGTGCGGTCGCCCAAGCCAAACCGTTGGGGCTCGTCATCGGTGAAAAATGTGCCGTCCAGCAGCGCAACGTCCGCGCCCGCGAGTCGGCCGAGGACCACGTCGTCGAGGTCGGCACAGCCGGGAACGAATGCGCACGTCCCGCCGGTGGCACCATCGTGGATGAGCACTCCCACCGTGTGGCCGGGCTCGTTGGCCGACGCGAAGCGTGGCGGGTCTCCTGCCACCTCGAACGCCTGAACCGACAAGCCGCTCGGCGCGCCGTCGCGGTAGCGAAGCGGCGCGGGCATGCCGTCCGGCTCGAGCACGGTGACTTGGACGCACGCGAACGCCCGCGTGACGGGCAGCACCCGGGAGTCGCGCTCGAGAGTGCCTAACACGGACGCGGTGGCGTAGAGGTGCAGCGCGCGCCCCTCGCGCAGGAGCTCGATGCCTAACGTATGATCGAGCTCGGCGTCGGTGAGCACGATCCCCTCGATCGGCACGTGGCGCGTCTCGGTGGTGCGCGCCGTGGGCAGGGTCGCGATCTGGTCGCGCACGTCGGGCGACGCATCCAGCAGGAACCAGCGCGCCCCGTCCGCGCTCACGGCCACGGACGACTGCGTGCGGGCGTGCGCGCGCTCGGGCGCCTCGCGGGCGGTGCGGCAGGACGGACACCAGCAGTTCCATTGTGGGAATCCGCCGCCGGCCGCGGTTCCCAGCAGCGTTACGTGCACACGTCAACAGTGGCGGAGAAAAGAAAAGAGCCCGGGATCACCGGGCTCTTTCTCTCTGCGTTCGTTAGCGCCGGGCGACGTACGCCGTCACTTCCATCGTCACTTCGACGACCTCGAATTCTGGTTTCGTCCACCGCATGGAATGGTTCCTCTCGAGAGAAAAGTGATTGTGCCGCGTACGGCCGCACCGGTAACCCATTCGCGGAGGAGAGGCGAGCCCAGGCCCGTCACGCCCTCACGCCGCCACTATATCACTCGATCCGCGCGCCACGCAAGACAGGATCGCGCTTTGGGCATGAGCGCGACGATGGCGAGCAACAGCGTTTCCGATGCGAACGCCAGCGTCTCCGGGGTGGACCGTGCCGGGAGGATGGCGAGGCGCATAACTCTTTCGGGCACAAGCGTTTGACACGCGTCATTCTTGACAGAATCATAACGCAAAGATGCGGCACACACGGGAACCGCTCGGGTATACGCGGGCATGTGATAGATGTCGCTGCCGGAGTCAACAATCCCACGGGTGGTGGGGAACACACGAGGCCTTCATGGACGGAACGCTATCACCAACCGAGTCGCAGCGCGCGGACTCGAGACGCTTCGAGGTTGAAGCGTTACCCTGGCTCGACGACGTCTACCGCTTCGCGCTCTCCATGACGCGCGACGAATCCGATGCCGACGACGTCGTCCAGGAAACCTTCCTCCGCGCGTTCCGATCCTGGCACACCTTCGAGCCTGGCAGCGAGTGCCGCAAATGGCTCTTCACCATCTGTCGCAACGTTTTTCTCAGACTTCGGGAACGAGAACGGCGTCGTGTGGATTACGGCGGTGAGGATGCGCAGCTCGAAGCGCTCGCATCGGCGCAGGAGAGCGTTCCAACGATGGCGGAGCACGCGGACATTCTGAGCCGCCTCGATCTGGCGCCTGCGCTCGAGCGCGCGATCGGTGATCTGCCCGAGGTCTTTCGGTCGGCTGTCGTGCTAGTAGATGTCGAGGGAATGCCGTACAATGAAGCAGCGTCCGTGCTTAGCGTGCCGGTCGGAACCATCCGATCGCGCCTGTTCCGCGGACGCCGATTGCTGCAGGACGCGCTCGTGATGTATGCGCGAGATGCCGGGCTCACCGCGCCGGCTCCGTGCGAGGTGTGACATGTATTTGACAGTAACACAAACGGTCGCCATGGACTGTTACGACGTTGTTCGACAACTCTGGGACTACCTGGACGGGGAGCTCACGGACGAGTCGATGGACGCCATCCGGGAGCACCTCGCGCAGTGCAAGCAGTGCTACCCGCAGTTCGATTTCGAGCGGACGTTCCTCGAGGCGGTGGCTGCGACGCGCCAGGAGCACCCGGCGCCCAACATGGTGCGGCGGAAAGTGCTTGCGAAGCTCCGGAAGGCGGGGCTCGAGGTCTAACGGAACGCCGCGCCCGGCGGCGTGATCACGGCGACGCGGGGTTCCCGTCGGCGAAGAGCGCGGTGGACAGGTAGCGTGCTCCCGAATCCGGCGCGATCATCGCCACCCGCTTTCCGGGCCCGAGCTCGCGCGCCACGCGCAACGCCCAGAACGCGATCGCTCCGCTCGACATTCCCACGAACAATCCTTCTTCGCGTGCGAGACGGCGCGCGAATGGAAAGGCGTCTTCTTCCCACGCCGTGACGACGCGGTCGATCACCGAGCGGTCGAGGTTGTCGGGAATGAATCCGGGACCCATGCCCTGGAATCGATGCTCGCCGCGCTCGCCGCCGCTCAGCACCGCGGATCGCGCCGGCTCGACGGTGATCACCTGGATGGCCGGGTCGTGCTCTTTGAGGAACCGGCCGACGCCGCTGATCGTGCCGCCGGTTCCCGAGCCGTACACGAATGCGTCGACGCGCCCCTGCATCTGATCCCAGATCTCGGGCCCGGTGGTCTCGTAATGGATGCGCGGGTTGGCTGGATTGGAGAATTGGTTAGGCATCCACGCGCCCGTGGAATCGCGGATGTGCTCGGCCTCCTCGATCGCGGCGAGCATGCGCCGCTCGGGGTCGGTGAGCACGAGCTCCGCGCCGTAGGCGAGCAGCGTGCGCTTGCGTTCCTCGCTCATCTGCGCGGGGAGGCAGAGGATGAGCCGGTAGCCGCGCGCGGCCGCCACCTGCGCGAGCCCCACGCCGGTATTGCCCGACGTCGGCTCGACGATCGTCCCACCCGGCGCGAGCAGTCCCCGCTGCTCGGCGTCCACCACCATGCCTAACGCAGTGCGATCCTTGATCGACCCGCCCGGGTTCATGCCTTCGATTTTGACCCACACTTCGCCCATGTCCGGCTCGACGACGCGCTCGAGCCGGACCATCGGCGTGCGGCCGATGGCGGAGGACACAGTGGGATGGACGATGGTCGACATGGCAGCAGCCGGCTAGTGCAGCTCCACCTCCCACTCGACCGGGATGTCCCGATCCAGCGACGAGCGCACCGAGCAGTATTTGTCCACCGACAACTGCACGGCACGCTCGGCGTTCTCGCGATCGAGACCTTGGGCGGTGATGTGGAAGCGGAGGAGCACGTGGGTCAAGCGACGCGGCGTGGTTTCGACGCGCGTGCCCACGACTTCGACGCGCAGCGCCTGAATGGGCGTGCGGCGTTTGGCGAGAATGTCGATCACGTCTACCGAGGCGCAGCCGGCCAACGCGGACAACATGGTGTCCACGGGACCGGGTGCCGTTTGGCCGTCGCCATCGATGGGCTGCGTTGGGCCGCCGGGGCGGCCGGCCGTGAAGCGCTTGTCCGCGTGCCACACGAGCTCGACGCGGTTCGGTTTGTGCTTCACGACGGCCGCCACCGTCCCAGCCTTCGGTTCGGTCACGCGCCCGCTCCTTTCTCGATCGGCAGGCGGACCGAATTGCCCCACTCGGTCCAGCTGCCGTCGTAGTTGCGGACCTTCTCGTAGCCTAACAGATACGTGAGCACGAACCAGGTGTGCGACGAGCGCTCGCCGATGCGGCAGTACGCGATCACGTCGTCGCCCTTCTCGAGTCCCGCTTCCTTCTCGTAGATGCCGCGCAGCTCGTCGGCGCTCTTGAACGTGCCATCGGGGTTCGCCGCGCGCGCCCACGGAACGTTCTTCGCGCCCGGGATGTGTCCGCCGCGCAGCACGCCTTCCTGCGGATACTCGGGCATGTGGGTCTTCTTGCCGCTGAATTCATCGGGCGAGCGCACATCGATCAGCGGCAGCTTCGCCTTGGCGTGCTCCAGGGTTTCCTCGCGGAACGCGCGGATCGGCGCGTCCTTGCGCTCGGGTGCCGTGTAGTTCGTCCGCGGGAAATGCGGGACGTCCGCGATCAACCGGCGTCCTTCCTGCTCCCACTTCACGCGTCCGCCATCCAGTACGCGCGCGTTCTCGAAACCAAAGAGACGGAACACCCACAGCGCGTAGCAGGCCCACCAGTTGTTCTTGTCGCCGTAGAAGATCACGGTCTTGGAGTCGTCGATGCCCCGCGAGCGAAGCAGTTCCTGGAAATGCTCGCGGTCGACGTAATCGCGCACGATCGGATCGTTGAGGTCGGCATGCCAGTCGACTTTCTGTGCGTTAGGAATGTGGCCCATGTCGTACAGCAACACGTCCTCATCGCTTTCGATGACGCGGATGGACGGGTTGTCGAGATTGGCGGCTAACCAGTCGGTGGAGACCAGCAGCTCCGGATGGACGTATCCCTTGGCGAGAATCGTCTTGTCCGGCGCCGGTACGGGAGCTGTTGCGGTGGCCATGGGTCGGTCCTCGAGGTGAATGGTGCTGGTGACGAACGCCGGCGCGCGACGGATGGTTCGCGCGCGTGGCTCGACCGGAGACAAAAAGGCCGGCCGCTCTTTCAAGCGGCCGGCCGGAACGCACGTTGCGACGATGACGTCAGCAGCGACTACGTGCGAGTCCGCCCGGCCACCGATCGGCGGCCCGGCAACATGCGCACATGGGTCGACCCGTGCGCAACGGCGTCATCGTCAACGTCATGAATCAACAAGTATCCCGCAGCCGTGCTCGTGTCAAGGACGCTGCGGAACGCTGACGCTAGCCGATGCGCGTGCCGTCATCCACGGGTCGATCGACGGCGAGCAGGATGACTTCGCGATCCGTCGGCATCGCGCCGAGTACGAGCACGTCGCTCTCGAAGCCGGCGATGCGCCGCAAAGGAAAGTTGACGACCGCAACGACCTGCCTGCCGATAAGTTGTTCGGGTGTGTAGTGCACCGTCAGTTGGGCACTGGACCGTTTGACGCCCAACTCGGGACCGAAGTCGACGCGCAATTTGATCGCGGGTTTGCGCGCTTCTGGAAAGGGCTCGGCTGCGATCACGGTGCCAACGCGGATGTCGAGCGTGAGGAAGTCATCGACGGTCGCCATGGCGACAACCTCGCGCCGCATCTCGGTGGCGGCAACCCCCTGCAGAGGGAGAGGGAGTGGGGCACACGACGACGTCCAACGAGAGTCGGCTCGCCGCCCGCGATTCCTTCATGGATGCCACGGATCTCACCGCGTGGTGGGATCGCGCGATGGGCTGGATCATCGTCGCGTACGTGGCTGCCGCGCTGCTCGCCTGGTACACGCGAACGTTCACGCCGCACCATCACTGGACGTTCCCCGTGTTTCGCGAATCGTTCTGGCATCTGGTCGGGCATCGCAATCTGTACGCGCCCGATCCGGCGCAGGGCTACGATCTCTTCAAGTACAGCCCGACGTTCGCGCTGTTGTTCGCGCCGTTTGCGATCGTGCCGCCCGCGCTTGGGATGCTCGCGTGGGATCTCGTGAACGCGTTGGTGCTGCTGGCGGCCGTCGGCAAGTTGCTGCCGCGGCGCGAAGCAGCGATCGCGGCGCTCGTCATCCTGCCGGAGGTGTTCGTGTCGGCGCAGGCGTCGCAGTCGAACGCGCTCGTGGCAGGGCTCATCGTGTTTGCGTTTCTCGCGCTCGAACGCTCGCGGCTCACGCAGGCGGCGATCGCGATCGGCGTGGGGACGGCGATCAAGATTTTTCCGCTGGCGGCGGTGACGTTCGCGCTGCCGTATCGCACGCGGTGGCGGTTCGCGTGGCGGGTGGTGCTGGTGGGCGTCGTGCTCGTGCTGCTTCCGTTAGGCGTCGTGTCGATGCCGTTCCTGCGGCAGGAGTATCGCTGGTGGGCCGCCATCGAATCGCTCGACGCGCTGGCGCACGGCGCGTCGGTGATGGGCCTGGTGGCGCGCGTGGCGCACGGATCGTGGCCTAACTGGCCGATCCAGCTTGCGGGCACGATCGTGTTGCTCGCGCCGCTCGTGGCGCGGCCGCGCGAGTGGACGGACATGCGGTTTGTGCGGCTCTATCTGTGCTCGCTGCTCGTGTACGTGGTGTTGTTCAACCATCAGGCGGAGCGGCCGTCGTACGTGATCGCGGTGACGGGCGTCGCGATCTGGTTTGCCACGTCGCCGATCACATTCTGGCGCACGGTGCTGGCGCTCGCGACGCTCCTCGGTCTCAAAGAGGTGCCCTGCCTGGCGGTGTGGATCGCTATGCAGTACGACTTGTGGACGCAGCGTACTGACGAGCCTGCCCTATCCTCCGAGCTGACAACGCGTTCGGGCTGATGTCGATTTGAGGCGGTCTCCTTCGACGTGATGGTGAAGGCAACAACACCACACGACTCGAAATCTGGAGACACGCCATGACCGCCATCGCCCTGTCCCCCCGCGCCGAAACCGCGACCAGCCGCCGTGTGTCGCGTGCGATCGTTCGCCGGCTTCCCGCCGTGTCGCGCTCGCTGCTCGGCTTGGTGTTCGTATTCGCGGGACTCAACGGCTTCCTCAACTTCATGCCGCAGCCTACGCCGGGGTCGCTGCCCAAGGGCGCCATGGACTTTTTCGTGGCGTTGATGCAGACCGGGTACATGCTGCAGTTGGTGGCCGGCACGCAGTTGTTGGCGGGCGCGCTGCTGCTCGCGAACCGGTACGTTCCGCTGGCGCTTGCGCTTCTCGCGCCGGTAATCGTGAACATCGTGCTGTTCCACGCGTTCCTGCTGCCCGCGGGCGCCGTGATGGCGGTGATCGTGTTCTCGCTCGAGCTGCATCTCGCGATCACGTATCGCGCGGCGTATCGCTCGATGCTGAAGGCGCGTGTGCCGCTCCAGGCACGGTAGGTGTGTGAGAGCGCATCAGAGAGTAACTGCCTACAAAGTAGGTAACTATTCCCCGATGCGTTGTGGGGCGGGTCCCGAAGTTGCGCGTGGCACCCGCCTCCGGATGTCGAGATCGTGACAACCCATTCGACGTATCCATGTCGACTGTAAACAACGAACCCTGAGACGGAGACACGACCATGCGGTTCATGATCATCGTAAAGGCCAACGCCGACAGCGAGGCCGGCAAGCTGCCAAGCGCGCAGGACCTGACCGACATGATGAAGTTCAACGAGGAGTTGGCAAAGGCGGGTATCATGCTCGCGGGCGAAGGGTTGCACGCGAGCTCCAAGGGTGCGCGCATTCGCTTCGGCCAGGGCAAGCCGAAGGTCATCGACGGGCCGTTCGCCGAGACGAAAGAGCTGATCGCGGGCTTCTGGATCTGGAGCGTGAAGTCGAAGGAGGAAGCGATCGAGTGGCTCAAGCGCGCGCCGTTCAAGGAGGGAGAAGTCGAGATCCGGCAGGTGTTCGAGAACGAAGACTTTGGCTCGAACCTCACGCCGGAAACAAAGGCCCGCGAAGAGCGTGTGCGCGCAGAGATCGCGAGCCAACGCGGACGCTGAGTGCAGGATATCAATCGGACGATCGATGCGGTGTGGCGGATCGAGTCGGCGAAACTCATTGCCGGCTTGACCCGCCTCACACGCGACGTGGGGTTGGCGGAGGATCTGGCGCAGGACGCGTTGGTGGCGGCGCTCGAGCGGTGGCCGGAGACGGGCATCCCGGACAATCCCGGCGCGTGGCTCATGGCGACGGCGAAACACCGGGCGATCGACCACTCGCGCCGGGGCAAGATGCTCGACCGCACGCACCAACAGTTAGGCGCAGAGCGGGACGAGGAGCAGGACACACCGGAGACGGCCTTGGCGGAATCGATGGACGATGAGATCGGCGACGACCTGCTGCGGCTGGTGTTCATCGCGTGCCACCCGGTGCTGCCCACCGAGTCGCGCGTCGCGCTCACGCTCCGTCTGTTAGGCGGCCTCACCACCGAGGAAATCGCGCGCGCGTTCCTCGTGCCGGTGGCGACGATTGCCCAACGGATCGTGCGCGCCAAGCGGACGCTGGCCGAGGCGCGCGTGCCGTTCGAGGTGCCGCGCGGGCGGGAGCTCGAGGCGCGCGTGTCGTCGGTTCTGCAAGTGATCTACCTGATCTTCAACGAGGGCTACACGGCGACGGCGGGCGATGACTGGATCCGGCCGTCGCTGTGCGAGGAGGCGATGCGGTTGGGCCGCGTCGTGGGCGGGCTCATGCCTAACGAGTCCGAGGCGCTCGGCCTGGTCGCGCTCATGGAGATTCAGGCGTCGCGGCTCCGCGCGCGCGTGGGGCCTCAGGGCGAGCCCATCCTGCTGCTCGACCAGAACCGCGCCCGCTGGGACTACGTGTTGATCCGGCATGCCCTCGCGACGCTGGAGCAGGCCGAGCGCCTGGGCGGATCGCTGGGCACGTACGGGCTGCAGGCGGAGATCGCCGCCTGCCACGCCCGCGCACGCACGCCTGCCGACACCGACTGGGCGCGCATCGCGGCGCTCTACGATGCGTTGTCGCAGCTCGCGCCGTCGCCGGTGGTCGAGCTCAATCGCGCGGTGGCCGTCGGGATGGCCTTCGGACCGGAAGCGGGCCTCGAGATCGTGGACGAGCTCCGCTACGAGAAATCGCTCGAGCGCTACCACCTCCTGCCGGCGGTGCGCGGCGACTTGTTGGCGAAGTTGGGCCGGCACAGCGAAGCGCAGTCCGAGTTCACGCGCGCGGCGCAGCTCACGCAGAACGTGCGCGAGCGCGAGCTGCTGCTCGAGCGCGCGGCGTCCTCCGGCCGGCCGCCCGACGACGGACCGGCCGCCGCCTAACGCAAGCCGCGCACGGCCTTGGCCGTGGCGATCGCCTGCCCCACGTGTCGCTGCGTATGCTCGGCCACGTGAAACAGGAGACCGAGGACGGTCGAGGGCAGCGCCTGCTTGCCGACGGCGCGTGCGTCGAGCAGCGAGTCGCGCGGCGTCGCCCGCAACGTATCGATGGCGCCTACGATCGCGGCGCGCGCATTCGCGATGAGCTCCGACGCGTCGCCGGGTGCATTGCCGCCGGTCGATTCGGACACGAGCACGCGGCGCTGCGCATCGGAGAGCGCAGCGCCGCGGGCGTACGTGAGCAGCCGATCGACGCTGCCGGCAATGTGCCGCAGGTGGAACGCCACCGATGCCGCGCCGCCGGGGCGCACGGACAACTCGTCGGGCGAGAGATCGCGCGCCGCGCGGTCGAGGTCTTCGGACGCCATGAGCAACGCATGCGCGGCGGGTTGCAGGTACGGATCGATGCCGGGCACCGGTCCGCGGAGCCACGGTTCGACCGTATTGGAATGGGATGGGGTCTGAGTCATGTGCGAAAGGTGACGCGGCGTTCGTCGCGGGGCGAGGGCGGGGAATTCCGCCGCCGCTCGAGCGGTCTATCTTCCGACATGGGTCAATACAAGTATCACGTGTTCGTGTGCACGTCGGGCAACACCTGTCCCACGCAGGGATCCGACGCCGTGCACGCGACGCTCAAGCGCGGCGCGGCGGCAGCCGGGCTCAAGGGCATCGTGCGCGTGAACCACGCGGGGTGCATGAATCAGTGCGGCCACGGTCCGATGGTGGTGGTGTACCCGGACGACGTGTGGTACGCCGGCGTGGACGTGCACGGCGCGGAGCGTATCGTGCGTGAGCACTTGGTGGGCGGACGGGTGGTGGAGCAGTACCGGCATCGCGCACCGCCGGGCGACAACAAGCTCGTCGACTAACGGAGCGGGGGCATGGGAGCGCATCGCGCGTGAAGGTGCTGGTGCTCAACTGCGGCAGCTCCTCGGTGAAGCTGCAGCTGGTGGACGTGGATGCGGGCGTCGCGGACGACGAGCCGCTGACGGTGCAGGGACGCGGCGCGGTCCGCAACGTGACGTCGCCTAACGCAACGTGGTCGGTGGAGGTCGGCGGGCGCCGTACGGAGGGCACGCTGCATCTCCGCGATCACGCGGATGCCGTGCGCGACGTGTTGGCACGCTTCCGCGACGCGTACGGCGATGGCGAGATTGACGCCGTTGGGCACCGGATCGTGCATGGCGGCGCGCGGTATGCGGACGCCGCGGTGATCGACCAAGCCCTGGTCGCGTCGCTCACCGAGCTCGAGGAGCTGGCGCCGCTGCACAACGGCCCGTGCGTGGCCGGCGTGCGTGCGGCGCGCGCTGCGTTAGGCGACGGTCTGCCGATGACGGCGTCGTTCGACACGACGTTTCACCACGATCTCCCGCCGGTCGCGTCGCAGTATGCCATCCCCGCGTCGCTCGCCCAACGGTACGCCATCCGGCGGTACGGGTTTCACGGCCTGTCGTACCGGAGCGTGCTCGCGAAATACTGTCACCTCACCGGCACCGCGGCCGAGCACGCGACACTCATTGTATTACACCTTGGCAGCGGGTGCTCGGCGGCCGCGATTCGCAAGGGGCGGTCGGTGGACACGAGCATGGGCTTCACGCCGCTGGAGGGGCTGGTGATGAGCACCCGGAGCGGCGATCTCGATCCCGCGATCGTTGCCTTTCTCGCCCAACACGAGAGCACGCCGGCGGAGACCGTGGAGCAGTGGCTCAACACCCGCTCCGGTCTCATCGGCGTGTCGCGAAAGTCGGGAGACATGCGCGAATTGTTGGCCGTCGAGCGCAACGACGAAGATGCCCAACTGGCCATCGAGATGTTCGTGTATCGCGCGCGCAAATACATCGGCGCGTACCTCGCCGCGCTGGGCGGTGCAACGGCGGTGGTGTTCACCGGCGGTATCGGTGAGAACTCAGCCGTCGTGCGCACGCGCATCCTGGATGGGATGGAGTGGTGCGGCATTTGGCTGGACCCGGCGTGTAATAGCGCCTGCGTTGGCGCTCCGGCGCGCGTGAGTGCGGATGACTCGCGCGTGGCCGTGTACGCCATCCCAACCGATGAAGAAGGCATGATCGCGCGCGACGCCGCGCGGCTCCTTACCGCCGCGTCGTGAGGCGGCCTCGAGCATTGGCGGCGGCGGCGCCATCGGCTATAGTGTGTGAGACCTGAATTCCCGTGTCGTTCGATCCCATTCCTCCTCGCCGCGCTCTCATGGGTGCGGCCAAGCGATTCCTTCTCGCCAAAGCCGAAGCGAGCATCAAGCCGCCGGCCGAGATCGAGCCGCCGCGTCTCATCCTCCGAGCCCTCGAGGCCATCCGTATGTCCCGTTCCCGCGACCGCATCCTGTCCAACCTCGACGAGATGTACCGCGAGGCGTTCGAACGCGCGAAGTCGAGCGGCGATCAAACCCAGATGTCGACGCTCGACTTCGCCTACCGGCGCGAGCAGTTGTACTTCGAGATTCTGCTGGACATTCGCGACGCCATGGAGCGTCGCTGAGTGCGCGCGCCGTTCGTTGCACTCGCGCTCCTCTCCCTGCTCGTGACCGCATCGCATCCCACCGCATCGTCGCCGGTGACGATGGCCGTGGTGAACGCGCGCGTGTGGACGGGCGACACGACGCGTCCGTGGGCCGACGCGATCGCGGTGAGCGGAGACACGATCGCCGCGGTGGGCTCGAGTGCGGAGATCCGGAAGATGGCCGGGAGCGCGCGCATCATCGATGCGCACGGCGCGATGCTGGTGCCGGGATTCATCGATTCACACGTCCACTTTCTGGACGGTGGTTTTGCGCTCTCGTCGGTGCAGCTGCGCGACGCGAAGACGCCGGCGGAGTTCGTTAGGCGGATCAAGGCCTATGCGGCCACGCTGCCCAAGGGCGCGTGGGTGTTGGGCGGCGACTGGGATCACACCTTGTGGGGCGGCGAGCTGCCGCGGCGCGATTGGATCGATTCGGTGACGCCGGATCATCCCGTGTGGGTGGGGCGTCTCGATGGCCACATGGGTCTCGCCAACAGCGCTGCCTTACGGGCCGCGGGCGTGACGAAAGCCACCGCCGATGTCGACGGTGGGACGATCGTGCGCGACGCGAGCGGTGAGCCGACAGGCGTGTTCAAGGACAACGCGATGGGGCTCGTCACCAAGGCGATTCCCGATGCGCCGCCCGAAGTGGAAGACCGCGCGCTCGACGCGGCGATGAATTACGTGGCCGCGCAGGGCGTGACGCAGGTCGATCACATGGGGACGTGGCACGATCTGGCGGTGTTCGAGCGCGCGCACAAAGCGGGCCGGTTGAAGACGCGCATCTCGGCGGCCGTTCCGTTAGCCACGTGGGAGCAGCTGCGTGACACGATTGCGGCGCGCGGCCGCGGCGACGCGTGGCTCCACATTGGCGGCCTCAAGGGATTCGTGGACGGATCGTTAGGCTCGCACACGGCGGCGATGCTCGCGCCGTTCACCGACGCGCCCAAGGACAGCGGGCTATTGGTGAGCACGCCCGAGGACTTGTACACATGGACAAGTGGCGCCGACAAGGCCGGGCTGCAGGTGATTTGTCACGCGATTGGCGACCGGGCCATCCGATTGCTGTTGGACATCTATCAGCGGGTCGAGCGCGAGGACGGGCCGCGCGACCGCCGGTTCCGGGTCGAGCACGCGCAGCACGTGGCGCCGTCGGACATCCCGCGGTTCGCTCAGTTAGGCGTGATCGCGAGCATGCAGCCGTATCACGCAATCGATGACGGGCGCTGGGCGGAGGCCGTGATCGGGCACGAGCGCAGCAAGACGACCTACGCGTTCCGCTCGTTCCTCGACGCGGGGACGCATCTGGCGTTCGGATCTGACTGGGACGTGGCGCCGCCGACGCCGATCGAGGGGATTTATGCCGCGGTGACCCGGCGGACGCTGGACGGGAAGCACCCGGATGGGTGGATCCCCGAGCAAAAGATCACGGTGGAGGAGGCGCTGCGGGCGTACACCACCGGCGCCGCGTACGCGTCGTTCGACGACAAGCGGAAGGGATCGTTAGTCAAAGGCAAGCTCGCGGATTTCGTGCTCATCGACCGGGATCTCACGAAGATTCCG
>DATEKK010000034.1:0-1302 GCA_035277485.1 Gemmatimonadaceae bacterium
TTCTCGATGAGTCACGCTATGCAGAACCCGGACGTGTGTTCGTCCGTCTGCAAAAGGTTTGCATGTTCCTGCTGCCGGTATGGTGGCTCGGGTTCGGCATGCTGGTCATTACCCGCCTGTCAGCGCCGGTCCGACCATGAGGTTCGTTAGGCAATGAGCGGCTTCAGCTCGACAAGGCTGCCATCGGATCCACGCGAATCGCTCGACGCGCGGGCAGATAGCACCCCGCGAGCGCGACGACCGTGAGCAGCGCGGTGGCTAACACGAACGTCACGGGATCGCTCGGACTCACGCCGATGAGCGCGCTCGACATGGCGCGCGCTACGACCACGGCGCCGATGAGCCCGACCACCGCTCCGGCACCGGCCAGCCGCACGCCCTGACGCATGACCATCCGCATCACGTCCCCCCGCTCGGCGCCTAACGCTAAACGGAGTCCGATCTCGTGCGTGCGCTCGCTCACCATGCACGAGATCACGCCGTAGACGCCGAGCGCCGCGAGGAACAACGCCGTGATCGCGAACACCGCGATCAGCGTCATCGAGAACCGGCGCATCGCGAGCGACTCCGCCACCACATCGCTCAAGCGCTCGGCGCCGAATACCGGGAGCGCCGAGTTCACGGCCTGCACCTGCGCGCGCACGGCGCGCTCGATCGCAGCGTTCTCGAATTGGCCGTGCAGGAAGATCGCGAGATG
This sequence comes from Gemmatimonadaceae bacterium, assembly GCA_035277485.1. Classification (GTDB taxonomy): domain Bacteria; phylum Gemmatimonadota; class Gemmatimonadetes; order Gemmatimonadales; family Gemmatimonadaceae; genus JADGGM01. Next base: position 698 of record DATEKK010000034.1, read on the forward strand.
CTTCCCTTCCCGCTGGTACAGGCTCGTATAGATGTGCGGCGCGCTCTCGCCGGCGAGCGAATCGGTGCGCGCGTCGGCGACAATGCCGACGATCGTCGTCCAATCGGCCGGCACCCGTGACAGCCTGACGCGCTTGCCTAACGCATCGTCGTGCGGCCAGTAGCGGTGCGCCATGCTCTCGTTGATCACGGCGACCGACGGTTTGTCCCCGGTGTCGAAGTCGTCGAACGACCGGCCGCGCACGAGCGATATCCCGAGGAGACGGAAGTACTCCGGCGTGACCTCCGACCCCGTGAGCAAGAGCGGCTGGTCTCCGTGCGACGCGTCGCCCTCGATGCGCACGCGCAGGAGCGTCTGGTCCTGATACGGATGGTCGAGCGGAACAGCGGCACCACTGCCTAACGCAACGGCATCCACGCCCGGCAGGGCACGAACGCGGCGCATCACATCGCGCACGAACGGCTCCTCGGCGCCGGCGGTTGGGTAAAGATCCTCCTTCGGCTCGTTCGGATACGGCAGGCGCGTGCGGACCACCATGACGTTGTGCGGATTGAAGCCGAGCGGTACGTGCAGCAGGTCCCAGAAGCTTCTGAGGAGGAGACCGG
>DATEKK010000035.1:0-5920 GCA_035277485.1 Gemmatimonadaceae bacterium
CGCCCCTTACTCATGGAGTACCTGCCATTATACTCCCCCGAGCAGCGGCGTCGTCACGATGTGCGTCCCGGCGTCACCGGCTGGGCGCAGGTCAACGGACGGAACGCACTCACGTGGCGCGAAAAGTTTGCGCTCGACATCGAGTACGTCGACCGCGTGAGCGTTGGGCTCGACCTGCGCATCCTGCTCCTCACCATAGGAAGCGTCGTGCGCAGCGAAGGCATCAGCCACAGCGGTCACGTCACCATGCAGCCGTTCCGCGGAGGACAGGGACGCGACGATGCGTGAGTTGGTCCTGATCTGGGGAGCAGGTGGCCACGGCAAAGTGGTCGCCGACCTCGTCCGTGCCGCCGGCCACGCCGTGGCCGGCTATGCCGATGCCGATCAGGCCAAATGGGGCGCCGTCGTGGAACCCGGTGGCGCCACGGTCGTCATCTCCGAGGCGGATCTCGTCCAATTGCTCGACCAGGGTGGGTCGCTCCCGTGCCGCGCCACGACCATCGCGCTGGCACTCGGCGACAACCACACGCGGCTTAAGAGCGCCAGGCGCGCCGCCCGCGCGCTGATGCCGGCGCTCGTCCACCCCGCGGCGACCGTGAGCGAGTCCGCCCAACTGGGCGCCGGCACCGTGGTGTTCGCCGGAGCCGTGGTGAACGCCGCCGCCACCATCGGGACCGCCGTGATCATCAACACTGCTGCCGTCGTCGAGCACGATTGCACAGTTGGCGATGGCGCGCACGTGGCGCCGGGCGCGGTGCTAACGGGCGGCGTGAGCGTTGGGCAGGCGACACTCGTGGGAGCGCGCGCGGTGGTGCTGCCGGGTGTGACCATCGATGCAGATGCGTTGGTAGGCGCAGGTGCCGTAGTGGCCGGCGATGTGAAAGCCGGCACGGTGGTGGCGGGCTGTCCCGCCCGAGTCTTGAGACAACGAGCGACATGAAACCAGGGAAAACGCACGGACGCATTTTCCTTTCGCCCCCGCACATGGGCGACCTCGAGCAGAAATATGTTGGCGAAGCGTTCGCATCCAACTGGATCGCGCCGCTCGGTCCACACGTCGAATCCTTTCAGCGGGAATTCGCCGCGACCGTCGGCGTGTCGCATGCGCTCGCGACCATCTCCGGCACCGCCGCGCTGCACCTCGGGCTGCAGCTCGTGGGCGTTGGGCCCGGCGACGACGTGTTCGTCAGCACGCTCACGTTCGCCGCGAGCGTCAATCCCGTCCGCTATCTGGGCGCGACACCGGTACTCGTCGACAGCGAGCGCGAATCGTGGAACATGGATCCGCACCTCCTCGCGCAGGCCCTGCACGAGCGCGCGAAAATCGGCAAGCTGCCGAAAGCGGTGGTCGTCGTGCACCTCTATGGGCAGAGCGCCGACATGGATCCGATTCTCGAGAGCTGCCGCAAGTACGAGGTCCCGCTCATCGAGGATGCGGCCGAAGCACTCGGCGCCACCTACAAGGGTCGCCCGGTCGGCACGTTCGGACGCGCGGGTGTGTTCTCGTTCAACGGCAACAAGATCATCACGACATCGGGCGGCGGCATGCTCGTGAGCGAAGACCGCCGGTTGGTCACGCACGCGTTCAAGCTCGCGACGCAGGCGCGCGATCCCGCGCCGTACTACGAGCACTCGCAGGTGGGCTACAACTATCGCATGAGCAACGTGCTCGCCGGCATCGGCCGCGGGCAGTTGCGCGTGTTGAGCGAGCGCGTCGCCGCGCGCCGCCGCAACTTCGAGTTCTATACGGCCGCGTTGCGCGACATCCCGGGGATCGAGTTCATGCCCGAAGCCCCTTGGGGGACCCACACGCGCTGGCTCACCACCGCCGTCATCACGCCGGCAGAGTTCGGAACCGACCGCGATGAGTTGCGCCAACGCCTCGATGCAGCGAATATCGAAGCACGGCCGGTGTGGAAGCCCATGCATTTGCAACCGGTGTATCGCGGATGCACCGCTTTGGGCGGTTCGGTCGCGGAGGACTTGTTCCGTCGAGGATTGTGCTTTCCGTCCGGTTCGAACATGTCCGCGGACGATCTGGAGCGAGTCGTGGCCGTCGTCCGCGAAGCAGCCCGTCAGCCCATACTTACCCGGGCGGTGTCCTGAGCGCACTCCGTGTGCTTGGCCGGCGAGTGAAAGACCCAGCGAGACCTGATGTCCGATCTACTTCCTAGCGGCACGCCGCACGGTTCTGCCCTCACGCCGGGCACAGCAGCGAGCGCGCCCGCGACTCGTCCGGCGGACGACGTCGAGGGCGCCGCGGAGTCCATCGACATCAAGGAATCGCTGGCCACGCTCAGGCGGCACGTGTGGTTGATCGCCGCGATCACCGCCGCCGCGATAGCGTTCACCGCGTACCGCGTCAGCAAGCAAGCGCTCGAGTACCAGGCCACCGCCGTCATCCGTCTCGTCGACGCGCGCCGCGAGCTCGCGGGCAATCTGGACGACAACACGGGACAGGGCATGATGGGCGGCTACTGGACCGATCCCATCACGTCGCAGCTGCAGGTGCTCCGGAGCCGCGGCGTCGCATCGGCGGTGGTCGACTCGCAGGCGTTAGGCCTGAGGGTCCAGAGCCGCGGCTTCCCCGCGTCGGTGCTGCGCAACGTGTCGCTCGCGTCCGAGACCAGCAGCGACACGGTCCGCCTCGAGTTCTTGCCTAACGGAGTGGACGTCGCCTCGGCGGGATCGACGATGCTCGTGCCGTACGATTCGAGCGTGCGCGCGGCGGGCATCGTCTTCACTGTCCACGCGCGCCCCGGCAATGCGCAGAAGGGCGTGCTGTACACGGTGTCGCGCACCGCGGCCATCGACATGGTGCTGGGCGGCTTGAGCGCGCGCCAGCGCGATCGCACCGATGTCGTCGACGTCTCGTTCACCGCGCAGGATCCGTACGTCGCCCAACAGATCGTCAACACGGTGGTCGACGTCTTCCAGGTGCAGAACGCCGCCAGCGCGCAGCAGCAGTCGCGCCGCCGGCGCATCTTCGTCGAAGCCCAACTTCGGCAAACGGATTCGCTCTTGCAGATCGCGCAGGGCCGCCTGAGCGACTACCGCACCAACAAGCAGGTGTACGGCTCGTCCGACGCCGTCGTGACCGCCGAGCAAACAGGATTGCTCAACCTCGACGTGCAGCGCGCACAGCTCGTGGCCGACCGCAGCACATATCAGTCGTTGCTCAACGAGCTGGCCAAGAACGACTCGGGTCCCGCGCGACAGAAAACCCTGAGCGCGTTAGTCGCGTCGCCGGGGATCGCGGACAATCCCGTCGTCCAGGCGATTTACACGCAGCTCGTCGGATACCAGGCAGCGCTCGACTCGATCTCCGTGGGAAAATGGGGCAGCGCGCAGACCAACCCCGATGTCCAACGGTTGCACGCGCTGGTCTCCGGCGGACAGGATCAGTTGGCCGACGCCGTCGGCAGCCAGATCACGTCGCTCGACGCGCGCGTCGCCGCGTTGGACGAGCTCCGCCAGCGCAGCACCGATGCGCTCAAGACACTGCCGGCCACGCAAGCCGGCGAAGCGCGTCTCATGGAACAGGTCGAGTCCGCGCGCAACATGGCCGACGAGCTGCGCGACGAATACCAGAAAGCGCGCATCGCCGAGGCGGTCGAGGCGGGCCAGGTCGAGATCGTGGATCTCGCGACGTCGCCGTACGCGCCCATCGGCACGAGCCGCCGCACCAAGCTGCTCACCGGCATCATCGTCGGGCTTCTGTTAGGCACCGGCGCCGCGTTCCTCGTCGAGCGGCTCAACACCGCCATCCGCCGGCGCGAAGAGATCGAGAGCATGCTGCAGATCCCCGGCCTCGCGATCATTCCGCAGATCGCGAGTCCGCACGCCGTCCGCCGCCTCAAGATGGGCAACATGTCGCTCCGGCTGCCCACGCCGCGCGCGTCGTGGGGGGTGGGCAACGGCGCGTCTAACGGAGAATCGCTCGTCACCGTCTCGGATGTCCGATCGAGCAGCGCCGAAGCGTTTCGCACGCTGCGCACCAACCTGATCTTCTCGCAGGCCGTGCAGTCGCTGCGCACCATCGTCATCACCAGTCCGTCGCCGCAAGACGGCAAAACGACGACCGCGGCAAATCTCGCGGTCACGTTCGCGCAGCAGGGTATGCGCGTGCTCATCGTGGACTGCGACCTCCGCCGCGCCCGCCTGCACAAGCTCTTCCGCGCGCCCCGCGAGCCCGGCCTCACGCAGCTCATGCTCGGCCAGGCGACGCAGGACCAGGTGGTGCAGACCACGATGGTCGACAACCTGTCGCTCCTGCCCGCCGGCACGCATCCGCCTAACCCGTCCGAGCTGCTCGGCGGCCCGCAGATGCGCGCGACGCTCGAGCGGTTGGGCCGCGAGTACGACATTCTGATTCTCGACACGCCGCCCATCCACGCCGCCGCCGACGCGCTCATCTTGGGCTCGCAGTCGGACGGCGTCATCCTCGTGCTCCGCGCGGGGCATACGGACCGCCAGGTCGCGCAGGACGCGGTGCAGCGCCTGTCTTCGTTAGGCGTGCGCGTGGTAGGCGCCGTGCTCAACGACCCGGATCACAAGGTGCCGCAGTACGGCGGCTACTACTACTATGACTACTACGACAGCGTCGAGGCGTGATCGCCTTCGGGCGCCCATTCGGTCCTGATCGTCCTGCCGGTTGCTCTCTCTTCTCTTCACGTGGTAGCCCACACCATGCGCTCACTACTTCTTGCACTGTTGTGCTGCACGGCCATCGCGCTTCCGTCGGTGGCGCAGGACGTCGCACCGCCCATCGACACGAACACCGTTTTGCATCCCGGCGACCTCGTTCGCGTGACCGTGTGGCGCAATGCGGAAATGAGCGGCGATTTCGCTGTCGGCCAGAACGGCGCGCTGCTGCATCCGTTGTATCAGGCGGTGCCGATCGCCGGTGTCCCGCTGCAGGAAGTCGATCGCCGGTTGAAGCAATTCCTCACCAAGTACGAGTCGGATCCGCAGATCGTGGTGATCCCGCTGCTCCACATCACCGTCGCCGGTGAAGTGAGCAAGCCGAGTCTCTACAACCTGCCGCGCGAAACGAGCATCGGTGAGGCGCTCGCAATGGCCGGCGGCCCAACGCAATACGGCAACCTCGGCAAGGTGCTCCTGTTCCGCAGCGGAAAGGAATACAAGATCGATCTGCGCAGCCCGCTCAACGAGTGGGCCACGAGACCCATCGAGTCGGGCGATCAGATCATCATCACGCGCCACGGTTCGTTCTGGAGAGACATCTTCTTCCCGGTCGTCGGCCTCGCCGGCTCCGCCGCCGCGATCGTGAGCTTGGCCCGAGGCAGATAGGCCTAACGACAAAGGAAGCGCCGCGCCGCCGTCGCAGACCGGCCGTGCGCGCCGCTATGCAGCTGATGACGGCCGCGTGTCGTCGCGCGCTGGGCAATGCCCCGGCCGACGACATCGCGGCCCTTGTGTCCTCGGTCACCGATTGGCCCGGATTCGTTCGCGCCGTCGACGCGCACGCCGTCGCGCCGATCGTCTATGCGCCGCTCGTGCAGACCGGCGGCGTTCCCGCCGAACCGCTCGCCCAACTGCGCGCCGCAGTGGACGAGAACGCGCTGCGATCGATCATCCTCGCGCGCACGCTACGCGAGATCGTGGCGCTGCTCGAGCAAGAGCAGATTCCCGTCATCCCGATCAAGGGCCCGCTGCTGGCTCGCGCCGCATACGGCGATCTCGCGAGGCGCCGCTTCGCCGATCTCGACCTCGTGGTGCACCGGCGCGACCTCGATCGCGCGCGCGCGATGCTCGCCCAACGCGGATTCCAACCGTTCATTGCGCTGCCGCACGACGCGGAGTCGGCGCTCCTCGGAGCCGACTACCACATCGTGCTCGTCGACGCCGAGCATGGCATCGTGGTCGAGTTGCACTGGGCGCTCATCCGAGCCGGCCT
>DATEKK010000036.1:0-8214 GCA_035277485.1 Gemmatimonadaceae bacterium
CGCCGTGCGACTGCCGCCAGATCGCGCCGCCCGCCACGCCGGCGGCCACGGCCGCGAGCACGGAGTGCGAGGCCGCGCGTCCCAGCGTCCAGTGGCCAAGTACGTAGTCGGCGATCGGCGTCCACACGAGCAGCGCGACGAGCGTGAGCACCGCGCCGCGGAGCAGGTCGGCCGTTAGGCCGCGGAGCTGCAAGCCCACCACCGCACGGCGCGAGCCCGTCTCCATGGCCGGCACCGCGCGCTCGGCCCACACGCCGTTCAAGCGCCGGAGCGCGTACATGCTCCACCCGCCGGCCCACGCCGTCGCGATGGCCACGAAGACGCCCACGATGATCGCACCGGGGCGCATCACGGCCGGCGCGCCGGCCAGGGCGCCGCCCACGAGCGATGCACTGCCCCACTCGGGATAGCGCGACGCGCCCACCGGCAGCGTTTCCATGGCGAGCATCTCGAGCACCGCGCCGGTGAGCAGGCCGGCCGCGACGTTTCCGGCGATCGCGCCGCCTAACGTGGCGGCGACGATCGGCCGCGAGAGCATGGCCTGGGGAAAGCTCACCACGTCGGCGCCCAACAGGGCGCCGAGGAGCGTGAGCGGGAGGAGGCGGACGGCGTCGATCATGCGGTCCGGGCGGCGCCCACGAGCTCGCCTAACCGGAGCGCGCGCGCCGACGGCACGTCGCGCACGGTGACGGCCACGCCGCGCGCTTCCATGGCGCGCAGCGTCTGCTCCTCGTCCGGGCTCAGGAACAGATACCGCAAGCGCTCGGTGCGTCCGGGCCTGTGATGCACTCCGCCCACGTTCACCTCGCGGATGGCCGGCGCGCGTTCCGTTAGGCGGCGCATGGCGTCCACGTCGCCCGTGAGCAGGATCCCGTGGCGCGGATCGGCCCGCCACTCGTCCAACCGCGCCACCGCCTCGTCCACCGACGCGAAGTAGAGCGCGACCTCGGGCGGCACGCCCATGCGGTACAGTTCGCGCTCCCACTCGCTGCCCGCGACCTCGTCGTCCACGAGGACGATGAAGCCCAGGTCCATCGGCTGCCCCCACCCGACGATCACCTGTCCGTGGATCAGGCGGTCGTCGATGCGGTAGAGATCAATGGGCACTGGGGCGCCCGGTGAGCACGCGCAACGCGCTGCCGCCGCGCTCGACGGCGGCGGCCACCGCGTCCGCGTCTGCGCCCAAATCGCGCGTCGCGAACTGGAGCAGCGCCGGCAGATTGACGCCCGTCACGACGATGAGCCCGGGCCGGTCCTTGAGCAGCCGGCACGCCGCGAAGTTGCAGCTGCCCGCCGGCAGGTCGGTGAAGATCACGCGCGCGCCTAACGCATCGACGCGCTCACGTAATAGTGCGTCGATCTCGGACGCGCCCAGGTTCTGGTTCGAGAGCGGCGAAAAACGGTCGCCGCGTCCCGTAATGAGATCGACCGCCTGCACGAGCGCGTCGGCCACGTTGCCATGCGCAAGGACGATCGCCTTCGGACCTGCACCCGGCGGCGTCGCCGGGTTCATCGTATCACTCATCGTCTTCCGCCAGGTATTGCCGCACATCCGATGCGGCGCGCATGCGGCTCATGAGCCGCTCGTTGAACGCTTCGGCGGGGTTGACCCCGCTGTAGCGCAGCAGGTGATTCATCGCCACCACTTCCGCCACCACGGTGATGTTCTTGCCCGGGTTGAGCGGAATCGTGACGCGTGGGATCGGCACGTCGAGGATCGTCGTCGTCGCGCCGTCGAGGCCCGTGCGGTCCACCTGGTCCGTCTGCTCCCAGTGTTCGAGCTGCACCACCACTTCGATGCGCTTCTGCTGCCTAACGGACCGAATCCCGAAGATGGACGGGATGTCGATCACGCCCACGCCGCGGATCTCCATGTGGTGCCGCTGCAATTCGTGGCCGCGCCCGATGATGACGTCGTTGCCGCGGCGCGTCGCGATCACGATGTCGTCGGCCACCAACCGGTGCCCGCGCTCAACCAAGTCCAACACGCACTCCGACTTCCCGATCCCGCTCCGCCCAACGAACAGCAATCCCACGCCGTACACGTCGGCCAGCGACGCATGGAGCGTGGTGCTCGGCGCGAACTCCTCGTCTAACGCAGGTTTGACCCGGCGGTAGAACTCGGTGGTCTTGAGGCTCGACCGCAGCACCGCGACGCCGTGCCGCGCGGCAATCGCCTGCATGTCGGCAGGCACATCCAGACGCTTGGTGACCACCGCGCACGGGACGTCGAACGAGAAGAACGTCTCGAGCACCAGACGGCGGCGGTCTTCGGACAGCGACAGCAGGTACGTGATTTCCGTTTCGCCGAACACCTGCATGCGCTTGGACGGGAAGCGCTCCACGAACCCCGCGAGCACGAGTCCGGGACTCGAGACCTCGTTCACCGAGATCACCCGGTCCAATCCGGCGCCGTCGCCGACGAGCTCCAGCTGCAGCGTGTCGCGCAGCAGGTCGAGCAAGCGTGCTACCGTGAGGGGTTTGGTCACATGCCGTTGGTTCGCGGCCGCCGAGCGCTCGCGGGCCGCTTGTGTCTCAAGATTTGCGATTCCACCCGCCGCGCCGCTTCGCCCAACGCCGGGCCCAAGTTGCGGTGCCGCGCCGCCGCCACGAGCGCGCGGCGCCTCGGTGCGCGCAACACGATCTCGACCTTGCGCGCGTTGCCATCCTGCTCGAAGCGCACCACGGCGTCCACGGGACGATGCACCAGCGACGCCAGGCGCCGCATCAAGCGCTCGGCGCGCGTGCGGAGACTACCGGAGATTTCGACTTGATGGGCTTGCACGGTGATGTCCACAGGGCTACCCCTCCTTCGATACGCCAACGATCTCCCCGAGATGTTGTTCCGTTAGGCGCGCGGCGTCGGGCCACGTGAACCGCTCGGCGAAGCGGCGCCCGTTGGCCCCGAGCCGTTCGACGAGGGTGGGATCGGCCGCCAGGCGCGCGAACGCCGCGGTCAGCGCCGGAATGTCGCCGTGCGGCACGAGAAATCCCGTCTCCCCGTCGCGAACGGACTCGCGCAACCCCGGCGAATCCGACGCCACGACCGGCGTCGCGCAGGCCGCTGCCTCGAAGTTCGTGATCCCCCATCCCTCCTTGGGCGATGTCAGCGCGAGCGCCCACGCTTCGCGCACCAGGGACAACTTCGTGCAGTCGTCGATGAACCCAAGAAACCGCACGCGACTGCCAAGGTCAAGCGACTGCGAGAGACGTTCCAACTCCGGCCGATAATCCCCAGTCCCGGCAATCGCCAGGGTGGCCGTTGGATGTTGCAACGCCGCGAACGCGCGGATGATGAGATCCACGCGCTTGTAGCGTTTGAGCCGTCCGAGATAGACGAACTTGGGGTCGCGGGAGCGCGTGCCGGGCGCCGGTGTGTACGTCGTGGAATCGATACCCGGATAAATGACGCGGATGCGCGAGCGCGCGATGCCGCGCGCGACGAGGTCGTCGGCCGTGCTCTCGCTGATCGCCTCGAACGGTGCATTCCTATAGTAGTGCACCAAGGGACGCTCGAGCGTCCACACCATACCAGCCATCAGGTACGACACCTCCTGGAACGCCGTGGTGCCGAACAGATGCGGGACCAACGCCATCACGGGCCGAGTTGTCCACCGCGTGGTGTACAACGGAATCTTATTGATGTCCTCGACCAGGATGTCATCCCCGGCCGCGGCCAGGTGGCGCTCGTAATACCGGCGCGCCATGAATTGAAATGTGTACCGCGTGCCGACGCGATGCACGTCGATGTCGTCCAAGCGGGTACGCGGCGCACAACCGGTCCAGCCGCTGCACAGGAGGCGCACGCGGTGGCCGGCCGCCGCCAGCCGCCCGAAGATCTCGTGCAGGTGCGTCTCGGCGCCGCCGGCCTGCGGGTTCTCGCGATCCTGCCAGTTCACGAGCAGGATGTTGAGCGGGCGGACGACCGCGGAGTTGGTCACAGTTTGCCTAACCGGCGGGCGAGCGCGTCGAGCACGCCGTTCACGAACCGCGCGCTGTCCTCGCCCGCGAATCGCTCCGCCAGCCTGACGGACTCCTGCACGACCACCTTGGGCGGCGTCGCCCCCAGCCGCAGCTCCGCTGCGCCTAACCGCAAGACGGATCGCTCCACGGCGCCCAGCCGCTCCAGGCGCCAGTTCGTGGTCACATCCTCGAGCTCGGCATCGATGGCGCGCTCGTCCGACGCGACGGCGCGGATCAAGCGTAAAGCGAGCGCGCGCACCGTCCGATCGACCGCGAGATCGTCCCACACCTGCTCGGCGACGCGCGGCAGGGCCGAGTTCCCCTCGTCGCCGGCTCCCCGCACATCCCATGCGTACAACGCCTGGAGCGCCCGCGCGCGGGCGCGCGTTTCAACCCTCATCCGCGACGTTCAACCGATCGAGCAGGTCCGCCATCTCGAGCGCGGCGAGCGCGGCGTCCCAGCCTTTGTTGCCGTGCGTGCCGCCGGCGCGTGCTGCCGCCTGGTCGATCGTGTCACAGGTGAGCACGCCTAACGTGACCGGCGTGTCGAATTCCGCGCCGGCCTGGGCCAGGCCCCGCGTCGATTCGCGCGCCACCACGTCGAAGTGCGGCGTGTCGCCGCGGATCACCGCGCCCAACGCGACCAGCGCGTGGTAGCGCTCCGAGGCCAGGAGCGCGCGCGCCGCGGCCGGCAGCTCCCACGCGCCGGGCACCCATACGACGTCGATGTCCTCGTAGGCCACGCCGTGGCGCGTGAGCGCGTCCATGGCGCCATCCACCAGACATTGCGTGATGGCTTCGTTGAACCGGCTGACGACGACCGCGATGCGGCGGCCCTGACCAACGGGGGTTCCGGCGAATTCGGGCATTCAGTGCGCGAGCAGGTGTCCGAGCTTCGTCTGCTTGGTCTCGAGGTAGTCGCGATTCTCGCTCGTTTGCGGCGCGCGAATCGGGACGCGCTCGTCCACCGTTAGGCCGTAGCCCTCGAGGCCGACGAGCTTGCGGGGATTGTTGGTGAGCGGCCGGATCGACTTGAGCCCCAGGTCGAGCAGAATCTGCGCACCGATACCATAGTTGCGCAGGTCGGGCTTGAAGCCGAGCCGCTCGTTGGCTTCGACGGTGTCGGCGCCGCCGTCCTGCAGCTCGTACGCCTTGAGCTTGTTGAGCAACCCGATGCCCCGCCCTTCCTGATCCAGGTACACCACCACGCCCCGGCCTTCCTCGGCGATCATCTGCATCGCGGTGTGCAGCTGCCACCCGCAGTCGCAGCGCATGGAGCCGAACACGTCTCCCGTTAGGCACTTGGAGTGCATGCGCACGAGCACGTGGTCGCCGTCGTGCACGTCCCCGAACACGAGCGCGATGTGCTCGTGCTGGTCGACGTCATTATGGTAGCCGATGATCTTCCAGTCGCCCCATTCCGTGGGCAGCCGCGCCTCGGCCACGCGGTGCACCAGCCGCTCGGTCTTGAGCCGGTGCGCCACCAACTCGGCCACGGTGATGAACGTGAGTCCGTTGCGCTCGGCGAATTGCTCGAGCTCCGGACGACGGGCGGGCTGTCCGTCTTCATCGCGCAACACCTCGCAGATCACGCCCGCGGGATACAACCCGGCGAGGCGCGCGAGATCGATGGCCGCTTCGGTGTGCCCAACGCGCTGCAACACGCCGCCATCTCGCGCGCGCAGCGGCTGGATGTGTCCGCCGTAGCGCAGGTCGCGAGGCAGCGTGGCGGGATCGACCGCCACCTGGATGGTGCGCGCGCGATCCTGGGCCGAGATCCCCGTGGTGACACCGAATCGCGCGGCGGCGTCGATGCTCTGCGTGTACGCCGTGCGATAGGCATCAATATTATTCTCGCTGACTAACGTTAGGCCGAGTTGGTCGCAGCGCTCGCCGGGGAGGGCGAGGCAGATGAGGCCGCTGGCGCGCTTGGCCATGAACGTGATGATCTCGGGCGTGACCAACTGGGCCGCGCAGATGAGGTCGCCCTCGTTCTCGCGATCTTCGTCGTCGGCCACGATGATCATGCGGCCGGCCGCGATGTCGGCGATCGCCTGTTCGACGGTTCCGAATGGCATGGTCAGCGCACCGTCGCGATGTACGGCGCCACCAGACGCTGCACGTACTTGCCGATCACGTCCACCTCCACGTGCACGTGCTGGCCGAGCTCCAGATTGCCCAACGTCGTGTGGCGCAGGGTATAGTCGATGAGCGAGACCTGCACCATCTCGGGTGTCGGCAGGTCGTTTACCGTGAGACTCACGCCCTCGATCGCAATAGATCCGTGTATCACCGTGAGATCAGCCAGCTCGCGCGGGAGACGCACGTCCACCAGGTGTGCCGTCCCGCCCAGCCGTGTCGCCACCACGATACCGGTGTCGTCCACGTGCCCCTGCACGAGATGTCCGCCTAACCGGTCGCCCGCGCGCAGCGCGCGCTCCAGGTTGACGCGCGTGCCGGGACGCCAGTCGCCCACCAGCGTGCGCTCGAGCGTCGTGGCTACTGCGGCCACCGTGAACCATCCGCTCCCGTGCTCGCGCACCGTTAGGCACGCGCCGTTGAGCGCGATGCTCTCGCCCGGGGTGAGCTCCGTGTACGCGCAGCGCACGCGCAGCTCGCGGCCGGCCGCGCTCTCCACGACCTGTTCGATCGTGCCGATGTCGTCTATGATGCCGGTGAACATGACCTGATCAATCGTTCGATCCTTTGGGCCCGGGCCGCGGTGCCGGAACGTCGTGCACGGCGTACGCGATCATGCTGTCGTCGCCTAAGGCCCGCCGCTCCAGCACGGCGAGCCGGGCCGCTCTTCCAATGGTCGTCCCCGGGGCAAACGCAAACGCATTCTGCGCGTCGCCGCCGATTACGACAGGACCTTGAAAGATAATCAAACGGTCGACCAGGGATCGTTCCCAGAACGCCCCGGCCAGGCGGGCGCCGCCCTCCAAGAGCAGGGACCGAACCCCCTCCGACGCCAGCCGCTCCAGCGCATCCTCGATGGACGTCTCGGCAATCACCTCGACGCCGCTGCCCCTCAGGGCGCCGACCACGGCCGGCGGCGTTTTCGGAGCGACGATGACCGTGGTGGGCACGTCGCCCGCCGTCCGAATGAGCTCGGAGTCGAGCGAGATGCGCGCGTGCCGGTCGAACACCACTCGGCGCGGCGGGACCCGGGGCGCCGGCGCGTCTCGAACCGTGAGCGACGGGTTGTCCGCGAGCACGGTTCCGATACCCACCGCAATCGCATCGTTGCCCGCGCGCAGCTCGTGCGCCGCCGCGCGCGCGCGACGGCCGGTGATCCATTTCGAGCGACCGGTCTCGTCCGCCAAGGCGCCGTCGATCGAGATCGCGAGCTTGAGCGTGATCCAGGGTCGCCACGCGCCGAACGAAAAGAAGAACGCGGGATCGACCTCGAGCGCGCGGCGCTCCTCGACGTCTGTGAGCACATCCACGCCGTGCTCCCGAAGACGCGTCGCGCCGCCGGCTGCCTGTGGGTTCGGATCCATGGCGCCGATCACCACGCGCGACACGCCGGCCTTGATGAGTGCGTCGGCGCAGGGCGGTGTTTTGCCGTGGTGCGCGCACGGCTCGAGCGACACGTAGACCGTGGCGCCATCTGCCAGGGGACCCGCTGCCTCGAGCGCCGCGATCTCCGCGTGCCTCGCGCCGAACCGCTCGTGGTAGCCCTCGCCCACGACATCGTTGCCCTGAACGACGACGGCGCCGACCATGGGATTCGGCGCCGTCTGGCCCCAGCCCTTGCGGGCCAGGGCAATTGCCCGGCGCATGAACGCGCGATCGCGCTCGGCGCCGGTGTGTTCCGTTAGGCGCTTGCGCTCAGAAGGCAAGGCGGGCCCCGATGGACCCGTACCAGCGCGACTGGTTCACGTCGTCGTCGAACGAGTTGAAGGTGTGCACCGAGCCGCCGGACACCCTGCCTAACTCGCCGACCAGCTTGACGAACGGGATTACGTTGAGCGAGACGTCGCCGAAGAAGTTGGTGCGCGACGGACTCACGCCGAGCGACACCGGCGTCTGCTGCGTCTGGCCGTCCACGTTGTACGTGATTCTTGCATTGGCGTCGTAGTAGTCGCGCCCGAAGCCGGCTGCGACGCTCACCCACAACAAGTTTTTGCTGGCCACGATGCGCCACGCTTTGGTGCGCAGGTCGAGGTCGCGCACCGAGAAGCTCTCGGTGGAGCTCGCGGTGGCCACGATGGTGGTCATGGGCAGGCTGCGTTCCTGATACGTGAC
>DATEKK010000037.1:0-1672 GCA_035277485.1 Gemmatimonadaceae bacterium
AGCCGCCGATTCCCCAAGCGAAGCGCTTCCCGAAGGCGCCGCGAGGCGCCGCTTCCCTTGCACTGCACTACCTTCCCTCCCTCGTCTATTTTTCCTCCCATGAACATCGCCATCACGCCGAAAAAGACCGAGGGACTCGAGCGACTGCTCGAGGTGTCGGTGCCGATCGAAGAAGTGCGCGAGCGCGAGGACCGCGCGGCGAAGCGGTATGCGTCGCAGGTCCGGCTTCCCGGCTTCCGCCCCGGTAAGGCACCCGCGGCGATGGTGCGCAAGAAGTTCGCGGACGCAATCCGGCAAGAAGCCATCGAGTCCGCGGTGCAGGATGCGTTCAAGGAAGTGCTCGAGCGCGAGAAGGTGGAGCTCGCAACCCAGCCGCACGTGCACGAGCTCAAGTTCAGCGACGGCCAGCCGCTCACGTTCGAGCTGCACCTCGAGATTCGCCCGTCCATCGAATTGCCGCGCACGGTCGGATTCCGCGTCACGCGCACGCCGCGCGTTGTCACCGACGATCACGTGCGCGAGCAAATCGATTCGATGCGCGAGCAGAAGGCCGCGTGGGCACCGGTCGAAGACCGCGGCCAACCCGGCGACATGGTCACGGTGCAGCTCGCGACCGCGGACGAATCCGGTGCGGTGGGCGAGGGCGGCGAATACCGGATTGTGTTAGGCGGCGGCCAGGCCATTCCGGGCATTGAAGAGCTGATCATGGAGACACCCACCGGTTCGACCGTGGAGCGCGCGGTGAAGTGGCCGGATGATTTCCCCGACGAAGCCCAACGCGGCAGCACGAAGCAGGTCCGCGTCACCGTCAAAGACGTCAAGAGAAAGTCGCTGCCGGCGCTGGACGATGCGTTCGCGCGCGAGGTCGGCGATTTCGATTCGCTCGCGGCCCTCAACAAGACCGTGCGCGAAGACTTGCAGAAGGACGCGGAGCGTGAGGCCGACGCGCAGGTCCGCCAGAAGCTGGTGGACGAAGTGATCGGCGCCAATCCCTTCGAGGTGCCGCCGAGTTGGGTCACCCAGCTCATGCAGGCATACGCCGAAGCCTACCAGATTCCAGAGACCGAGAAGGAACGGTTCGACCGCGAGTTCCGTCCCATGGCCGAGCGTCAGGTGAGGCGCGACCTGGTGGTGGATACGATCGCCAAGCGAGAGAACCTCGAGGCGACCGAAGCGGACATCGACAACCGCATCGCCGAGATGGCGTCCAAGCGCGGTGTTGATCCGGGGCAGGTGTACGCGTCGTTACAAAAGGCTGGTAGAATCAAAGAACTGGAGCGCACGATTACCGAGGACAACGTGTTCTCGTGGCTCAAGGAAAAGAACACGATCGAGCAGGAGTAGCGCCGTAAGGCGTCAGGCTGGAAACGCAGGTCACACGATCAAGGAGCTGGAGCACCATGTCGACCATCTATCCTCCGTATGTCATCGAGCGGTCGAGCCGCGGCGAGCGCACGTACGACATTTTCTCGCGTCTGCTCATGGACCGGATCGTGTTCCTGGGCACGCCGATCAACGACGACGTCGCCAACATCGTGATCGCTCAGCTTCTGTTCCTGGACGCCGATAATCCCGAGAGGGACGTCAACCTCTACATCAATTCGCCGGGCGGCAGCGTGTCGGCGGGTATGGCGATTTACGACACCATGCAGTTCATGAACTCGCCGATCCG
>DATEKK010000038.1:0-3260 GCA_035277485.1 Gemmatimonadaceae bacterium
GCTCGTCGAGTCGGCGGTCTGGGCATTCGCGGCGTGCGGGAAAACAGCCGGGATGGCCGCGCAGAGCGCCGCCGCGACGAGCTTGCTGAGTTGCATCGTGAGAATCCTGTTTGAGCGGTGTCTGGCTCTCTTACGGGACGCCGGAGATGTGGGTTTCAGATGTACGAACGACGAGCGCCCCGCGTGGCACGGGGCGCTCCGGTCCAACCGGTGTGCGCGACTCTGAATCTAGTGGGGCAACTGGTCGCGCTGGATCACGAGGCTTCGGCCGTCCAACGAGATCTTGAGCACGTGACCCGCCGCGTCGACCCAGACGTTCTGCGTCGCGCCGCTGGCGTCCGTAAGGACGAGATGCTTGGCGGTCACGGACCGTCCCGCTATCGCGATTGCCTCGTCGGGCGCCCACTTGGCACGCAAAACCTGCTGCTCTGCGTGCTGGGGCATCACGACGGCGATCGATCCGCCCGCTGCGCCCAACTTGAGCGCCCGCTGCGCCACGAAGTAGTACTGGTGGAACACATCGTCGTCCAACAACACCGCATCATCCGATGCGATGAACTCCCGCGTGGATTCGCCCTTCGACGTGCGCACCTGCGTGCTGAACCGCCCGCGTCCCGCGATGCCCTTGAGGCGCTCGACGACGTCGTCTCCCTTGCGCACCTCGAGCTGGTACTTGATGGGACCAAAATCCGCGTCGGCCTGCAAGGCCGGCATGAGGCGGCGCCCATCGAGATCGGTGGTCCCGTTGGACACGTACGCGTCAGCGGCTCCGATGCCCGTTTTCCGGATCGTGAAGGTTTCTCTGCCTACACGCGCGCCGTTCCGCGTGATGGTAAAACTGCCTTCGTCGACCACCGACACCTGAGCGGTCGCGCCCGAAGGAAGCGGCACGGCGAGCACGGTCATGCACAACAAGCCGAGGGTGCGCATTGTCACAGAACAATACCCCGAAGGCGGGAGGAGGGTTCAGGCGTCGGGGGCGGGAACGAGGAAGATACGATCCCCGATCCGTTCGCGGAGCCGCTCGTAGAGGGCTTTACCCTTTTCGGCGGTGGCGAGTGTAGGCCTGCCGACAGATCCCGCACTGTCTTTCGGGACGCGTAATTTGCCACGGCGGTAACGCTTCGAATCGGACGGAATGAAGTCGCGCGCCCACTCCATTCGGACCAACTCCGGCGCCAGATACAGCATGAGCGACGTGTCGGCCTCGCCGCCGTGCAAGTGCTCGGACTGGCCCTCCAGTATGTCGCTCAGATTCACGGCATAAATATCCACCACGCGAACGCGCGCGGAACGCGTGATGACGGTGTCGAGCGCTTCCTGGTGCGCGTCGTAGTCGTGCGCGGTGAGGAGGATAAATTCCCGGAACCCTGTGGTCTCCCAGGAGTCCAAGAGATCGTTGAGCATGCGGTGCAGGGTTTTCTTGCGCAGCGTTGCGTTACCGGAAAACACCCCGTCGGTGTTCCCATTCACCCCATATTCGACCGTCGGCGCCACGATGACACCGGTGGCGGCGGAGAGATCTTCGGCCAATCGTTGGGCGATGATGGTGGCGCAGCCCAACGGAAGGTGCGGACCATGTTGCTCGCAGGTGCCGACCGGGATGATCAAGCGCGGGTCGGCGGCGATGATCGCGGCCACTTGAGCCGGGCCCAGTTCTTTGAGTCGTCGCGGTTTGGCGTCCGCGGCGGGAGGCGGAAGCGGCATTGCGAAAGGCGGTGAAGTGAAGCCGGTGACGCGATGGCCGGCGATCCGGAGTGTGGCCGCCCACGTGTGGACGCTCAGCGCGGGCGTTGCACTCGTCGCGGACGCGTCGTGGCTCCGCAATCCGGGCATACGCTACTTATTGGCCAGCGTTGCCGCCACAGGGGTGGCAATCCTCATCGCGTTGGGACTGCCCCGCCGGTCGCGCGGTTGGGCGTACGCGGCGGTCGCGGCGGCGCTGCTGTTTTGCGCGCTCGCGATCCGGACGCAGCGACAGCTGGGCCGCATCGATGACAACTGGGCGTCGTACCGCATGAACCTGGTGCGTCGCGGATCGCTCGAGCTCAGGCGCGAGCTCGAGTCGGTGACGCGCCGGATTCGGGCGACCGCGACCGATGCGCTGAGCGCACCGGCGGGCGAGATGGACGCATTTGCCGCTCTCCGGCAGCAGGTGCACGGCATGCCCGGGTTGGGCGTGGTGCTCTATCGGCGTGGGCGGCCGGCGGCGTGGGCCGGCACCAACGTGGTGCGCACCGACACGCTGGTGGCGCCGCTCGGCGTGGTGCAATCGCCGTTCTACGTGACGTTGTACGCGGCGGCCACGCGGGGCGAGACGCGCGCGGTGGCGAGCGCCGTGATCCACGCCGAATCGCCGGGCGACAGCCTGGTGTCGGCGTTGGCGGACCGCGTGGCGAGCCGCGTGGGGCTCAACGGGTTCGTGTTGGATGTGGACCCGCGCGCGCATCCCGCCGCGGACACCGGCGCTGCGCAACAGCCGCCCTTGGTGTTCGCGCCGGCGCAGGACACGCTGCTGGCGGTGCGGCCGGTGTCGCCGGAGCGCGAGGAAGCGCGGCTCGGGGTGATGGAAGCGGCGCGCACGGCCGGCACGGTGACGCTCGCGCTCGGGCTGCTCTGTTTTTTGGCGGCCGTGTGGCGCGAAGAGCGCACGTTCGGGTGGAGACTCGTTCCGTTAGGCGTGTGGCTCATTGCGATCGCGCTGGCGCCCTTGAGCGCGTTGTCCAGCGACTCGACGCTGTTCGACCCCACGGTGTACTACGCGCCGCTCGGCGGTCCACTCACCGGCACCGTCGGTGCGTTAGGCATGGCCGCCGCGGCGCTCCTGCTCGGCCTGCTGCTCCTGCAGCGCCGCCGCGGGCGCGCGCTCGCCGTACCCCGCCGGGCGCGGCTCATCGTGCTGCTCGCGGTGGTTGCGTTAGGCCCATTCTTGCTGCGCGCGCTGGCCGACGGCGTGGCACCGCCGCCGGGTGGTGTGAGCGACACGGTGTGGCTGGCGTGGGAAGCGTCCTTGTTCCTCGTGACGGCCACGCTGCTCATCGCCATCGCGGGTTCGGCCGGCGCGATCGCGGTGCGCGGGCGTCGGCTCGCGCTGCCGCCGCTCGTGGCGCCGCTCGTCGCGGTGGTGGCGGCGCTGCTGGCGCCGGCGGCGCTCGAATCGCCCGGCGTGTGGCCCACCTGGTACCTCGCGCTCTGGATCATCGCGGTGGTGTGCCTCGTGCTCTCGCGGCCGCACCGGCGGCTGGTGCTCGCGGCGGGGG
>DATEKK010000039.1:0-7857 GCA_035277485.1 Gemmatimonadaceae bacterium
TTCTCGAGGTACACGACGCGGACCGCGCCCTCGAGCTCGTGCGCGGCCTCGAAGATGTGGCGAATGAGCGCCTTGCCGCCTTCGTCGCGCGGGTGTGCCTTCCCGCCGTACACGATCTGCAGCGGACCCGTCGCCGACACGATGGCGCGGAGGCGATCCAAGTCGGAGAAGATGAGGTCGGCGCGCTTGTACGGTGTGGCGCGGCGCGCGAAGCCGATCGTCATCGCGGCCGGGTCGAGTCGCACGCCGCTACGGCGCTCGACCTCTTCGATCATCGACTGCTTGGCGATCGTGTGCGCGTGACGGATGTCCTCGAGCGGAATCGCGACCGCGTAGCGCAGATACAGATTGTCGCGGCGCCACTCGGGGATGCGGCGGTCGAACAGCGCGCGGAACGGTTCCGACGCCCACGTGACGGCGTGCACGCCGTTGGTGATCGCGTCGATGGGATGCGCGGGGAACATCTCGCGCGACACCTCGCGGTGGCGCATCGCGACGCCGTTGATGTAGCGCGACAGGCGCAGCGCGAGGTACGTCATGTTGAGCGAGCCGTCGTCGTCGCAGCACTTGGTGGCGCTCAGGAGCGCCGCATAGTGTTCGCCTAACGATTGGACGACCTGGCTCTCCGGGAACTTGTCGTGGCCGGCGGGGACCGGCGTGTGCGTGGTGAAGATGCAGCGCTGGCGCACGGCCTCGAGGTCGGCGTCGTTGGCCTCCCACGGCGCGCGTCCCAGGAGCTGCCGGTCGAGCAGCACGAGCGTGAGGAGCGCCGCGTGGCCCTCGTTGATGTGGTAGTGGACGCCGTTGTCGTAGCCTAACGCACGCAGCATCGCGGCGCCGCCCATGCCGAGCACCATCTCCTGCGCGAGGCGGTAGCGCGGGTCGCCGCCGTAGAGGACATCGGTGAGCGTGCGGTCCCACTCGTCGTTCTCGTCGAGCTTCGTGTCGAGGAGCACGACGGGAATCGTGTGGCCGGTAATCCCCTGCACCGCGTATCGCCAGGCTCGCACGTGTACGGTGCGGCCCTCGATGTCGACGCTGATGCGCGGCTCGTACGGCTCCAAAGTGTCTTCGGGACTCCAATCCTCGGGCGTCTCGGTTTGCTGTCCGTGCGCGTCGAGGTGCTGATGGAAGTAGCCCTTTCGGTGCGCGAGCGAAACGGCGACGAGCGGGAGCTCGAGGTCGGCGGCCGACCGGAGGGTGTCACCGGCGAGGACGCCGAGTCCGCCACTGTACGTCGGGATCTGCTGCTCGAGGCAGATCTCCATGGAGAAGTACGCGATGATTCCGTTACCGAACTCGGCCATTCGCGGCGTGGGTTTCTGGGGTCAGAGGGAACGCACGCACGGCCGTGTCCGGCACGCACGTAACAACATTGAAGAAATATCGCCGGTCACTGCTTGGCGCCACGCTCGCACTGGAGCGATTCGCGGACCGTTGGATTCGAATCGAGCGACTCGATGGGCATCCGCATGCGGCGGGTCCAGCTCGGATATCGATCATAGGCGAGCCCAGGCATGTTGACGGGTTCGGTTTCGCCCGCGAGGTCATCCAGGGCCAGGCCGACGAGGGCAGCCGGGGTCGAGCAGAGAAACCGGTGGACGGCGGCGGTGAGCGCGGGGCCGCTCATGCCGTTCGATCCGGACGGGACGATTCCGTCCGCCGTTAGGCGCTCGACGAGTGCGGCGCGTTCGCGGACGCGCGCGGCGCGGGCGGGGCCCAGGGCCGGGTCGTCGCGGCGGGTGAGGCCAAGCTCGAGGTCGCGGCCGGTCCAGTACCCTTCGAGGGGCGGCATGTCGTGCGTGTCGGCGGTGACCAACGACAGCGGCTCGTACGCCGAGGCGGGTCGAAAGGCGCCGGTGTCGTCGCGCTCGAACAGCATGACGCGGCAGCCGAGGACGCCCCACGAATGGAGGGTGGAGGGGACTTCGGGCGGCACGGTGCCCAGGTCTTCGCCGATGATGATGGCGCGGTGGCGCGCGCTCTCGAGCGCCAGGATGCCTAACAGATCGTTGGTCGGGAAGCGCACGTACGCGCCGTCGCGTCCCGGGCGGCCGGCGGGAATCCAGAACTGCCGGAACATGCCTAACGCATGGTCGATGCGGAGCGCGCCGGCGTGGCGGAGGGACGCGCGGATGAGCGCGATCCAGTACGCGTACGCCTCGGCGTGGAGATGGTGCGGCGAGATGGGCGGCAGCCCCCAGTTCTGTCCGTCGGTGGCGTAGGCATCGGGCGGCGCGCCGACGTCGGCGCCGGAGAGAAAGAGGTGCTGGTAGGCCCAGGCGTCGCTCCCATCACCGGATGATCCGACGGCGAGGTCCTGATACAACCCGATGCTAAGTCCCGCATCGCGTCCGCGTTGGGCGGCGCGCTCGAGCTGGCGGTCGAGCTCGAACTGGATCCAGCGATGGAAGTCGACCCGGTCGCGCTGCCCGGCGCGGAACTGCGCGACCTCCGGCGACGCGGGGGTCCGGAACGCGCGCGGCCACGCGCGCCAGCCGCCGGCCAAGCCTAACGCAGCGAAGTGCTCGTCGAGCGCGCAGAAGGTGGCGTGCGCGGTGAGGGGATCGCCTTCGCGCGCGACGTAGCGGTCGTACGCGGCGCGGCGCGGGTCGGCCGGCGACGCGTGCGCGACGGCGAACGTGCGGTGCAGCGCTTCGAGCACCGGCCGCGCGAGGAGTGTGGCGCGCTCGTACTCGACGCGATCGCCCGAGCGGAGTTTGGCGAGCTCGCTCACGAGGGCGTCGCTCGCGAGGAGCGCGCGCGCCTCATCGCTCTCGGCGAGCTCGGGGATGGATTCGATGTGGAGATACGCCGCGCTGCGATAGAGCCGGCTCACGGGGCTGTACGGCGAGATCTCGCCGCCGCGATTGCGGAGGGCGTGCAGCGGGTTTAGCCCAAGGAACGCGGCGCCGTGCGTGCCGCTCCATTGGGCGAGGGTGGCGAGGTCGTCGAGGTTGCCGACGCTCCAGTTGGTGGCGCTGCGGACGGCGTAGAGGTTGGCTTCGATGCCGAAGTGTTTGCCGGTGGGGGTGACGCAGGCGTGCGGGGCGATGATGAGGGTTTGGCGGGCTTCGGCGAGCGCTCCGCGCCCGCGGAGCGCGAGGTGCAGCCGATAGTAGCCGGCGCCGACGAGCGGCGCGAGGCCGACGTCGACGACGTCGGCCGCGTGCCGATCGACGGCGCCGGCGAAGGTAGTACACGCGCCACGCTCGTCTTCCAGGGTGCACGCGTACTCGACGCGGGCGTCTGCGTTAGGCTGGGCGACGGTGTCGGGGATGCGGAAGCGGAGGGTGCGGTCCCACGCTTCCGACTCGCGCACGACGCGGACGGGCGGGAGGATCTCGCGCTGCTCGCGCTCGTCGAGTGCGAGCAGCGCGCGGCGGATGTGGGACTCGCTCGACGCGTCGACGCCCATGGCGGCGAGCAGGGCGACGCGGGTCGCGTCGGACGTCTCGCGCGTCTCGCGGCCGGTCTGGTCGACGTACCGATCGAGAATCCCGAGCCGCGCGGCGAGCGCGTGGAGCGACGACACGATCGTCAGCCGCGCACCGGACGCAGCACGAGCGCGCCTAACGGAGGCAGCACGAGCGCCATCGACTGCTCGAAGCCGTGCAGGGGCAGCGGGTCGGTCTCGACGCGCGCGAGCGTGCGCACGTCGCTCCCGCCGTAGTGCACCGCGTCGCTCGAGAACAGCTCCACATATTCGCCGGCCGCGGGCGCGCCGATCCGATACTGCTCGCGCGGGATCGGCGTCATGTTGAGCACCACCACCAGATGCTCGCCGCCGTCTCGCCGAACGTACGACACCACCGAATTCGCGGCGTCGCCGACGTCGATCCACTGAAATCCGCGCGGATCATAGTCGTCCCGCCACAGCGCGGATTGCTCCCGATACAACCGGCCGAGGTCTTCCATGAACGCACCGAACGACGCGCGCTTGGGGTCGCCCGCGAGGTGCCACGGCAAACTCTCGTCGTGGTTCCATTCGCCCGGCGGCGCGAGCTCCGAGCCCATGAACAGCAATTTCTTGCCCGGACGCGTGTACATGTAGGCGAGCAGGAGGCGGAGGTTCGCGAACTGGCGCCACGGGTCGCTATCGTTAGGCAGCTTGCCGAGCAGCGAGCGCTTGAGGTGCACCACCTCGTCGTGCGACAGCGGCATGATGAAGTGCTCGCTGTACTCGTAGATCATCGCGAACGTGAGGTCGTTCTGGTGCCACGAGCGGTACATGGGGTCGCGCGCGAAGTAGCCGAGCGTATCGTGCATCCATCCCATGTTCCACTTGAACGAGAAACCGAGTCCGCCCTGCTCCACCGGTTTCGTGACGCCGGGCCACGCCGTGGATTCTTCGGCCACCGTGATGCATCCCGGATGTCGCTCGTGCACCACGCGATTCATGTTCTGCAGGAACGCGATGGCGTCCAGGTTCTCGCGTCCGCCGAATTTGTTGCGCAGCCATTCGCCGGGACGGCGGCTGTAGTCCAGGTAGAGCATCGAGGCCACGGCGTCGACGCGCAGGCCGTCGACGTGGAACTCCTCGAGCCAGTAGAGCGCGTTGGCCACGAGGAAGTTGCGCACTTCGGTGCGCGCATAGTTGAAGATGAGCGTGCCCCAATCCGGGTGTTCGCCTAACCGAGGATCGTCGTGCTCGTAGAGCGCGGTGCCGTCGAAGCGCCGCAGCGCGAAGTCGTCGCGCGGAAAGTGCGCGGGCACCCAGTCGATGAGCACGCCGATGCCCGCACCGTGCAGCGTGTCGACGAACGCGCGAAAATCGTCGGGCGATCCGTAGCGCGCGGTGGGCGCATAGTACCCGGTCACCTGGTAGCCCCAGCTGCCCGTGAACGGATGCTCGGCGATCGGCAACAGCTCGACGTGCGTGAAGCCCAAGCGCTTCACGTGCTCGGCGAGCCGCGGCGCGATCTCGCGGTACGTGAGCACGCGGTTGTCTTCGGGCGCGCGCATCCACGAGCCGAGATGCACTTCGTAGATGGCCATGGGGCCGCGCGCCACATCCGCCGATTCGCGCGTCGCGACCCAGGCATCGTCTGCCCAACGGTAATCCGAATGGGCGACCCGACTCGCCGTGCCCGGCGGCATCTCCATCGCGAACGCGAGTGGATCGGTCTTGACGCGCAGTTGGCCCTGCGCCGTGAGGATCTCGAACTTGTAGAGCGCGCCCGCCTGGACGCCGGGCACGAACAGCTCGAACACGCCGGAGCTGCCGAGCGAGCGCATGGGGAGCAAGCGGCCATCCCATCCGTCGAAGTCGCCGACGACGCTCACGCGTTTGGCGGTGGGCGCCCACACCGCGAACGATGTACCCTGCTCGCCGTCGAGCTCGCGGACGTGCGCGCCGAGAGCGTCCCACAGCCGCAAGTGCGTGCCCTCGTTGAACAGGTGCAGGTCCATTTCGCCTAACGTTGGCCAGAACCGGTACGGGTCGCCGCGCTCCCAGGTGCCGCCGCCGGCAAACCGGAATTGAAGGCGATATCGAAGCGGCAGCGTCGCGCCGGGCACGAATCCCTCGAACACGCCCTGCCCAACGGGATCGAGTGCCACGCTGCGATCGTCGCCGAGCAGCGCGTCGACGCCGCTGGCATCGGGATGGAATGCGCGGATCACGGCGCCGGCCACGGCCCCGCGCGTCGCTGTGTGCGCGCCGAGGATGCGGTGCGGGTCCGTGTGCTCGCCGGCGGCGAGGCGCGCCATGTCCGCGCGCGACACGGGCGGCTCCGACTCGATGGTCGGCGCACGTCCTGACGGGCGGCCGGTCTCGGCGCCGGCGCGGCGCGGGTCGCGGCTCATTGCCTAACGCTCAGCCGGCCCGGTCAGTGCGTACCGCAACAGCACCAGCGAGAACGGGGCGATCGTGGTTTCGTGGTCGCCGGGTGTGACGCCGGGGCGCGCGGCCGTGTGGATCATCTCGCACCACGCACCGGGCATCGGCATCGTGGGCAGCACGAATCGGCGCAACTCCTCCTGGTTGTTCAGGATGAGCAGCAGGCTGTCGCCCTTGATCGGGCGGCCGTGATCGTCGATGTCGTCCGACGCATCGCCGTCGATCAGCATGCCGAGCACGTGCGAGTTGGCGTCGTGCCAGTCGGCGTCCGTCATTTCGCGTCCGTCGGGATGGATCCACGAGAGATCCTTGGCGCCCGACGTATCGATCGCCTGGCCGCGCAGAAAGCTGCGGCGGCGCAACACCGGGTTGGTGCGACGGATCTCGAACACGCGCCGCGTGAAGTCGAGCATCGCGCGCTGGCGCGCCTCGAGCGACCAATCGACCCACGTCGTCTCGTTGTCCTGCGCGTAGGCGTTGTTGTTGCCGAGTTGGGTGCGGCCCATCTCGTCGCCGTGCGACACCATCGGCACGCCCTCGGAGAACGCGAGCGTGGCCATGAAGTTGCGCATGCTGCGCTCGCGCCGCGCGAGGATGCGCGGGTCGTGCGTCGGTCCCTCGACGCCCCAGTTGCGGCTGTAGTTGGCGTCGGTGCCGTCGCGGTTTCCCTCTCCGTTAGGCACGTTGTGCTTGCGCTCGTAGCTCACCAGGTCGCGCAGCGTGAACCCGTCGTGTGCCGTCACGAAGTTGATGCTCGCGTACGTCGGGCGGTCGCTCCACTGATAGATGTCGCTGCTGCCGGAGAGGCGCGACGCGAGGTCGTTCACCATGCCGGCGTCGCCGCGCCAGTAGCGGCGGACGTCGTCGCGGTACTTCCCGTTCCACTCGGCCCACCCGATGGGGAAATTGCCCACCTGGTAGCCGCCCGGCCCGATGTCCCACGGCTCCGCGATCAGCTTGACGCGCGACAACACCGGGTCCTGGTGGATGATGTCGAAGAAGGTGCCTAACCGATTGACCTCGTACAGCTCGCGGGCCAGCACCGGCGCGAGGTCGAAGCGGAATCCGTCGACGTGCATCTCCGTCACCCAGTAGCGGAGCGAGTCCATGATCAGCTGGACGGTCCGCGGGTGCTGCATGTTGAGCGAGTTGCCGGTCCCGGTGAAGTCGACGTAGAAGCGCGGATTCTGCGGATCGAGCCGGTAGTACGCGGCGTTGTCGATGCCGCGCAGCGACAGCGTTGGGCCTAGGTGATTGCCTTCGGCGGTGTGGTTGTACACGACATCGAGGATGACTTCGATGCCGGCCGAGTGGAGCGTCTTCACCATCGACTTGAACTCGCCCACTTGCCGGCCCATCGCGCCGTTGGCGTAGCGCACGTCGGGCGCGAAGAATCCGATCGAGTTGTAGCCCCAGTAGTTGGTGAGGCCGTGCTCGGCGAGCGCGCGGTCGATCGCGAAGTGGTGCACCGGCAGCAGCTCGACGGCCGTCACGCCTAACGACAGCAAGTGGTCGATGATCGCGTCGGACGCCAGGCCGAGGTACGTGCCGCGCACGTGCTCGGGCACCTGCGGATGCCGTTTGGTGAGACCCTTCACGTGGCACTCGTAAATCACCGTGCGGTGCCACGGCGTGCGCGGCGGACGGTCGTCGCTCCACGTGAACGCCGAGTCGCACACCACGCACTTGGGCATGTGGCCGGCGCTGTTGGAGTGATTCATCTCGAGGTCTTGCTGCGCGCTGCCCAACTGATAGCCGAAGAGTGCGTCGCTCCACTTGATCGTGCCGCCGATCGCTTTCGCGTACGGGTCGATGAGGAGGCACGATGGATTGAAGCGATGCCCTTCCTCAGGGCGATACGGTCCGTGCACGCGATACCCGTACAGTTGGCCGGGACGCACGTCGGGAAGATAGCAGTGCCAGATCTGATCGTTCCGCTCGCGCAGGGCGATGCGCGTGCTCTCGACGGCGTCATCGGGTCCGCTGAATAAGCACAGCTCGACGCCGCTCGCGTT
>DATEKK010000040.1:0-11341 GCA_035277485.1 Gemmatimonadaceae bacterium
AGGCGCTTTCAAATTGAAAGGATTTTCCTGGGGGCGCGCGGCGCGAATGCGCGGAGTTAGCTGGTACTAAGCAAGTGCTTCGCTCGCGATGGCGCTCATCTCGGCGGCTAAGTCCGGCGGGAGCTCGACGTGAGGGCTAACTGGAAGCGCGCATTGAGGGCTTCCTCGCTCTAGGTGTGAAGGATGCCTCTGTCGTTAGACTCTCACACGCGGGGAGGTTGAAACCCGGCCCCGCTGCCTTTCCCGGAAATTCCCGAAGAACCTTTTTTTCTCACGTTATCGATGTCGATGCCGACGAGTCGAGAATCGACGTCGTAGTCGAGTGCAACTCCCTCCGACAGTTCGCGACCGTCGACGCTCGGATGCTCGGATCGAACCATGTACAGCGAATCTATCGGCACGGCAGCGAGGCGCGGGGCGTCGACGGGCGGCAGGCAGCCGACCGCGGACTGCTTCTTGCCACCGGTGCCTCGACATGGCGGTTCAGTGGTTTAAGCGGCGCGGTGGAAAGTCGACAGGTTTCCGGTACGAGGACGCCCAAGGCCGCACTGTCCGCGATCGCAAGCAGCTCGCGCGCATCAACGCGCTGCGCGTTCCGCCCGCCTGGCGCGATGTGCACATCGCCGCCAACCCGCGCGCGGCGATCCAGGCGTGGGGGTTCGACGTCAAAGGCCGCAAGCAGTACCGCTATCATGCGCGCGCGGTCGCGCTCCGCGAGCAGCGCAAATACTATAGGATGCGCCGGCTCGCGCGCGACCTGCCGGCGATCCGCGACGCCCTCTACACTCAGTTAGGCACGGGCCGCGAGCTCACGCGCGACCGCGTCGCCGCCGCCGTCGTGCGACTCATCAGCAAAGGATTCTTTCGCCCGGGCAACGACCGCTACACCCGTGAGAACCACACGTTCGGCATCACGACACTCAACAAGCGGCACGTCACCGTGGACGGCAGCACGATTCACTTCGCGTTTCGCGGCAAGTCGAACAAGGACCAGCGCCGGGTCGTGGTGGACCGCGCGCTCGCCAGGTTGGTGCACGCCCTGCTGCGCACGCCGGGCACGCGGCTCTTCCGATACCTGAACGACGACCGGTGGCACAACCTGACGCAGCGCGAGGTGAACGAATACGTGCGACGCCTGACGCCGGCACGATATACGGCCAAGGACTTTCGGACCTGGGGCGGCACGCTGCGCGTCGCCCTGGTCCTGTCCGACTTGGGGCCGGCCGCGACCGAACGCGAAGCCAAAAAGAACGTCGTCCTCGCCGTCCGCCTGGTGGCCGCTGAGTTAGGCAACACGCCGGCCATCTGCCGCGGCAGTTACGTGCACCCGATCGTGCTCGCGCGCTATCTCGACCATGGCGACACCATCCTGCCGCGCCTTCGCCGGAAGACGGTAGACGGCCACTATCCCGAAGAGCGCGCGCTGATCCGCTTTCTCGACCGGCACTTCCCGGAGCGCCGGCGGCGCCCGCGGCCCGAGTCGATGGCCGCCGGCGCGGCTCGTTAGGCATCGTGGCCAGCGACGGCGTCACCACGCGAAGCGCACCGGCGCAATCAGGCGACCGGACCATCACCGACCGCCGCCGCGGCCGCTGGATCGTCGCCACGACCATCCTCGGCTCCAGCATCGCGTTCATCGACACCACCGTGGTGAACGTCGCCCTGCCGGTGATCCAGCGCGACCTCCACGCGACCGGCGATGAAGCCCAGTGGGTCGTCGAGTCGTTCGCCCTCGTGCTCGCGGGCTGCATCCTCATCGGCGGTGCGTTAGGCGACAAGGCCGGACGCCGCAAGATCTATGTGATCGGGACGGTGATCTTCGGTCTGGCGTCCGCGGCCTGCGGATTCGCGACCGGCGTACCATGGCTCGTCGCCGCGCGCGGGGTGCAAGGCATCGGCGCCGCGTTGCTCATCCCCGGCAGCCTGGCGATTCTCGGCGCCTGCTTCGAGGGCGACGCGCGCGCCAACGCGATCGGTAACTGGTCGGCGTTCACGGCCATCGCGCCGGCCGCCGGCCCCGTGTTAGGCGGCTGGCTGGTGCAGCACATCTCGTGGCGCTGGGTGTTCTTCATCAACCCGCCCATCGCCGTCGCCGTGATCGTGCTCGCCTACGCCCACGTGCCCGAGTCGCGCGCCGATTCGGGCGGCACACTCGACTGGCCCGGCGCGGCCACGGCCACCCTGGGACTCGCAGGCCTCGTGACCGGCGCGCTCGAGATGCCGCGACTCGGCGCGCACAACGCGCTGGTCTGGGGCTCGCTCCTCGCCGGCGCCATCATACTCGCCGGTTTCCTGCTCATCGAGTCCCGCAGCCGCGCGCCGATGGTCCCGCTATCGCTGTTCAATGACCGCATGTTCTCGGGGACCAATCTGCTCACGCTCTTCCTCTATGCCGCGTTGAGCGGCGCGCTCTACTTCGTTCCCTTCAACATGATCCAGGTGCAAGGTTATTCGCCTACCGCGGCAGGCGGGGTGCTGGTCCCGACGACCGTGCTCGTCTTCATCCTCTCGCAGCGGGCCGAAGGACTGATGAAACGCTGCGGCGCCGCCCTGCTGCTCGCGATCGGCCCCGCAGTCGTCGCGTTAGGCTTCGCGCTCTTCGCGCGCCCATTCATCGGCGGTTCCTACTGGACGACCTACTTCCCCGCCGCCCTCGTCCTCGGCGTCGGCCTTGGCCTAACGGTGGCGCCGTTGACGACCAGTGTGATGAATGCGGTGCCGGCGTCGAACGTCGGTGTCGCCTCCGGCGTCAACAACGCCGTCGCCCGCACCGCCGGCGTCCTCGGCCTCGCCGTCACGGCGGTGATCGCCGCCCACGTCTTCGGCCCCGCGTTAGACACACGCGTCGCCGCGCTCCACCTCCCCGCCTCCGTTGCACAGGACCTCGCGCGCCAACACATCGACCTCGCCGCCGCCACCGTCCCGCGCGGCCTCGACCCGGCGCGCGCACGCCTCGTGCAACACGCCATCGGCGCCTCCTTCGTCGACAGCTTCCGCATCGTCATGCTCACCGGCGCCGCCCTGGCCATCGCGAGCGGCATCATCGGCTCGTTCTCCGTCTCCCGCACGCACCGCCGCGAATCCCGCGGGTCCGCCGCCGCTGTCTGACAAGCATCTACGAGTTGATAGCGGACACACCGGAACAAAGTCGGACAAGGCGGACTGAATTGGTACCTGCTCCAGGTGTCAGCGCTCGAACCCAAACAACACGTTCATGTCTTACCCGTTCGTCCGGCCTCACCGGCGATACAAAGACACGAACTGCGACAACTCGCGCGACTCGAGATCCGAGACTACCCAGTACTCGACGTTGTCGGATCGCCAGTGGATCAAGTGGTAGCCTTGCGCGCTCGTCGAGTCGAGTGCTTCGTCGGGCCCTTGTTCCGGCCACGTGTCTACGTTGATCAGATGCTGGCGGCGCGCATACACCACCGCGGCGACGACACGGCCGTCGAGATAATCGAGCCGGCCGCCGACTAACGGGAATCCAGCCGAGTCCAGCGCCGGCACCTTGGGCGACAGATTCACGCGGCCGTTGAACCAGGGTTTGACGTTGTGTTCGTTGGTCGACTGGACGTCGGTCAGGTGGCCGGGTTGGAGCGAGCGGATATGGCTCGCGAGCACCGCATCGGCCAGCGCTTGCGAGCGGTTTCCGCCGCGCATGACCGCGTACGTTAGGCCGGCGCTCGCGAGCGCGATGAGCACGCCGGCTGCGGCCAGGAGCCATGTCCGGCGCCGCGGCGCCCGAGCAGGCGGCGGGTCGCTCACGCCCTCGTCCGGTTCCGCGCGCTCGCCGGCGATCGCGCTCGCGATCCGGGCTTTCAAGACATCGGGCGCTTCGTAGTGCACGAGATGCTCCTGCGCGAGAGCAGAGGCGCGTTCGAGCGCCGCAAGGTCGCGCGAGCAGTCGGCGCAGCCGGCCAGGTGCTCGCGCACCGACGCGCGTTCGCGCTCGGCCAGCTCGCCATCCAGATACGCATCCAGGAGGGTCCGGCAGTCGGCGCATTGCATGTCAGCTTGCCTCCTTGTCCGTCATGCCGAACTTCGCCGCGAGACGGCGCCGCGCGCGCGAGAGCCGGGACATGACCGTCCCGGCCGGCACGCCCACGATGTCGCTGATCTCGGCGTACGACAGACCCTGCACCTCGCGCAGCACCAGCACTTCGCGGAACTCGACCGGCATCTCGGCTAACGCCTGCGTCACCAACGCGCGCTCCGACTGCGCAATGGCAGCCGTGTCGGCCTGGTCGGCATCGCGGACGATCGAGAGATGCTGGTCGCCGAACGGCACCGTCATCCGGTCCACGGCGCGCCCCTGCCGCATCGTGAGGCAGCAGTTGCGCACGATCGACAGAAACCACGCGCGCGCGTTGTCCCCGCGGAACCCCGCGAAGTGCCGGAACGCCCGCAGTGCCGCGTCCTGGACGGCGTCCTGCGCGTCGTGCTCGTCGCCTAACAGATGGCGGGCGAGCGTATACGCGTCGTCCAGGTGGGGCAGGATGCGCGCCTCGAAACCGTCGGCGCTCCGTTGGGCCATCGCGTTCCTGTGCTAGTGAGCTGCGCCCGAGTTGCTGAAACCAGACAGTTCGGGAAGAGGGGAGCGCTCGCTTCGCCCAGCGAGCGCCAGCGAGCGCTTCCCCCTCCCCTCTATCAGTGCGATCACCAATGTGGACGTACTCATCACTCGACCACGACCTTCCCCTGCATCATCGGATGCAGCGAGCAGAAATACTTGTACGTGCCGGTCTTGTCGAGCTTCGCGCTGAACTTCTGACCCGTGTCGAGCACCGGAGACTGCTTGAACCGGTTCTCCACGTTCACGATCAGGTGCGGCACGTCATCGTTGTTGATCCAGGTGACCGTCGTGCCGCGGGCCACCGTGAGCGCCGGCGGCGAGAACTGGAAGTTGTCGATCCCGATCTCGTTGGGGCCGAGCGTGAGAGCGCGATGCGTCTGGCGGCGCTGCGCGGCATCGTGCGTCGCTGCGTCGAACGCCGGCGGTTGGCCCGACAACGTCGCGTCCACGATGGCGAGCGAGGCGCGGCCGGGGATGAACGTGACGTCCGCGATGCCCAACACGCTCGTTAGGCGTGCCGCATCCACCGTCATGGGTCCCGGCGCCGGCGCCGTGCCGGGCGCGGGCTGCGGAAAGGCCGTCGACATCGCGGTGTGGAACGACATGTGGCCCTCGACCTTCTGCATGATCTGATGGATGTGACCGTTGAGCACCGTCACCGACCCGAAGCGCTTGAGCAAGCCAAGTGCTTGCTCAGAGTCATCGGTTCCCCAGCCCCACGCCGGATACACCGTCCACAATGGAATATGTGCGAACACGACGATCGGTGTGCTGCTCGAGAGGCCGGACACATCGCGCTTGAGCCACGCCAATTGATCCGGTCCGAGCGTTCCCAACCCACCGGCTTTGAGATTCAACACGTTCACCAGCCCGATGAAGTGAACGCCGCTGTGGTCGAAGCTGTACCAGCCACCGCCCGTGGTGCCTTTTCCGTACCGCGCGAGGTACGAGGCGCCGTTGTCGGTGGCCACGTCATGCTCGCCGGGCACGTAGAACACGCGGTCGCTCTTGATCCCGGTCAGCACCTGATGCGCCGTGTCGAATTCACTCGGCTTCGCGAGCTGCGTGATGTCGCCGGTGTGGAGGATGAGCGCCGGCGTTTGCGGCAAGGCGTTGAGGCGCGCGACCGCCTGCGTGAGCGTCGCGGTCACATCCTTGTTCGCTTCCTTGCTGAAGCCGATGTGGCTATCGCTGATCTGCGCGAAGAAGATGCTCTTGCGTTCGGCTTCCGTTAGGAAGGGGATGCGGCTCGCGAGGAAGGATTTGGGAACGCCGCCCGCCACGGCCCACACCGTGGCGGTGCCCGCCCAGGCCATGCAGCGCAGGAACCCGCGGCGGTCGATGCCGTCCTCGGCCTCCGATGTGGTGATGTAATTGCCGCCCGTGAGGCGGGCCTTCGTGTGGTCGTCGTGGGGATGGCTCATCGGCCGGTCTCCGGTAGCATGCATGGAGGTCGCTGTTCCTCCATCTAGACCGGCCGACCCGCGCTATTATTCCCGTCCTGATGAGCTCGGTTATCCGAACAAAACCGGGCTCAACATCTGTTTCTACTATAGTATAGGAGTATAGGCCGGCTCACTTCCTAACGGGGTTGATGCGCCTGCCAGTGCTCCTCCTCGATCGCCGCGGCCGCACGGCGCGGGCTGGCTGCGTAGCCCAAGGCCGCCGCGGCCAGCGCCGCGACGCCGCCCAGGAGGAGCGGCGCGCGTCCGCCTAACGCATCGGCGAGCCACCCCAGGAACGGACCGCCCACCGCCAACGGGCCGCCGATGAGGACCGTCTGCAGCGCCAGAACGCGGCCGTGCATGTCCTGGCGTGACTCCATCTGCACGATGGTCGTGGTCGCCGTCATGTACGCGATGCCGGCCATCCCGACCGGGAACACCGCCAGTATCGCGAGATGGACCGATGACGTCGCCGACAGCACGAGCAGCGTGATGCCCAACGCAACGGCGCCGACGATGAGATGCTTGAGCGTCACCAGGCCGCGATGCGCGACGATCAACGAGCACGACACCGCGCCGACGCTGAACACCGAGTAGAGCAGCGTGTAGGTTTGGTCGGATCCGTGCAGGACACGGGTCACGAAAATCGGCAGCGTGACGCTGAAGTTGTACGACAACGTGCCGATCACCGCGAGCATCGCGAAGCTGATCCAGAGCACCGGCGTCGCGAACACGTAGCGGAGCCCATCGCGCACGGTGCCCTCGCCGACGCGCCCGTGATGCGACCGGTGCAGCTCGCGCTCCCGCATCAGCACGAGGCAGACGAGCACCGCCACGTACGACGCCGCATCCAATGTGAAACACCAGCCGTAGCCGACGGTCACGATGAGCAGCCCCGCGACCGCCGGCCCGACGATGCGCGACCCGTTCACGATGGTGCTGTACAGCACCACTGCGTTAGGCAAATCCTCCGGCGGGACCATTTCGCTCACGAACGACCGGCGCAACGGATTGTCGAATGCGAGGAACGTCCCGCCGGCAAGCGCCAGCGCGTACAACCCGATGACCGGCGGATGGTGCATGAACGCGAGGATCGCCAGCCCGGTCGACTGCGCCATCTCGAGACTCTGCGTCAGCAGCAGCATGCGCCGTTTGTCGACGCGGTCGGCGATCGCACCGCCCCACGCCGAGAAGAGCAGCATCGGTCCGTACTGACACGCCGCGAGCAACCCCACCCGCAATCCGCTCCCGGTGAGATTCAGGATCAACAACGTGAGCGCGATGTTGGTGAGCCAGTTCCCCGAGTTCGAGATGAGCTGGCCGATGAAGTACAGCCGGAAGTTGCGATTGCGCAGCGAGAGGAACGTCGTGCGGGCGAGGTGTCCGGCGCGCCCAACGATGGTCGGCGTCTCGATGTCGGGAATGGGATCCGTCATCGGCGACGCGGCGCTCCGGCGCCCGGCGTGGTGTCCTCCGCCGCGGCGATTCGCTCGAGCAGCGCTACTGCCTTCTCGAGCTCCGGTCTCTTCTTCGCGCCGACCTCGGCCTCGATAATGCGAGTGAGCCACGCGTGGCGTGAATCTGCCGCCGATTCGAACAAGCGATGACCCGCGCGCGTAACGTGGATGAGTCGTTTGCGCGCGTCACCGGGGACCCGTTTCGCTTGGACCAGTCCGACACGTGACAGCGCCGCCACCTGCTGCGCAATCGCCTGTTGGCTCACGTGCTCGGCGGCCGCGAGCGCAGAGGCCGTGGCGGGACCGGCATCGCGCAGACGCTTGAGGATGGCGAGGTGCGAGATGGGCAGTTGCTTGGCGCGATCGGGCCGCGTTTCGCGGAGGCGGTCACGCAAGCGCTTGATGACGACCGCGAGGCGGACCGCCATCGGGTCGGCTGCACGAGCGAGCGGCATGCCCCAATATAGCCAACTGCACAAGGTACTTGTACAAGTTCCTTGCGCAATCTCGCGCGGCCGGAACCCGGGGCGTGTGCACGCTCACCCCACTTGCCGCGTGCATGGCGCGCGCCCACGTTCCAGACATCCATTACAGAGCACACACCGCGCATGCGATTCGCCGACCGCCTTCTCCGTGACGCACGGTTCGCCCTGCGCGGCTTCCGGCGCACGCCCGCGTTCTTCGTCACCACGGTCGCCATCCTGGCGCTCGGGATCGGCATGTCGGTGGCGATGTTCACCGTCTTTCGCACCGTGCTGATCCGCACGCTGCCCGTGATCGACCAGGACCGCGCGGTGATCATGTTCACCTACCGCGGCGATCCGAACAGCGACGTCGCCACCGGCACGAAGGACCTCTCCGTGGTTCGCGCGGAGTCGCGGACGATGCGCGACGTCGCGGGCGTCGCCCACTGGCCGGCCGTGCCCACACCGCTCCGGGACAACGGCACGCTGATCGACCTCAACCGCGGCATGGTGACCGGCAATTTCTTTGCGGTGTTAGGCGTTAGGCCTGCGCTCGGTCGCCTCCTGTCGGCGAGCGACGACGAGCCGCCCAGCGGCCCCGACTCGACGCGCGCGGAGTCGCTCGTGTTGAGCTGGCGCGCCTGGCACCAGACATTCGGCGGCGATTCGTCCGTGTTAGGCAAACGCCTCGTCGACCCGTACGCCAACGTCGGCTATCGCATCATCGGCGTGACCCCCGCCGGCTTCGACTATCCGGCGAACGTCGACTACTGGATCCCGATGTGGAGCGGCTGGCAGTCCGAGGTGTCCGCGTTCGCGGTCGGACGCCTCAAACCTGGTGCCTCGGTGGCCGAAGCCGCCACCGAGTATCTCGGCATCGAGCGACGGCTCGAACCACAGGTTGGCTTCGCCGGCGTGCATGCGCGCACGTTCGCCGACACGGTGCTGGGCGATGTGCGGCCGGCATTGACGCTCCTGACGAGCGGCGTCGCCCTGTTGTTAGTGATTGCGTGCCTCAACGTCGGTAACTTGATGCTGCTCCGCGCCTCGTCGCGCAGCCACGAGCTCGACGTCCGCCGCGCGCTCGGCGCCGCGCCGGGCGATGTGATCCGCCAACTCGTGGTCGAGGCCGTGCTGATCGCCGCCGCCGGCGGCCTCGCCGGTCTCGGCGTGGCTGCGTTCCTGCTCGCTGCGTTAGGCCGCTTCGCGCCGCCCAACTTGCCGCGGTTGGACGAGATCCAGCTGGCGCCCACACCTGTCATCGTCGCCATCATCGTATCGTCGGTCGCGGTGCTGTTGTTCGGTGTGGGCCCTGCCCTGCTCGCCGCGCGCCGCACGGTGGCGACGCTGCGCGCCGACGCGCGCTCCGGCCGCGAAACCCGGAGGCGCCGAGTGGCGAGGCAGACGTTGGTGGCGCTCCAGTTGGCACTCGCGACGGTCATGTTAGGCGGCGCCGCGCTGCTCGCGCGGAGCCTCGACCGACTCGAGCGACAGGACACCGGTTTCGTCAGTGCGCACCTGTCCGTGTTCGACTACGCGTTCAACGGCACCAAGTTCGCCGATGGGATGGCGAAGTTGCGGCGGAAGGCGATGCCCTCGAGCACCGGATTCGCGAGATCCCCGGCATCACCGCGGCGACGACCATCGTCGCTCCGCCCATGCTCGGCAACGGCGTCTGGCTCGTTCGTTATCAGACCGACGATCCATCGATGACGGACACCGCGCAGTTCCCGATGATTCCATCCGAATTCGGCGGCGCCGAGTACTTCAAGACGTTCGGCATCCATATCGACCGCGGCCGGTTGTTCACCGACGACGATCGAGCGACATCGTCGCTGGTCGCGATCGTGAACGAAACCGCGGCGCGCAAGTTGTGGCCGGGGCAGGATCCGATCGGTAAGCGCATCCGCGTCCCCGGCAAAGGCGGCATGATCGGGGAGGACGGCTGGCGTACGGTGGTCGGCGTCGCGCACGACACGCACCTGCGGACTTTGCGCGAGGTGTCGCCCACCGTGTATCTGCCCACGCTACAATCGTACTGGCAGGGATTCATGGCGATGCGCAGCACCGTCCCGTTAGGCAACTTGCTCGCGCCGCTGCGCGCCGCCGGCCGCGACGTGGATCCCTCGCTCGAGCTCAACGCCCCGCGCACGATGGATGAGATCCTGGACCAACCGCTCGCCCAACCGCGTGTCGACGCGCTGCTCATGTCCGGCTTCAGCGTCGTGGCGCTGCTGCTCGCCGCGATCGGGTTGTTCGGCGTGATGGCATCGATCGTTCGCGAGCAAACGCGCGAGCTGGGCATCCGCATGGCGCTCGGCGCCACGCCGGAGCGTGTGCGGCGCGACGTGCTGGCCCGCGCCGCCGCCATCGCGGCCATTGGACTCCTGGCCGGCTTTGCGGTCGCCATGGCGAGCTCTCGGCTCATCACGTCGCTTCTCTTCCAGGTGACCCCAACGGACCCACTCGCGTTGGGCGCGGCCTGCGTCGTGTTGTGCATCGTCGCCGCGGTAGCCGCCTACGTTCCCGCGCGCCGGGCGACGACGATCGATCCCGTGCAGGCGCTGCGCTCCGACTGACCGGGCGAGCCCGCGGCAGCGTTAGGCAAGGCCGGTTGCGCGCCGCCAGTGCTCGAGGATGAGCACCATGCTGAGCGTATCGAGCCGGCAGTACTGCTTGAGGAGCGCGGCCCAGCCGTCGCGCACGGCCGGGTCGTGCTTGTGCGCGCCGTACATCATCTCCTGGTACGCTCGCATGGCTCCGGTGCCTTCGTGGACATCCTGTCGAACGCCGTTGATCATCACGGGCGGTAAGGCAAGGTAGGGATCATCGTCGGGACGTGCACGCATTCCAGTCCACCGTGTGAGCTGCTGCCGCATCACCGGATCGCTCCGCCATAGTGCTTCGAGCACGCGCTTGATCGAAGTGCTGCCGCGCATGCCCGGATGGTAATAGTCCGCACACGCCCATCGGTTCAGGTCGACGACGCGATGCTCGGTGACATCGGCAATCCATGCGATGAGCTCGGGGGCGTTGTGGCCGAACGCGGCCAGCTCGGGAACGATCTGACGAAGGGTCGCCGATTCGAACTGCGTCCACGTCAGCACGGGCCCCTCGTCGCCGATCGCCGCGCGGAGCGATTCGGCAAAGAGCTGGTTCGGCCAGGCGTCGGTCGCGTTGAGCCATTCGCTGTGCCGCGGATCCTGTCCTAACGCGTCAACGGTGTGGGCGCTCCACTGAAAGGCCACGAGGCCGTACGGCCGCATGCCTCGATGATACGGCAACGCGAGTCGGGACGTTTCGAAGTCGATGAAGTGAATCGGCCGGCCGAGCTCGGCGATGCGATGCGAGAGCTCGGGAGCGATGAATGGACGGTCGAGTCGGCTGTATTCGACTTGC
>DATEKK010000041.1:0-3435 GCA_035277485.1 Gemmatimonadaceae bacterium
GGCGCGCAGAAATTGGTTCACCGTGTCGGCGCCGCCCATCACGTTCACATCCCGCTCGCCGGCTGCCTTACTCGCCTGCTCGAGGGCCGATTCGATCCCGTCGGTCACGAAATAGAACGTCGTGCCGCCTTTCATCTCGAGCGGCTCGCGCGCCCGGTGCGTCAACACGGAACACCGGCGCATGGTACGGCGGGTCGTCGCCCCACCAGCCCGGCCAGCTGCGGTCGTACTCCGGCCCGCTCGGCCCATACATGCCGCGCCCAATGATGAACGCGCCCGCATCCAGCAGCGCATCGATCTCCGCCTTGTGCTTCTCCGGCTCGTCCAATTGCCAGTGGTGCAACAGGTTTTGCGGCATGTCGCCAAATGGATGCTTCTCCGTCATGTGGTGCCCAGCCGCACAGTTATCCACCGATACCGAAATGCCGCATTTCACTTTTGCCATGACCACCCCCATTCACCTGGAGTAGACCCGAACGGAATGCTCGCCAAAGATACCGCTGGGCACGCGACGTGCTTCGATCCCTTCCATTCCCAGGAGGGACCATGCGACCACTCGGCATTCTCGGCTGGATCCTCGTCGTTGCCGGGATCGTTGTGCTGGCACTCGGCGGGTTCAGTTACGTCAAGGAGCGCAACACGGCGCAGGTGGGTCCGATCGAGGTGGGCACGGTGAAAAAGGGATTCGTGCCGCCTGTCGCCGGCGGGGTCGCCCTCGTGATCGGGATCGTACTCGTGGTGGCGGACGGACGGCGCACGCGCACGTAGGACCGCACGGTAGCGCGCGCGTTAGGCGCGACACGCGGTCGGCCGGCTCTTCGAGAGGCGTCCCCGTGCTTCTGGCCACCTCGATCCGCGGCGCGGCGCAGTCGACAGATTAGCCACACCGCCCGATCCGGTGTACATTCAGATCACGCCAGACTGAGCTCAAAATGTCCCCCTTGCCTGATCCTCTGATCACTGCCTCGCCCGAGCGCTTGGGCGGCACACCGGTCTTCGCCGGCACGCGTGTCCCGGTGCAGCTCACACCGGCGGCTTAGTCGCACGTGCGCGTCTTGCTCGATGGCAACGTGCCGCGAGCCTTCGGCACGCTGCTCCCTGGTCATCGGGTAGACAACGTGCACCAACGCCGCTGGTCAGATCTCGATGACGGCCCGTTGCTCGACGCCGCCGAGCCTGAGTACGACGCCTTTATCGCGATGGATCAGAGTCTGCGATTCCACCAGAATCCCCACGTACGCCGCGCGAGCCTGCAGTGTTAGGCACCAATCGGACGCGCCTCGCAACTGTGACGCTCACCCGGCTCGTCCTGCGACCGCTCGATCTCCCCGCAGGTGTCGCGGAGTGGACGGTGGAGTTCGAGCGGGTTGAGGGCGGCACGACGACGTCTGGTCACCCGTGAGGGAGATTCGAGCATGGCAAAACTCGTCTATGGATTGAGCCAATCTCTCGACGGCTACGTCGACCACATGAAGCTCGGGCCGCCTTCGCCCGCGGCCTTTCATCACTTCGTCGAGCTGGTGCGTGGCCTAACGGGCCTCATCTACGGGCGCCGCATGTACGAGATCATGCGGTATTGGGACGAGGATGCTCCTGATTGGGACGCGGGCGATCGCGAGTTCGCGGCGGCGTATCGGAGCCGGCCCAAGTGGGTCGTGTCGCGTTCTCTCGCGTCGGTCGGCCCGAACGCAAGGCTTGTCGGGGATGACTTCGAGCAGGTGATTCGCAGGCTCAAGGCCGAGCTGGCCGGCGAGATTCACGTTGGCGGACCAGTCCTGGCGCAAAGCCTAACGGAAGCCGGCCTCATCGATGAGTACCGCCTCTACCTCCGCCCCGTCGTGCTCGGCGGCGGCACGCCATTCTTCTTAGGCCCCCGGCCGCCGCTCCACCTGGTGGCCAGCGATTTGATCGTCGACGACTTGATTCGGTTGAGGTATGTGCCGGCTTGAGCGCGCGACCCGCGTCAAGTCAGGCACACACCCCGCGACTCATCCCGCGAGAGGCGTGGACACGCCGAGCTTGAATCCGTCGAGATCTCTGAAGTGGAACATTCGCACGCCCCACGGGCGATCGGCCGGCTCATCGAGCAGCGTCCCGGCCCCGGCAGCCTTGATCCGTGCCGCGGCGGCATCGACGTCGGCCGCACCTTCCACGTTGAGCTGGAGGTAGAGTCCCTGCCCCTTGATCCGGTCCCAGCCGAGCTTGCCGTCATCCTGATTCAGGATGATGCGGATGTCGCCCGCAGTCATAGCGGCGCCAACCACCTTCCCATCGCGCTCGAAGGTGTGCGCCACCGTGAAGCCTAAGACATCATGGTACCAGCGGATCGAAGCCTCGACGTCCTTGCAGGTGAGCGAACAACCCATCGCGGTCGCACGGAGCGTCGGCGTGGGGGCGGGTGCTTTTGCAGTCGTGGTCATGGAGGTCCCGAGGTGAAATGTGGCGAAGCCGGTCGCATGATTATAGCGAACATGTGGCGCCATCTTCCATATGGCGAATGATTCTCCGCCCGATCACACTCCATGACTCCCCTGCCGGCGCTTTCGAGGTGACGCGCCATCTGTCCCTCTTCGAGCTGCAGTTCCGTATCCTGTGTGAGGCGCGCACCCTACGATACATCCGGGAGCGGCGTGGACACGCCGAATCTGAACGGGTTTCGTTAGGCAGGAGGAGCATCCTATGGGCTTCGAAGTGTTCGTGCAGTGTTTGGAACGTGATGGGCCAACCGGGATACCCCGATCGGCTGTCCGGTCCCTGTTTCCGGTGGACGAGCGCCAGTCCGAGCGGGACTACTGGGCGGTCACCTATGACGACGTCAATTCATGTCATATCGGCGTCTCTCCCCTCGCCTCGGATCCAACTCTTCTGGAATCCCTCTGTGTCTACCGGCCGTGCGGTGATCCTCGCCTGTGGGAGGCATTGCTCACCGTCCTGCGGCTCGGCCCGGCGGTCCTCTTCTTCCCCGGCAATGCCCCGCCCTTGGTCGCCAGCCCGGCTGTCGCTGAGCAGGTACCGGCCGACATGGTGGAAGGGATGGGCCGGCCGCGGGTGGTCTCGTCGGGGGGAGAGATCGTTGAAATCATGAAACATGCCTAACGGGGCCATGCAGCTCCTTCCAGGAATTGATGCGGCCGTAGAGGCCAGAGTGCTCATCACACTCGATGACCTCCGACGCTTTGCCGTCGCCCGAAGCCTGTTTGCGCCCACCACGCTCAAACGCGCGCTCGCTCGCTTGGGGTACGTGCAGGCCGACCCGATTCGCGCGCCCGCGCGGGCGCAGGATCTGATACTCCGCCACCGCGTCACCGACTACCGCGCCGGCGATCTCGAGCGTCTCTATCCGACCCTCGGCGTCGAAGAGGATTTCTTCCTCGCCTACGGCTTCGTGACCAAAGCCATCGAGTCGCTCATGCACCCGCGCTCGATTCGTGGGGT
>DATEKK010000042.1:0-20474 GCA_035277485.1 Gemmatimonadaceae bacterium
TATCAACTGGCTCAGCGCTTCCGGATCCGCGCCGAACATGCGCGTTTCGTCCAGCACCAGCATGCCAAGCCGGTCGCACGCATCGAGCAGCTCGGGGGCCGGCGGATTGTGCGACGTGCGATACGCATTGGCGCCCATCGCCTTGAGGCGCTCGATCCGGTAGGCATGCAGACGATCGGGCAGCGCGGACCCGACCCCCGCGTGATCCTGGTGATTGCACGTGCCGCGGATCTCCACGTGCTCGCCGTTCAGGAGCACGCCGCGATCGGGGTCGAACTGCACGGTGCGGATGCCGAACGACGTCTCCGTGCGATCGCACTCGGCGCCTCCGTTAGGCATAACACGCGTGCGCAGCGTGTAGAGGTGTGGCGCGTCGGGCGACCACAACGATGGCGACGCGATCCCAAGCTGTTGATCGACGTCGACCGAGCCCGCTGCCGGAATGGTGACGGGCGCCGATCGCGCAGACTGCACGACCCGGCCGCCGCCATCGATCACTTGCAAGTCGACGCTGCACCGCGATGGGTTGTCGCCGTCATTGTCGACGGTTGTCGTGACGCGAGCGATGGCGGCACGTCTCGCACCATCCACGTCCGTATGAACGAACGTGCCCCAACGCGCCACGTGCACCGGCGCGGTCTTCACGAGCCACACGTGGCGATACATCCCCGCGCCTTCATAGAACCATCCCTCGTGCTCCGTCGCATCCACGCGCACGACGAGCACGTTGTTGCCGCCGTAGTTCAGCCCCGGCGCGATGTCCGCGGCGAAGGGTGCGTACCCGCTCAGATTGTGCGCCACCAGGTGACCGTTGAGCGCGACCACGCAATCGCGAAACACGCCATCGAATTCGAGCGAGATACGGCGTCCGAGGTCTTCGGCGGCGATGGAGAACGTCTTGCGATACCACCCGATGCTCGTGTCGGGGTGCGCGCGGCCGAGCGGCTTGAAACCGTAGCTCGTTAGGCCGTGGTCGTCGACGAACGGCAGCTCCACGGCCCAGTCGTGCGGCAGGTTCAGGCGGCGCCACGACGACACGTCGAAGTCGGCGTGCGACACCGGCGCGAACAGCTCGCCCGATTTCGCAAACTCCTCGTCGGCGCCGTAGCCGAAGTCGCGCGCGGGATCGCTCGCGTGCCCCAGGTGGAAGCGCCAGTCGGTATCGAAGCGCAGGCGCTCGCGGCTCCCGACAGCCACCATCGCCTCACCGCTGGGGCCCTCTGCGTCAGCCGGTAGCTCGGCCGCGGAGCCGGTCGCGCGCCCGGTCGCGGCACGCAGGCTGTCGAGCGTCGAGGGGATCCTGGCGAGGCCTAATACGGATGCGGCTCCCGTGAGCAGGGCATCGCGGCGAGATATCTTGGAGTCGGACATGGGTACGAGTGGTTGGACGCGACGCATAACTTTCACCGGATACGTGACGCTGACAAGCAGCCGACGGACCACTCGCTCACGGACGCATTGATGATCCCCGACGGAGAGTCGCGAGCGCGCGCGGGCCCCGACCGCCTAACGAATGGCTGGTCCGCGGCGATTCGCGTGGCGACCATGCAAGAGGTCCCCGCGCTCAATGCGCTGATCGCGGAATCCGCTCGCGGGTTGAGCGCCGGGTACTATACACCGGCGCAGGTGGACGCGCTGGTGATGCACGTCTTTGGTGTGGACACGAATCTCATCGCCGACGGCACGTATTACGTGATCGATGCACCTGATGGCGCGCCCGTGGCTGCCGGCGGATGGAGCGCGCGACGCGCACTCTACGGCGGCGACCAGATGGCGTCGCATGCAACGGACGATGCCCGCCTCGATCCCGCGACCGAGGCGGCGAAGATTCGTGCGTTCTTCGTACACCCGGCATTTGCGCGACGCGGACTCGCGCGACGACTTTACACAGCGTGCGCAGATGCCACGCGGGCGGCGGGCTTTCGCCGGCTCGAGCTCATGGCGACGCTTCCGGGCGAACCGCTCTACCTCGCACTCGGCTTCGGCGCAGTCGAGCGCATTCAGGCGACATTGGCTGACGGCACGGTCGTCCCACTCGTGCGCATGGCGCGCGGGCTCGCGTGACCACGGCATCACATGCCTAACGAAAGACAGGACGGTGACTCATGATCGGACGTA
Organism: Gemmatimonadaceae bacterium; assembly: GCA_035277485.1. Lineage (GTDB taxonomy): Bacteria > Gemmatimonadota > Gemmatimonadetes > Gemmatimonadales > Gemmatimonadaceae > JADGGM01. The sequence goes on from DATEKK010000042.1 coordinate 2,119, forward strand.
CCTGGCACGGCCGCGTGCCGACCGAAAAGGCCGACGCCTACTACACGTACCTGCAGCGTACCGGATTGTCCGACTACGTGAAGACGCCGGGGAATCGCGGCGTCTATGTGCTGCGCCGCACCGACGGCCAGGTCACGCACTTCCTGTTGCTCACGTTCTGGGATTCGCTCGACGCCATCCGCGCGTTCGCCGGCGATGAATACGAGCGGGCGCGCTACTATCCCGAAGACGATGAGTTTCTGCTCGAGCGCGAGCCGTACGTCAGCCACTACGACGTGCTCGGGCAAGGAAGCCGGCACCAGTGAGCGACGACCGCGGCGTGCTGCGCGCAGCCATTCTCGCCCTGGGACTCGCACTCGGCGGCCTTCTCGCCGGGAATGGATTCGCGCGCGCCAGGGCGTCCGAGCGCTATGTGACGGTGAAAGGCGTCGCCGAGCGCGAGGTGAAGGCCGACCTCGCGATCTGGCCGCTCCGCGTGGTGGGCGCGGACAACGACCTGGCGGCGGCGAACAAGAAAGTGTCCACGAGCGTCGCCGGTGTCAGGCAGTTCCTCTCGCGGCACGGGATCGACACGAGTCAGATCCAGCTCGCCGACTTTTCCGTTTCCGACGCCGAGGCCAGCCAGTACGCTCCTAACGCGCGGCCCGCGAATCGCTACGTCGTGCAGGAGATGGTGCTGGTTCGGTCGACGCACCCGGACGAAGTGTTGAAGGCAAGCCAGCAGATCAGCGAGCTGGCGTCGATCGGCGTCGCGGTGTCGGGCGGGTCCGGATACGGCGGCGGGGATAACGGTCCGACGTTCGTGTTCACGGGTCTCAACGCGCTCAAGCCGGCCATGATCGCCGACGCAACGGCGCGTGCGCGCGAGGCGGCGGATCAGTTCGCGCGCGACTCACACAGCGACGTGGGCAGCATTCGCCAGGCGTATCAGGGCGTGTTCGAGATTCTGCCGCGCGATCAGGCGCCCGGGATTTCGGAGTCCAGCCAGATCGCGAAGGTCGTGCGCGTGGTGTCGACCATCGACTATTACTTGAAGTAGCACCGCTGCGGCGTTCCTTGTCGGGAGGTCGAGTCGTCGATAGATTGAGGTGTCGTAAAACGATCTCTTGATCGATCGAGGTTCCGGTGGACACGGTCACGATCTCGCCCAAATTCCAGGTTGTCATTCCCCGGGAGATCCGGGAACGGCTCGGGCTCGAGGCCGGCCAGCAGGTGCGCGCCTTCGCGTACGAAAACCGGATCGAGTTCATTCCCGTGCGGCCCCTTAAGCGCATGCGAGGGTTCCTGCGGGGCATCGACACCACGGTCCGGCGCGACCGCGACCGCGTGTGATCGCGCCGGCCAAGCGGACCAACGTGGTGGATTCATCTGCCTGGCTCGCGTATTTCGCCGACGAGCCCGGCGCCGCCCATTTCGCGGCTGCCATCGAGGCCGTCGACCGACTGATCGTCCCGTCCGTGTGTCTCCTCGAAGTCTTCAAAGTCGTCCTGAGGCAGCGCGGCGAAGGCGAGGCTCTGCAAGCGGTCGCCCTCATGCAGCAAGGCAAAGTCATCGATCTCGACGCGACGCTAGCGATCGCGGCGGCGTCGGCCGGTGTTTCACACAAACTGCCGCTGGCCGACAGCGTCGTGTACGCGACCGCGCAGGCCGCGGGCGCTGTGCTCTGGACGCAGGACGACGACTTCGACGGGCTTCCAGACGTCGAGTACGTCGCGAGGTCGGGCAGCAAGTAGCCGCTTTGGATACCTCCGGAACGCTGGCGACGCCCGTCGCGTCGGCGTAATTTTTCGCGACCCTCCTTGGGACGCCGCGCCACACGATGGACCTGCGGGACCAACTCCAGGACACGCTTCGGACCACGTACACACTCGAGCGCGAGCTCGGCGGTGGCGGCATGTCGCGCGTGTTCGTCGCCAACGAGCTTAGGCTCAACCGCAAGGTCGTGGTCAAAGTCCTGGCGCCCGAGCTGATGCAGGGCCTCTCGGCGGACCGATTCGAGCGCGAGATCCTGTTGGCTGCGTCGCTCCAGCAGGCGAACATCGTTCCGGTTCTGAGCGCGGGCGACAGCGCGGGCGCGCCGTATTTCACGATGCCGTACGTGGAAGGGCAGAGCCTGCGCGCGCGGTTGGCGCAGGGCCCGCTGGCCATCGCCGAGGTGATGTCGATTTTGCGCGACGTGGCGCGGGCGCTGGCGTACGCGCACGAGCGCGGCGTGGTGCACCGCGACATCAAGCCCGACAACGTACTGCTCTCGCGCGGCGCGGCGATGGTCACGGACTTCGGCATCGCGAAGGCCATCGCCGCGTCGGCCACCGGTCCCCGCGGCGTCACGCTCACTCAGTTAGGCACTGCACTCGGCACCCCGGCATATATGGCGCCGGAGCAGGCGGCGGGCGATCCGAACACCGATCATCGCGCCGACTTCTACGCGTTCGGCTGCATGGCGTACGAGCTGCTCACCGGGCATCCGCCGTTCGAGGCCAAGACGCCGCAGCGCCTGCTCGCGGCGCACATGAGCGAGACGCCGAAGCCGGTGACGGACGAGCGTCCCGATACACCGCCGGAGCTCGCGCGGCTCGTGTCGCAGTGTCTCGAGAAAGAGCCGGGCGCGCGTCCGCGATCGGCCGACGAGATTCTCGCGACGCTCGACGCGATCTCGACCGGCGATTCGTCTCGCCAGCCGGCCTTGCCCGGCATTCTCATCGGCGGACGCGTGATGGTCAGGCGCGCGCTCATGGTGTACGCAGTCGCGTTCGTCGCGGTGGCCGTGTTGGCGAAGGCGGCCATCGTCGGCATTGGATTGCCGGATTGGGTGTTCCCGGGCTCGCTCGTGGTGATGGCGCTCGGGCTGCCGGTGATTTTGTTCACGGGATACGCGCAAGTCGTGGCGCGCCGCGCGGCGACGACGTCGCCGACGTTCACGCCGGGCGGGACGCCGAGCGTGCCGACGCACGGGACGATGGCGAACCTGGCGCTCAAGGCGAGCCCGCACCTGTCGTGGCGCCGGGCCACGTTAGGCGGAGCGTACGCGGTCGGCGCGTTCGTGCTCCTCGTGGGGGCGTTCATGCTGTTGCGTGCGTTAGGCATCGGGCCGGCGGGGTCGCTCCTGGCGCGCGGCAGCTTCACGGCGCGCGAGCCGGTGCTCATTGCCGACTTTGCCGTGCAGCACACCGACACCGCGCTCGGCGCCGTCGCCAGCGACGCCGTGCGCGCGGCGCTGTCGCAGTCCTCGCTGATTTCGCTCGTTCCGGCTCCGGCCATTGCGGCAGAGCTCCGGCGTATGGAGCGCCCGCCCAACACGCGCCTCGATCTCTCCACCGCGCGCGAGATGGCGCAACGCGAAGGGGTGAAGGCGGTCGTGGATGGCGAGGTGACGGGCGTCGGGACGGGCTACATCGTCTCCCTTCGGTTAGTCAGCGCGGACTCGGGGCTCGAGCTGGCGTCGTTTCGTGAATCCGGCGACGGGCCGCGCGGGCTGATCGACGCGACCGACAAACTGGCGAGGGAGCTGCGCGGAAAAATCGGCGAGTCGCTGCGCAGTGTGCAGGCGAGCCCGCCGCTCGCGCAGGCAACGACGGCGTCGCTCGAGGCGCTCCGCCTGTTCAGTCAAGCGGAGCGCGCGAATGGAAGCGAAAACATTTTGGCGGCGACGCAGTTCGCGCGGCAAGCGGTCGCGGTCGACTCGAACTTCGCATCCGCGTGGCGCTTGCTTGCGGTAACGATCGGCAATTCGAACGGGTCGCGCGATGAACAGGATTCGGCGATCGAGCACGCATATCGGCTGCGCGATCGCCTGCCCGAGATGGAGCGCCTCCAAACGGAGGCCTATTATTTCCACGAGGGTCCGCATCAGGATCGCGCGCGCGCTCTCGCTGCGTACATGGCGCTCGTGCAGCGCGGCGATTCGAGCGTGGCCCCCGTGAACGGCGGAGAAGTGTTGCGAAGCGAACGTGCCTATGCGCGCGCGGAATCGCTCGACGCCATCGCGGTCAGGAAAAGCGCGCAGCCGGGCGTCGCGCTCGGCAACACGATCGAGCTGGATCTCGACCAGGGCGACCTGCAGGCCGCCGAGAGAACGGAGGCGTACTGGCGACAACGCATGCCTGACGCGCACGGTCTTCGCCTGCATCAGATGGCGACGTTCTATGCGGCCGGTGACACCGCGGCCCTGCAAGCCCTCGCCGACAGCTTCGTGCGGAGCGGCGATGCGGCCTATCAACAATGGGGTCATGGCACTCGCGCCGCACTGAACCTGCTCCACGGCCGTCTTGCCGATGCGGAGCGCGAGTTACGCGAGCGCGCGGCCGTCCTGCCGCGGGCGGATGGCGAGCGCCTCGGCGATGCGCTGTCCAACGCGATCGTTGACGCGTGGTTCCACGGGGCGTCGCCTAACGCAGTGCGCGAGGTGAATGCGGCCCTGGCCGAGGTGCCCCTGACGCGGATTCCGCTCGCCGACCGGCCGTATTTCGATGCTGCTTTAGCCTATGCCGTTGCCGGCGATCCGAACACCGCCGCGGCGATTCTCGCGCAATTTCGCCGCGACGTGCCGGACACGAGCGCTCAGCGTCTGGCGGCTCCGGCGCTGCACGCAACGCTCGGCTCGATCGCGCTCGCGCGCGGCGATGGAAAGGCCGCGCTCTCCGAATTCCGTCAATCCGACGTCTGGTACGACGGCCTCCCGTCGAGCGAATGCGCGCCGTGTATTCATTTCCTGCTCGCACGCGCCTTCGATGCGTCGATGCAGTCCGATTCCGCGATCGCGGAGTACCAGGCGTACCTCGCGACGCCGTTTTGGTCAAAGCTCGTCGGCGGCGGTGGCGCTCAGATCGGATTCAGCGACGCTATCGTGCTGGCCGGGATCCACAAGCGGTTAGGCGAGCTGTACGAGGCGAAGGGTGACCGCGCGAAGGCAGCGTCGCACTACGCGGCGTTCATCCAGCTCTGGAAGAACGCGGATCCCGAACTGCAGCCCCAGGTGGCGGACGTTAGGCGGCGGCTGGCGCGGTTGGGCGACACCGAGGCGCGGCGGAACTAGCCGTTCGCGGCGGTCCGCACCGCATCGGCCGGAACAACTTGCGTGCTCGCGCCGTAGTATCCAGTCGGACCAACGGAGCCGCGATGGACAACGCCCATCCGATCGATGCGGAATTCCTGGCCGTGCAGCACGCGCTCGCCGGCGAGTACTCGCTCGAGCGCGAGCTCGGGCGCGGCGGCATGGGCATCGTGTATCTCGCGCGCGAGGTGCAGCTCGAGCGACTCGTCGCCATCAAGGTGCTCCCGGCCGCGCTCGCCGAGCGCCCCGGATTCCGCGAGCGGTTGCTGCGCGAAGCGAGAACGGCCGCGCAGTTGTCGCACCCGAACATCGTGGCGATCCACCGGGTCGGCGAGGCCGGCGGATTCGTCTTCTTCGTCATGGCGTACGTCGACGGCGAGACACTCGGCCACCGCGTGCGCACGCGGGGGCAGCTCGACGCGGCGGCAGCGGCACGGCTGCTGCGCGAGGTGTCGTGGGCGCTCGCGTACGCGCACGGGCGCGGCGTCATCCACCGCGACGTGAAACCGGACAACATCCTCATCGAGAAGGGCACGGGCCGTGCGTTAGTCACGGACTTCGGCATCGCGCGCGTGCGGCAGGCCGAGCCGGAGAACGAGGAAGAACGCGCGATGGGAACGGCCGCGTTCGCGAGCCCGGAGCAACTCGCCGGCGGGGAAGTCGACGGACGCTCGGATGTCTACGCGCTCGGCGTCGTGGGCTACTACATCGTGTCCGGACGGTTGCCCTATGATGCGAAGTCCGTTGCGGCACTCGCCGGCCAACAGTTAGGCGAAGCAGCGCCTCCCGTAGAGCGCGTGGCGCCGGGTGTGCCGCCGGCGCTGGCGCGCGCGATCGATCGCTGCCTGCATCGCGATCCTGATGGTCGCTTCCCGGGTGGAGAAGCGCTGGCGGACGCGCTCGAGCCGGCGTCCATCGAACGGAGCGAGCTGCCCGTCCCGCTTCGCGCATGGCTCACCACGCAGAACCCAGCGCGCGCCTTACTCGTGCCGTGGGCGGGCATTGCAGGCATCGCGAGCGTCACCGATGCCTGGCTCCTGGTGCAGGGGCCTGCGTTCCCTCCACAGTTCGACCACCGGCTGCATAACCTCGCGATCACGTGCGCCCTGACGGCCGTGCCGCTGCTCACACTCGGCGCGTTCCATTTGAGGCAAACATGGCGCGCCCTGCACGCCGGCTATTCGGTGGCCGATTTGCGCACGGCACTCGCGCGGTGGCGGGACATCCGGCGCGAGGAAATGGCGTTCGAGTCCACCGAAACGGCCACCGGGGCGCGGTTGCTGCGCTGGTTCACGTGGGGTTCGGTGGCCGCGCTCGCCGGCGTGATCCTCACGGCCGTCGACATCGGAGGCCGCTCGAATGGCCAACAGACGCTGGAATTTCTGTTCAAGCTCACCGCGTGGCCGGCGGGCGGCAGTCTCCTCCTGAGCAATGCGCTCGGTGTGCGGCTCCTGCCCCGGAAGCTGCGCTCGGCCATGATCGGCCTCGGCCGCACGACCGTCTGGAACTCGCGGTTAGGCGGCTGGCTCGGCGCCCTGCTGTCGCGCGGGCGCTCGGCCGCGCCGCAGCTCCTCAACCGCCCAACGGAAGCGGCGCTCGGCCTCGCCGCGGGCGAGCTGTTTGCCGCGCTGCCGACGGCCTATCGGCGGGACCTCAAGGCGCTGCCCGACCTGGTTCGGCGGCTCGAGGCGCGCGCGGCCGCCATCCGCGAGCACGTCGACGATCTCACCAGCCTAACGGCCGACGCGGAGCGCGACATGATGCCGGCGGCCGATGCCCGGTCGCGGGACGCTCTCGCGCAACTCACCGCGCAGCGCGATGCGGCGCGCCAGGACCTCGGCCGAGCGATTGCGGGCCTCGAATCCATCCGGCTCGATCTGCTGCGCTTACACGGCGGAGTCGATCGGGCGGACACGGTGACCAGCCTGCTCGAGCAGGCGCGCCAGGCCGAGCGTGACCTGGCGACACTCATCGACGCACAGCGCCAGGTCCATGCAATCGCACCGGCGCCGACAGCGTGACCATGCCTGCTTCGACTGGTGCTCGCCGCTCGCGCGTCGTTCCATTGCTCAACGGCATCGAAGTCATCATCCCGGCGCGCAGTGGGATTGGCCTCTTGTATGTCGGGATCATCCTGTTCATCTGGGGTGACTTCGCGGTGCAGCTCCTAACGCAGCGGGGACGGGGTGGCAGCCCGCCTCCGGTGCTGTTCCTCTTTCCTGCGGTGCTCGGCACTGCGTGGTTGCTATTCCTGTTCATCAGCATCGTGTTCGGTCGCCAACGAATTGTCGCGACGCGAGACGAGCTGGTGCTGATCGGCGAGGTAGGGCCGCTGCGCCGCACGCAGAGATTCGAAGCGAGTCAGATTCGCGCACTGCGGGTTGTAGACGCTCCCACGGGGCTGTACGCGATGCAGCGGCGGTGGTCTCCGCCGCTCTGGAGAGCCGGGGCTGGACCGCTCGCGTTCGACTACGGGTTTCGCACGATCCGTTGTGCGAGTGGAGTCACAGAAGCCGAAGCACGCGTGATCGCCGATGAGCTGTCCGCACACCTGCGCTTGACCGCTGAGCCGGCGCGCGTGGTCTGACTCGACTCACTTCCTTGCCCTAGGATGAGGACGACGTCCGCTCCGCCGCGCCGAGGCGCGTCAGGCGGCCGCGCACATCGCGCACCTGCGGCTGCAGCGACGCATCGGCGTCCTTCCACAGATCAACGAATTCCGCGTAGTAATGCGCCGCCTGCTCGCGATCTCCCTTCGCCTCCAGCAGCTCGCCTAACCGCTTGAGCGACGGCCCGAGGAGGAACTGATCCAGCGGCACGCGATTCGAAACCGGCGGCCCGTCGACGTACCGCACGTAGATCGCAATCGCGGAATCGCGCTGGCCTGCGAGGTCGAACGCGTTGGCGATCATGGGGAGCGCGCAGATCGTACACGACCCGATGTCGGTCGCGCGTGCGTCGCGCGCGGCGTCCGCATAGCGACGCTCGGCTACGGCGATGAAGGTTGCCAACTGACTCCGAGTCGCCGCGATGTTCTCGGCCGAGAGACCAGCGGTGTTTCGCTCGAAATCGGCGAGCATCGCGCGCGCGAGGTCCGGGCGCCCGAACGCCGCGTAGAGCTGGGCGAGCCCAACGTACGGCCGGTCGAGCGGTGCGATGCTGTCGAGCGGCGTGCGCTCGAGGCCCGCGCGGATGAGCGCGAGCGCTTTGTCCGGCCGGCCTAACAATACGCCCTCGACGAGCGCGGAATCGAAGGACGCGCCCAGTCGCGCCGATTTCGAACCGCCCGCGGCGAGCGCTTCCGCATTCTGGCTCGCGAGCCGGAGCCCTTCCACGAGCTTCCCCTGCGTGAACGCTGCCGCCTGCGCAACGAACATGCGCGTCTGCTCGAGGCCGCTGTCGCCTGCATTCGCGCGCGCCACGGAGTCCGCGAGCGCGACAGCCGCGTCATACTGGCGGCGCGCCAGCAGAATGTTGGTGCGCTGCATCGCCACGCGGGGATTGTTCCCGGATTCCTCGAGCTCGGCGGCAAAGATCGAGTCGACCGTGGCACTATGCCTGAGCTCTGCCTCGTACGCGATGAGGCTGCGATACGGCTGGAGCGTGGTCGGGTTCGCGGCGATCGACCGGCGCAGGAGCTCGGATGCTTTCGTGAAGTGGCGCGCGTTCGCAAAGAGCAGCGCCAGGTTGTTGAGCGCCGCGAAATTGTTCGGGTGAATCGTTAGGAGCGTGTCGTACGCAGCCATTGCCCTGGCCTGATCGGGCTTCGGGCCATCCGTGTAGTAGGTGGCGATCGCGAGATAGCGTTCGACTTCGGGTAGCCGGTCGGCGTGCGCGTACGCCTTTTCGACCGCGCGGATGCGCTCGTCGCGATCCTGATTGCGGTTCGAGAGTGCGACGCCGAGCGCGCGATACGCCGACGCGAAGCTGGTGTCGAGCGTGACCGCCTTACGGAACAGCGCGATCGCCTTGCTCGGGTTCGCCTCGATCAGCATCGCGTGCTGCCCCTCCGTGTACGCCTCGAGCGCGGGGAGCGACGACGTGGTCACCTGTGCGAGCGGCGGCGATGTCTGCAGGTGCTTGAGCGACTCGCCCATCTTTCCGCGCAGGCTCCGCGTGAGGCGGCCGATCGTCGGGATGAAATCCTTGGCGCCGTCGGCGCTGGCGCTGAGCGACGCGAGCTCCTGGCCCGAGTCCGCGCTCACGAGCCGCATGGTGACCACGAACCCGCCGCCGGGCAGCGGCTGGATGTTCCCGCTCACCACCGCTTTGGCGCCCTCGCGCAGGGCCACCTGTCTCGCCAGTGCCGTGTCGAGCCGAACGTTCGGCGAATGCTGCATCAGCTGCAGGGTCGACGCGACGGTCTGCGGCGTGACGACCGACACGATCGGCGACTGATCGAGGTCGGCGCGCACGGCCTCGCTCACCACCGCGCCGAGCGTGGTGTCCGAGCCGCCGGTGGTGAAGTCGGCGACGATGACGCGGTCGCGCCGCTCGAGCTTGTGCGCGCCTAACAGAGAGGCGAAGGGGCCGATGCCCGCATCGCGCATCATCATGAACCCGCCGACGACAAAGACGAATGCGACGAGGGCCGCTGCCCCGAACACCGCACGCGCGCGCCACGAGTGGTGTGAGCGGCGCGTCGCGCCGATGGCCACCGGGAAACCAATCGCGACGATGGCGATCGAGGCGGGCAGGACCCAATCGGGCAGGCCGATACCGAATGTGGCGACGCGCGCCACAGCTGCCACCACGATGATCGACGCGAGGTACACCACGGCCAGTGTGGGGAGCGACATACCGGCGTGGCGCGTGGCGTCGCCCGACGCGCTCGTCACCCCATCGAGCTCGCGCGCGACCTCGGCAGCCGTTTGCGGACGCGCATCGGGGTCCTTCTCGAGGCACCGCATCACGAGGCTGCCTAACGCGCTCGGCACCTCGGGTCTGAGCTCGGCCACCGGGCGCGGCCGCTCGGTCATCTGGGCCGCGAGCAGCTTCTGCGGCGACGACTCGATGAACGGCGGCCGGCCCGTGAGCACCTCGTACGCGAGGCAGCCGAACGAGTAGATGTCCGCGCGGTGATCGGCGGACGGGTCCGCGGCGGCCTGTTCCGGCGCCATGTACAATGGCGTGCCGATGGCGGTGCCGATCTGCGTTAGGCGACCAGTGTGGGCGTCGGCCGCGGCGTGCGCGCCTGTGCCGGCGGCGGACAGCGCCCTCGCGATGCCGAAGTCCGCCACCGCGGCGGAGCCGCCCGACAACAGCACATTCGCGGGTTTGATGTCTCGGTGGACCACGCCGCGGTCGTGCGCGTAGGCGAGCGCGCGCGCGACATCGCGCAGGATGCTCACCGCTTCGGGAATCGGAATCGGTCCGTGCGCGATGCGCTCGCGCAGCGACTCCCCGTCCACGAACGGCATGGTGTAGTACGGCACGCCATCCACTTCGCCTGCGGAGAGCACCGGGACAATGTGCGGATGCTGCAGGTTCGCGGCGAGGAGGATTTCGCGCTTGAACCGGTCGGTGTTCACCGATGCCGCGAGGTCCGCAGGGACGACTTTGATGACGATGCGGCGGCCGAGTGCGGTTTCGGTGGCGGCGAAAACGCGCGACATGCCGCCACCGCCGAGCTCGCGCTCGATGGTGTACGTGGATCCGAGTCCCGATTGCAGTTGGTCGCGCAGTTCCATGTGGCCGAAACTAGGAACCAAGGAGCGATACGGCGAGGGGCAGGGTGTCTTGCCGCGCGAACCGATTGGCGCTACCTCTCTGGCGATCAGCGGCGTGCTGGGGAGCGATCGACGCAGGCCCGGAGGGGGCATCATGATGCTCGCGATGGCCGCGGTGAAGGCGCTGTGACAGATGGGCCGGCGTTGGACAGTTAGGCGGAGCCGCCGCCCGCGTGCGTTGGGCCTGCTGGCCGCAGCGCTGGTGCTCGCGGCGTGCTCGGGAAACAGGCAGCGATCCATCGCCGGCGATTGGGACGCCTACTTTGCCATCGGCGTGACGCCGCACGCCGGGTACGAAGGCTGGCGGCGCATGGCCTTCGCGCACTTCGCGCCGCGCGATTCCCAATACGCGGGGTTCATCAAGACCCGCACCGGCGCGCCCATACTCGACGTTCGGCACGCGGACGTGCGCGGCGATTCGGTCATCCTGGTCGGCGTCGATGGGACGGCGCCCGCGACGCTCGCGGCGTCCTGGCACGGCGACACGCTGGTGGGTGTGCCGACCGTTGCCGGTGCCGTCGTCACGTCGCGGGTTCGCTTCGTTCGCCGCGCCACGCCATTCTCGGTCGAGCGACCGTTTTCGCCGTGGCCGGGTCCGGTATCCGATTCGCAGTACGCGGTGAACGAGGATTCGCTGGTCTACATGCGAACGCGAGACGGCGCGCGCCTCGCGAATTACATTGCGCGCCCGCTCAGCGCCGGGTCATTCGGCGTGGTGCTCATGCGCACGCCGTACGAGCGCGTGCTGCACGGTGACGGCGTCTACTGGGCATCGCGCGGATACATCTTCGTCGTGCAGAGCGTGCGCGATCGCGGTCGGTCGGACGGGGACCTCGACGCCTTCGGCGATTATGACACCGATGTGCGCGACGGCTACGATGCCGTCGAGTGGGCGGCACGCCTAACGGGAGCCAACGGACGCGTGGGCTTCATCGGCCACTCCGACGAAGGCCGCCTGGCGTGGTACGCCGCGGTGGCGGCTCCGCCGCACCTGGCCGCCATTGCGCCGTCGGCCGCGACGGGCGATCCGTGGCGCATCGCGCCCTACGAAGACATGGTGTTCTCGCCGATCAACGTGGCCTGGACGTGTCTCATGCGTTCGCGCCTGCTCGACGACATCGCCGATCTCGACGTTGGGCCGGCCCTCGACCACCTGCCGATCAGCGACTTACCGCAGCGGCTCGGCTGCGGCCATGCGCCGATGTGGGACCGGTGGCTGGCGCATCCCACGCGCGATGCGTACTGGCGCGCGCACTCGGTCACGACCGACATCGCGCGCGTGCGCGTCCCCGTGCTCCAGATCTCCGGCTGGTACGACGATTCGCGCGGCCCGATCGACTATACGAATGCGTTAGGCAGAGTGCCCGGGCACCCGCTCATCCGTTTGGTGATGGGCCCGGGTGCGCACAAGGGCATCAACTACGTGGACGGCGATTTCGGCCCGGAGGCGCGGGTGGACCAGCGTCGCCTCCAGCTGCGGTGGTTCGATCACTGGCTCTCGGGCAAGGACAACGGAGTCGACCGCGAGCCGCCGGTGGACCTCTTCGTCATCGGCGACAATCGATGGCGGCACGAGGCATCGTGGCCGCTCGCGCGGCAGGTGCTCACGAACTGGTATCTGACCTCACGCGGCCACGCCAACACGAGCCGCGGCGACGGCGTGCTCGACACGCTGCCGCCTAACGGAGAGCCGGCCGATACGTTCACGTACGACCCGGCCCATCCGACTCCTTTTCTCATTGACTCGCGCGAGCTCGAGACGTCCGCTCAACGAAGATTACACGTCGCTCGATGCCTCGCGGGCCGACGAGCTGGTGTTCACGTCGCCGCGTCTCACCAGGCCGCTCGAGGTGACCGGACAGATGTCGGCAACCATCTGGGCGTCGACCGATGCCAGGGACGCCGACTGGAACCTGATGCTACTGGACGTGGGTCCCGATGGCCATGCCCAACGGGTGCAGGACGGCGTCGTGCGCGCGCGATTTCGGACCGGCCCCGACAGCGCGGTGCTCGTCCCGCCAGGGCGTGTCGAGCGCTACGACATCGACCTGTGGTTCACGTCGCGCGTGTTCGAGCCCGGCCACCGGATCCGTGTGACGGTGTCGTCGGCGCGCTTCCCCAAGTACGACCGCAACCTCGGCACCGGTGGCAGCAACGAGCGGGACAGCACGTTCGTGGTCGCGCACCAGCGGCTCCTGCACGACGCGTCGCATCCCTCACACATCGTCCTGCCGGTGATTCCGCGTTAGGCTACGTCGCGCGCATCGCGATCGCCGGATCGATGCGCGCCGCCCGAAGCGCGGGCACCCAGCACGCCACGACGCCGATGAGCGCCATGAGCGCCGCCACGCCCACGAACGTCACGGGGTCGTGCGGCGCCACGCCGAACAGGAACCCGCGCATGACGCCCGCGGCAGCGAACCCGCCGCCTACGCCTAACGCTAGACCCGACGCGAGCAACACCCCGCCTTCGCCAAGGATCATGCGCTGGACGCGCACGCTGTCGGCGCCCAGACTCATGCGGATGCCGATCTCGTTCGTGCGCGCGCTCACGGAAAACGCCAGTACACCCGCGATCCCTACCGCCGCGATGATCACGGCCATCGCGCCGAACGATGTAATGAGCACGGCGTTCAGCCGGCGCGGTGACACGCTCTCATCCTTGATCTGCGCAACGGTCATCACGTGCTCGATCGGTGTCGCCGGCGCAACGCGCCGCGCGATGCTCGTCGCCTGCGCAGCCAGCGCAGACACGTTGCTGTCGGCGCGAATCACGACGGTGCCGCCCATCGCCAACTCCTGCGCGTAGGGCATGAACATCGCGCCGCGCGGCTGCGCGTCCAACCCGCCATCTTGCGTGTTGCCCACCACGCCGACAACGGTGCGCCAGTCGCCGCTGATCGGCGTGAACCGCAGCACGTCGCCGGTCCACGCGATGCGTTTGCCGATCGGGTCTTCGTTCGGAAAGAGCCGGCGGGCCAGCGTTTGATTGATGACCACCACACGGCCTGCACCGGCGCGGTCCGTCGCCTCGAAGGTACGCCCTTCGACTAACGGAATGCCCGCGGCGCGGAAATAGCCCGGGTCGGCCGTCCGATAGTCGGCGCGCGGCATCGCCTCGCCGACGCCGAGTGACTTGCCTTCGACCTTCACCTCGAGCTGTACCTCGCTCGCTTCCAACGGCATGACCGATCCCACGCCGACCGCTACCACGCCAGGAATCGCGAGCGCGTCCCGCTCGATCCGGTCGTAGCCCTGCTTCGCCGCGGCGTCGGCGGCGCGAACATCGACGCCGCTCGCAATCTTTGCGATCGGCAGCAGCTGTACCTGCATCGACAGCACTTGCTCTGTTTTGAGGCCCGTGTCGACATCCGAGAGCTGCATCATGGTGCGCGTGAGCAGGCCCGCTCCGGCGAGGAGGACCACGGACACAGCGATCTGCGCCACCACCAGCGCGCGCTGCAAGCGCTGCCTGCTCAGGGTGCCCGTTCTCCGCGTGCCGGCGGAGATCCACGATGCGAACGCACCTTCTCGCGGCAGCGACGCGACAAACGACAGCAAGAGCGCGACGCCGATCGTGAGGCCGAGCGTGAACGAGAGCACCACGGTATCGAGGTGAATCTCATCCGCGCGCGGCGAGAACCGGGACGCAAAAATGGCCAGCAGCTTGACGCCGCCCAACGCGATGGCGACACCGGCGGCGGCTCCCAGGAACGCGAGCAGCAGGTTCTCGGCCAGCAACAAACGGCGCAGCCGCAGCACGCCGGCGCCGAGCGCCGCGCGAACGACCAGCTCCTGCTCGCGGCGCACACCACGCATGAGCGTCAGGTTCACGACGTTGGCCGTGGAGATGATCATCACGAACGCGGCCGCGCCCATGAGCAGCCACAGCGTGAGGCGTGCCCGCTCGCCGATCGCATCCTTGAACGGCAACACCGCCACGCGAAAGTGCGACCCGGGGTCGTAGGATTCTTTGTCGTCGCGCTGCATGCGCGCGTACACCGTCGCGACCTGCGCGCGCGCTTCGTCGACCGTGGCGCCCGGCGCGAGCCGGCCCACTATTTCCGTCATGCGGTGCGTGCGTCCCAGGACCATGGTCGCGCTCAGGTGGTGCGGGCTCACGACCATGTTGAGCAGCACGTCGGCCTGGCTCGGAAAGTAGGGCGCGGCCTGCACGACGCCGATCACCGTGGCCGATCCGTCCTCGAGGCGCACTTGCTTGCCGACGATGTTCGGATCGGCGTGGAACCGGCTGCGCCAGAACTGTTCCGTTAGCACCATCACCGGCGGCACGCCGGGCCCGTCGTCGCTCGCTCTCGTGAGGCGGCCGAGGATGGCGTGGAGTCCCATCACGTCGAAGAAATTGCCGGTGACGAGTCCCACCTGGATGCGCGCCGTGGGCGAATACTGGTCGCCCTCCAGGATGAGCGCCCACGGCGAGAACTCGGCGATGCCGCCTAACGCAGGCACGCCGGCGCGGAAATCGCGCACCTCGGGCACGGAAAACGCGATGTCCTGTCCGGCCGGGCCGTCGATCGATTGGCGCAGGTAGAGCAGGCGATCGCCGTCCCGGTTGGGCAGGGGCTTGAGCAGCACGCCGCGCACGACACTGAAAATGGCGGTGTTCGCACCGATGCCCAACGCCAGCGTGATCACCACGACGGCCGTGAACGCCGGACTGTGCCGCAGCGACCGGAGCGCGTACCGGAGGTCGGACACCGCGCTCTCGATCCACGGGATGCCGCGCTGCGCGCGCACCGCTTCGGCCGCGATGGTGAGACCGCCCGATGCGATCATCGCGCGCCGCCGCGCTTCGTCGGGCGGGAGCCCGCGCCGCACGTACACGGCCGTCTCCATGTCGAGGTGCGCATTTAGTTCGTCGCGGAGATCGTCGTCGCGGCGATGTCCACTGAAGACGCCCGCCAGGCGGGCGAGCCAGGCGCGGACGTGTCTCATGGTGCCTCCCCTTCGCGTCGGGGCATGAGAAACGCCGCGATCAGATCGGAGGTGCGGTGCCAATCGCGCGTCTCGCGTGCCAGTTGTTTGCGTCCGACCGCGGTGAGCGTGTAGTACTTCGCGCGGCGATTGTTTTCGGACTGGCGCCACTCGGCCTTGATGCATCCCTCCTGCTCGAGCTTGAGGAGCGCGGGATACAGCGTGCCGTAGTTGAGCGTGAGGCGGCCTTTGCTCGTTTCCTCGATGCGGCGCGCCACGCCGTAGCCGTGCAGCGGGCCTAACACATCGAGGGTCTTGAGGATCATGAGGGCGAGGGTGCCCTGTTGGATTTCGAGCTTGTCGGCCACGGGCGCGTCCTATGGGATACCAACATGACGGTAGGGCAGCCCGTTTGGTTTCGCAAGGGACAGCCAGTCGCGCGTCGTTATCTTTCCGTGGCCGATAATGGGGTCAACCATGCCGACGCAAACAGACGTAATCCTCAAGCGCTTCGAGCAACCTGACGAGGTGCGCGAGATGGTGAAGGGCCGGTTCGAGCTCGTGCGGATCGGCGGAATGACCATCGGGCGGGCGACGTACGAACCTGGATGGAGGTGGTCGGAGCACGTCGGGCCCTCGGTTGGGCAGACGCGATGCTCGGTCGAACACGTCGGGTTGGTCATCGCCGGCACGGCTACAGCCGCGTTCGGCGATGGCCGGGTGATCGAGCTGCGGGCAGGGGAGCTGTTCTATATCCCGCCGGAACCGCACGACAGTTGGGTTGTCGGCGACGTCCCCTACGTTTCATTGCACTTCCTGGGCGCGGACCACTACGCGCGGTGAGAGGGTGACATGCGTCTACTCGTGTTCGGCGCGTCGGGTCGCACGGGACAAGAAGTGGTTCGGCAGGCGGCGACGCGCGGGTTCCAGGTCACAGCGTTTGTACGGCAACCAGAGAAGATGCGGGATGCAGCCGATTCCGTCTCGATCGTGACCGGTAGCGTGGTCGACGCCAATGCCGTCTCGACTGCAGTAAACGGGCATGACGCCGTCGTGTCGGCGCTCGGTGTCGGTACCCCGCTCAAACACGACGCCGATGTCGTCGCGGGAGTAGAGCACATCGTGCGCGCCATGGAAGCGCACGGTGTCCGGCGGCTGATCTACGTGTCGTTCATCGGAGTGCGCGAGAGCCGTAACGCGGTCGGGTTCATTCTGCGGTACGTGGCGCCAATTCCGTTGCGTCACGAAATCAGCGATCATGAGATCAAGGAACGTCTGGTGCGAAAGAGTGAGCTCGACTGGACTGTCGTGCGGCCGCCGAAGCTCACGACGGGCCCCCACACGGGCCGGTACCGGACGGGCGAGCACATCCGGACGATGTCACCCGTCCCGCTGCTGTCGCGCGCCGACCTCGCCGATTTCATTGTGGGCGAGCTCGAGCAACCGCGATTCATCCGCGGCGTGCCACGCGTACTCAGTTAGGCAGCGCGGGCCGCGCTGCCTAACGCAGCGTAACCATCCTGCGCCTCGAACGCCGCCACGGCTGCCCGGTGTCGCTCGGCGCATCGCCCGAGGAGCCGCATGAATGCGGGCGTCTCGCGCAAGCCGTCGAACCACGGATCCTGCTGCAGCACCGGATAGCACGTGAATCCATCCGCCACGACGCCCTCGAGCTGCTCGAGCGCTCGGTCCGCATCGCCGTACTTCGCGACGTGCCGCGCGACGTAGAACCGTCCCTCGGGATCGCGAAAATCGGGCGACAACATGCGCTGAATTTCCTCGACGCTCTCCGATAACCGGCCCTCGATCGACAACCGAAGCGCCAACGCCAGATGCCGGCGGCGCTCCGGCATCTTCTGCTCCGCCTCGCACAGGCCCGGCAGTGCGTCTTCGCCGCGGCCTAGCGCGATGAGCGCGGCCGGGACGATGTACGGGAAATCGACCACCGGCAACGCCGCCAGCCGCTCGTAGTCGCCCTGCATGAACCACGTGTGCATCACGCTCGTGCTGATGCGCGGATCCAACCGGCGCGCCCGCTCGTGCGCCGCGATCGACGCGTCGAGCAACCCGCAATACCGGCACGTCGTGACCAGCCCGGCCATGATCTCGGGATCGGCGATCCGGGCACGGCCCACGAGCCGCACCATCGCGTCGTGCGCGCGGCCCAAGTCCGCCTCGAGCTGCGCGTACAGTTTGTGCGCCAGCGCGAGATCCGGGTTGAGCGCAAGCGCCCGCTGAAACGCCGACTCGGCGCGCGTGAGGCCGCCGTCGTGCACGCCCTCGAGGTACTTCGTCTGCACGTGATACATCCTGCCTAACTTTGCCCACGCCGGCGCGAATCGCGGGTCTTCCGACACGCAGCGCTCATAGAACTCGCGCGCCGCATCCCATCGCTTGCGATCGGCGCTCGACTGGTTGCCGCGCAGGAACGCGTCGTACGCCGCCTTGCTCGCGGGTATATCCGCCGAGCGCCGCAACCGGTCGCGCGCGCTGAGCGGCACCGACAACGACTCGAGGATGCCCTGCGCCAGCTCGTCCTGTAACTGAAAGAGATCGCCCACGGGTGACTGCCCCGTGTGCGTCCAGAGCAGCGTCCCCGATTGGACCTCCGTGAGCTGTACGTGCACGCGCACGCCGGC
>DATEKK010000043.1:0-29259 GCA_035277485.1 Gemmatimonadaceae bacterium
CTGGATGTGCCGTCCCTCGCGGCCGAGCGATCCGTGTTTTGTCCGGCTTCGTCCGCGCTTTGTCCGACTGTACCTTGCGGCGTGCGCATCACGACGTCGGTCACCATCGCGGGCATGCTCTCCGTCCACGCCGCCCACACCGTGTACACGGCGTTGGGCGGCGTGGACGGCATCATTACCGCCGATGTGAAAGTGGGTCGCGCGACCATCGAACACGATGGTCGCGCGACCCACGAGCAGATCGTCGGAGCGATCGAGGTGGCCGGCTATCGCGTGACCGACATCCGAGACGAGCGCAGGCTCCCGCTCCTCTGAGCGCTATCGCGCCGCGCCGATCAGCTCGCCCGAATGCGCTTCCTCTTCCTCGGATTCCATGGCCACGATGCCGTTCTCGAGCCACGTGAATTCGCCCTGGAGTACACGCTGCGACAACCGGTACAGCGCCCCGTCCGTTGGGCCGAAGAGGTTGCGGAAGTGCTCGGCGATGCGAAGCTGCGCCTCGCGGCAGAACACGTCCGCGAGGTCGATCGCGTTCGTGTCGCCGTCTTTGGCAAGTTTCGCGGCGCGCACGCAGGACGCCGACATCGCGAACAGCTCGGCGCCGATGTCGACCGCGCGGAACAACACCATCTGCCGCTTCTCGAGCTTGGGGCCGAGCTTGACCATCGCGTGGAAAATGGATCGGCCTAACTTTCGGGTCGCGCGCTCGATGAACCGCATGTGGCCGGCGAGGTGGCCGAACTCGCCGTACGACGTGAACCCGCCCACCCAGCGCGACGTATACCACACCGGGTAGAACCCCGCCGACCGGCGCAGGGCCGCCATCCGCTGTGTGCGCGTGGCTTTCGGGTTCACGAGATCGAACGCCGTGCGAAAGTGAAAGTCCACCGCTTCGCGCGCGATGAACAACCGCATGATCTCGGACGAGCCCTCGAAGATGAGGTTGATACGGAAGTCGCGCATCGCGCGCTCGATCGGGACCGGGCGCTCGCCCCGCGCGCGCTGCGAGTCGGCGGTCTCGTAGCCGCGTCCGCCGCGGATCTGCAGTGTGTCATCGACGATGCGCCAGCCCGCTTCGGTGTTCCACATCTTCGCGATCGCGGCCTCGAGTCGAATATCGTAACCGCCGCGGTCGGCCATCTTGCTCGCGAGCTCGGCCACCGACTCCATGGCGAACGTGTTCGCGGCCATGCGCGCGATCTTCTGCCCAACGGCCTCGTGTTTCCCGATGGGCTGTCCCCACTGCACGCGTTCGTTGGACCATTCGCGCGCCACGCGCACCATCTGCTTGGCCGCGTACGCGGCGCTCGCCGGCAGCGTTAGGCGGCCGGTGTTGAGCGTGACGAGTGCCAACTTGAGGCCTTTCCCTTCCTCCCACAGAATGTTCTCGCGCGGCACGCGCACGTTCGTGAAGCGGATGACGCCGTTCTCGATCGCTTTGAGTCCCATGAACCGGCAGCGATGCACCACTTCCACGCCCGGCCAATTGGTCTCGACGATGAACGCCGTGATCTGCTTCTTCGGCTTGCCGTGCACTTGGGCATCGGGCGTGCGCGCCATCACGAGCATGACCTCCGCGCGCGTGCCGTTGGTGCACCACAGCTTCTGGCCGTTGAGGATGAATGCCGATCCGTCTTCAGTAGGCTCCGCGGACGTGCGCATGTTGGCCGGGTCGCTGCCGGCGTCGACTTCCGTTAGCGCGAACGCGGAGATCGCGCCCTTGGCCAGGCGCGGGAAGTATTTCTTTTTCTGCGCCTCGGTGCCGAACAGCTTGAGCGGTTGCGGCAACCCGATCGATTGGTGCGCGGACAGCAGCGCGGTGAGCGACCCATCGCGCGATGTGACCATGCCCATCGCGCGGATGTAGCTCGTTTGCGAGAGCCCGAGTCCGCCGTACTCGCGCGGAATCTTGATACCGAACGCGCCCATCTCGCGCAGCTCCTGCACGAGCGGCTCGGGGATCTCACCCGTGCGATCGATATCGTCGGACGGATATCGCTCGAGGTAGCTCCGTAAGGCATCGAAGAACGGCTTGGCGCGCGCCGTCTCCTCCGGGTCGTCGGCCGGATACGGATGGATGATCTCGGGCCGAAAGCGGCCGAGGAAGAGCTCTTGAAGGAAACTGGGCTGGGACCACTCGTCCTCGCGCGCGGCTTCGGCAACGTCGCGGGCTTCCTGCTCGGAGGCCAGTCCGTGTTTGGTGTCTGCCATGCGAGATCACCCTCGTCGGTTGTCGCCCGCGTGAGCGGGGGCGACGCTCGCGCGCCGCACACTCGAAAAATACACGCTGTCGCAGAGCGCGGACAATCAGCCGGTGCGTTTCACCCTGATGCACGATGATCCAGCCACAGGAGATACACGGCGCCATACAATGCGATCGCCGCGAATGTGAACCACTGGATCGCGTAGCTCAGGTGTGGACCGTCGTCCATTTCCGGCAGATCCATCCGAGTAGGTGCGCCGACGGGACGCGGTCCGATTGCCAAGTCGATGATGGTGTAGGGCGCGATCGGATACGGCAGCTCGGCGGTCGCGCGCGCGTAGTCCAGCTCGCGCCATGCACGCGGATTGCTCGCGGATTGCGAGCCACCGCTCGTGCGCGCGGGGAGCGGCTCGATGAATCCCTCCACAGTAGTCCGTTCGGGCTCGAGCCAGAGCGACGAATTGATCGATGACGCGTCGGGCGAATAGACCCAGCCGCGATTCACGAGTACGGCGCGCCCCCCGCTGTCCGGCCGGAGCGGCGTGATGATAAAGACGCCCGGCGCTCCCTGACGCGACCGGCCCGTGATCACAAACTGGTGATCGTAGTCGAACGTCCCGTGCACACGAACGCGCCGATACTTGGCGAGCGCGGTATCGCCGGGAATGCTGTCGAGCGGCGCCGGTAACGCCGCGAGCCGTTGCTCGAACTGCGCGTTGAACGCGCGCCGCTCGCCGAGCCGGTGCAACTGCCACACGCCCAACCGCGCGAACAACGCCGCCGCGCCCGCCGCGACGACGCACCCGACCAGCGTCCGGCGATTCATGTCGCGCGCCGCCGCGTATGCCTACCGTTAGGCATCAAAAGAGGGACATCTGCTCGCCCAACTCGCTCGGGTCCACCGGGTGCTGGCCGAGGAGCCGTTGCAGCTGGCGGGCCGTAGCGGGGCTGTGTCCGGCGAAGTGGTTGTTGGCGTAGCCGTACACAGCCGTCACCTTCTGCGCGAGCATGAGCAGCGCGTCCGCCCACGCCTCGAGCTCGCGCGTGCGGTCGGCCTGAATGCGCGAATAATCCACGATGTCGCGGTCCGGTCCCATCCACCTGATGTACGCAAAATTTGCGGTCGGTTGTTCGGCCAGTGCAAGCATTGTGCGGCGGGGAATCC
This sequence comes from Gemmatimonadaceae bacterium, assembly GCA_035277485.1. GTDB lineage: Bacteria > Gemmatimonadota > Gemmatimonadetes > Gemmatimonadales > Gemmatimonadaceae > JADGGM01. The sequence continues at coordinate 3,369 of DATEKK010000043.1, forward strand.
ATCGAGCGTCGGTCAGCGCGAGCGCGACGTGATGCTCGGCGAGCAGCGCGAGTACGCCTTCGTGAATCCACGCGCGCTGCCTGAATTCGATGGCCACCTGCGCTTCGCGCGGGAGCGTCGGAAGAAACGATGCGAGCGCCGGCAGCTCGGACGGTCCGAACTCGGGACCCAGCTGAACCAGCACGGGGCCGAGCTTGGAGCCGAGTGCGCCGACGCGCTCGAAGAATTGGGCGGTGAGATCGGCACAATCTCGCAGCCGGCGCTCGTGCGTAATTTCCTGTGGGAGTTTGACCGCGAACGTGAAATGCCCAGGCGTGCGCTCCGCCCAACTTTGCACGGTGCGCTCGGGCGGCAGCGCGTAGAACGTCGAATCGATTTCGACGGTGTCGAACGCGCGCGCGTATACCGCGAGAAAGTCGGTGGCGCGCGTGTCGGGCGGATAGAACGGTCCCACCCAGGCATCGTAGTTCCAGCCTTGCGTTCCGAAGCGCACCGCGGAGGGCATGACGTAAAATTCGCCATGCGCTCGAGGGCGGTGTCAAGAGGCCGGCGGTGCCGCGGGGCTCGAGGGAGGCGTGGACCGATGCACCTTCGAGCCGCGCACGAGCAGCACCGGCACGTCCGACTTGTGGCGCACGCCGTCGGCGACGCTGCCGTAGATGAGGTCGGAGAAGAAGCGGTGGCCGTGTGTGGACATGGCGATGAGGTCGCAGCGCTCGCGGGCCGCCGCGTCGGCGATCTCGCGGGCTGGGTCGCCGTTGGCCAGAACGGCGTCCGCATCCAGTCCGTCGGCCTGGAGCTGCGCGGCGATGCGGCTCAGGTACTCGCGATCGGCGCGCATTTCTTCGCTCTCGCGCAGGTCCAACTGCCGCAGGTTGCGCGCGGCCCAACCGTCGGCGACGTGGATGAGAATGACGGACGCGTTGCAGAGGCGCGCCAGGTTCCGGACGTGATCCAGGATCGCCTCGTCGTACGGCGAGTTCTCGAGCGGGACCAGAATGCGCGTATACATGGCCGGTTCACTCGCTGGCTGTGAGCGCCAGAAACTGCCGAAGAATGCGCTCCGTTAGGCCCCAAATCGTACGTCCGTCGTGCTGAAACGTCGGCACGCGCCGAGGACCGCCGGTGAGCTCGAGCACCACCTCGCGGGTCGCATCCGGCGCCCGCAGGGCATCCACCGGGATCCAGAACGCGTCCGCAACTTCGTCGCTGAGCGTCAGCGATCCGTCACCGCCCACGACGCCGACGAACGGCGTGATCACGAGTGGGGGCAACGCGATCGTTCGTGGCTGTACGTCGTCGAGGCGGCCCAGTATCGCGTCGCGAGCGGAGAGATCGAGGGCGGTTTCTTCGAAGGTTTCGCGAATGACCGTTTGCTCGATCGTCTCGCCCGATTCCTGTCGTCCTCCGGGCAGCGCGAAGTGCCCGCTCCACGGATCCCCCGCGTAGGTGGCGCGCTTGATCATGAGCAGCTCCACGTCCCCGAGGGCGCGCGCCCTGAGCACCAGCGCGACTGCCGCGCGCCGCCCGCCGGTTCCGACGTCGATGGCCTTCGCCGACCGAGCACGCAACCGCTCGACGAGCCGGCCGACGAGCGGGCTGGCCATCACGGGGCCGGCGTCGTGATTGCCTAACGGAAAATTGGCCCCCACCGGCAGCTACTCCTCGAGCGCCCCGCCCGCGTTCACCCACGCCATGAGCCCGCCCTCGAGCGACAACACGTTTGCGAAACCGAGCTCGGCGAGCGTCGCCGCGGCCGTAGCCGCGCGGCCACCGCGGGCGCAATAGAGCAGAATCGTGCCGTCCGGCTGGAGTCGCCGCGGCGCCTCGTCGCGCACGCGGGCCAATGGAATGTGCACGGCCCCGCCGATGCGGAACAGGTTCCATTCGTGCTGGTCGCGCACGTCGACGAACGTCACGTCGTCGCCGCGTCGCTTCATCTCGATCACGGCCGACGCCGCCACCTCTCGAAATCCGTGTCCCGAATTTTGCGCTGGCTCAGCCATCTCACTCCGCCGTCTCGATCGTATTGTATGGTTGACGCGCATGTGCTGCACGGCACGCCACCCCTGAAAGTTAGCGAGCGGCCTTCCCCGGCCACAAAATTGTCCGCTACCTTTCGCCTGGTGACGATAGCCAAGCGAGACACTTTCGCCGCGCCCTCGTGTTGACGTTTGCGCTCGTCGCCGCAACGCCGTGGATCGTCATCCCCCTCATCGCCCTCTGGCGGGCGCGGGGCGACCCATCGCTCGACCACGAGTCGCCACCCGATAAAATCGACGCCCCCAAAGTTTCCGTCATCGTTCCAGCCCGCAACGAAGGTGCGAACATCGCCGCGTGCGTGCAATCGATTTTGTCGTCACGCTATCCGGCGTTCGAAGTTATCGTGGTCGACGATCACTCGGTGGACGATACGCTCGCAATCGCGCGCGTGATGGCTGGTTTCGACCATCGCGTGACCGCGCTCGAGGCGCCGCCCTTGCCCGACGGATGGTTCGGCAAACAGTGGGCGTGCGACCGCGGCGCCGATCGAGCGTCCGGCGACATCTTGTGCTTCACCGACGCCGACACGCGTCATGGACGCGACTTGATGCATCGGTCGGTGCACAGATTGCGCAGCCGCAATCTGGACTTCGTGAGTGTCCTGGGACGGCAGGTGATGCTCACGTTTTGGGAGCGGCTGATTCAGCCGCAGGTGTTCGCGATGCTCTCGATGCGCTTTGGCGGCGCCCGCGAAGTGAATCAATCGCCGCACGTGATCGACAAGCTCGCGAACGGCCAGTACATGCTCCTCACGCGCGCCGCGTACGACGAAGTTGGCGGCCACGCTGCGGTTCGCGATCAGGTTGCCGAAGACCTGGCGCTTGCGCAGCGACTCTTCGAGCACGGAAAGCGTACCGAGCTCGTCGACGGCCGCCGCTACTTGTCGACGCGCATGTACACCTCGTTCGGTACGCTCGTTCGCGGCTGGATGAAGAACATCTACGCCGGCGGTGTGCGCGCCGCGCCGTTCGGATCCACGGGCCGCGCGCTCTTACCGCTTGTCTTGCTGGCGGGTCCTGTCGCGAGCCTTGCGCCCATTGTCGTCCTGATCCTGGCTGCGTTCGGCCTCGTGTCCGACGCGTGGCTCGTGTGGTCCATCATCACGACGGCCGCGACAATACTCTGGTGGGCACAGGTTTACGTGCGCGCGCCCGTCCTCGGTCCGTCCCGGGCGCTGCGATTCGCCGCGATCTTCCCGCTGGGTTCCTTGATCCTGGGCTACATCATCGTGCGAGCCGTCATTCGCGGCCGGCGAGTGGAGTGGCGGGGCCGCGAGTACGTCTCGGGCTAATAAACAGCGGAAGGAAACCTTTTTCGGAGCGCGTTCGTCTTATGATTGAAGCCTTCGGGCTTCTACTTCCTCCGAGTGGGGGCGCCCCCGGTACCTGTGCCGACAGGTATGCGGGGGCGTTCCACATCCGGGTCTATTGCTGACCCACGGCGTTCTGCGCGCCGGTCCCCTGCCATTTCTTGAACCACGCCAGCACGTACGCAATCTTGACCATCATGTGGCTCGGCGTCGCCGAAATTTCGTGCGACGCGTTAGGCACGCGCACCAGCGCCGCCGGCACCTTCCGCAATTTCAACGCGGCGTAAAATTGCTCGGCCTCCGAGCTCGGCGTCCGGTAGTCGACGTCCCCCGTGATCATCATCGTCGGCGTCGTCACGTTCCCGACGTACGTGATCGGCGAATATTTCATGTACGTGTCGGCCTGCGTCCACGGCGCGCCTGTGAACCAGTACGTTAGGCCAAACTCCGACATGTCCGCCGTCAGCACCCAGCTGTACCAGTTGATCACCGGCTTCTGCACCACCGCCGCCCGGAACCGGTGCGTGTGCCCGACGATCCACGCCGTCAACACCCCGCCGCCGCTGCCGCCCGTCACGTACAAGTTGTCGGGATCGACGTACCCCTTCGCGATCACCGCGTCCACGCCCGACATCAAATCATCGTAGTCGTGGTTCGGATAATCATGATTGATGAGATTGCCGAACGTTTCGCCGTAACTCGTGCTGCCGCGCGGATTCATATACAACACGACATAACCGGCCGCCGCGTACTGCTGCAATTCCGCCGACCACCGATCGCCATAGTCGAGATACGGCCCGCCGTGAATCTCGAGAATCAACGGATACTTTCGCGTCGCGTCGAATCCCGGCGGCGTGATCACCCACCCTTCCACATCCCGCTGGTCGAACGACGACTTGACGTGAATCTCCTGCACCGCGCCTAACGTCTTGCCGCCCGGTCCGAACAATCCATCGTTGAGACGCGTGAGACGAACCGCCGCCGAACCCGCGCGGACACCCGTCGCCGCCACGTCGGCCGGATGATCCGGCTCCGACTCCGTGAATGCGATCCGCCCCGCACGCGACGTCGAGTACGACCCGCCCGGATACGGACGCCCGATGTCCAACCCGCCAACGTGCGACACGACGGGCGTCACCTTCCCGTCCAACGTCACGAGCCCGACCTTCGTGTCGCCCTGATCGTCGTACATCGCATAGATCCCGCGGCCGTCCGCCGCCCACGACGGCGCGAACAGATCGCGGTCGAAGTTAGGCGTCACCTCGCGCGGCGACGACCCGTCCGCGTTCATCACGTACAGGTGCGTCACTTGATAACCCTGCCGGTGGTCGTCGAACCCCGTGTAGGCGATCATCCGCCCGTCCGGCGATATCGCCGGCGAATTGTCGGGACCGTCGCGCGTCGTGAGCTCGCGCACGTCGCCGCCCGCCACCGCGACCGCATACACCTCGGTATTCAACGGCGTGTAGTCCCCATCCGGATGCCGGTTCGCGGAGAAGTAAATCGTCTTCCCGTCCGGCGCCCACTCCGGCGAACCATCGTTGAACGGTCCGTTCGTCAACTGGCGTGGCGCCCCGCCATCGGCACGCACCACGAAAATGTGCGCGTGCCCCGACGGCACGTCGCCGCTGCCATCCCGCCGATAGACTAACGATTCCGTGTACCGCGCCGGCGGCCCCCAATCTGCCCCGTCGGGCTTCGCCGGCAACGTGACTAACGACTTCGGCGCCTCGGGTACGAACATCATGAACGCAATCCACTTTCCGTCCGGCGACCACGCCAGCGACGAGGGACCGTGCTCCACGTGCGTGATCACACCGTCCACCCCCGACGCCAACCACCGCACGTGAATTTCGCTCGAGCCCTCGGCGTTCGACACATACGCAATGCGCCCGCCGTCCGGCGACCATCGCGCCGAACCTTCGTTCCGATCCCCGCCGCTCGTCAACGGACGCTGCTCTCCACCATCCGCACTCACGAGCCACAAGATCGAACGCTCCCGATCCTTCATGATGTCGTACCGCGACCGCTCGTACACGATCTGCCGGCCATCCGGCGAAATTTGCGGATCCGCCGCCCACTGCAGATCGAAAATGTCGCGCAACGCGAACCGATGGTTGCCTAACGAATCCTGTGCGTGCACGAGAGACGCCATCGCGCACACGCCGCACAACGCACTCATCACCTGTCGCATCGCATCTCCCGTTTCGGGACGCACCACACGGCGCCCAACGCGCCACGATTTTCGCTCCCCTAACTTGGGAATGGTACGCCCCCGCGCAAGCGCGCTGCTCCTCTGACGTCGCGCGCGCCGCAGTCCCAAGCTCGCCCGCAATCCTTTGTACCGACCCGCATGATTTCGCACCCACTCCCCACAACCGCCCCCGCTACGTTCGCGGCGTGCGCTCCCTCGAATCCTTCGCGGCCCTCTTAGCCGCCACCAGCTCCGACGCCGCCCTCTCGGCCCTCGCCTCCGAACTCGGCTTCTCCAACACCGTTCGGCTCGATGCCGATACCCAGGCTACCCTCGGCGCCCCCTCCCCGCCGGTCGTTCGCTCCGCCCGCGTCGCAACAGGAACAGGCGCCCTCCGCGCCATTCTCCTCGAATGCGAACGCGATACAGCCCTCCGCTCGGTCGCCACCGCCGTCGCCCAACAATGCACCGCCCACGCGCCACAGTTGCTCTGGCTCCTCATCGCCACGCAATACAATGGATGCGAGCTCACAATCGCTACATGGTCCGCCGATCGATCGAAACCACGCATCGTCGCGCTACACGTCGATCGCACCCACGTCGTCCCAAGTGATGCAGAAACAGTTGCTGCGCTCGCCGCCGCTGCCTCGGACTCCGATATCCTCACACACGCCGCTTGGCTCGATACGTTGGGCCGCGATGCCCTCACACGCCGGTTCTATCGCACCCTCGAGCAAGTCGTCGCCAACCTCGCGAACGCCGCCACCTTCGGCCCCACATCCACTCGCGTCCCACCTTCGGAACGCGCCGACCTCGCCCTGCTCTACGTCTCCCGCCTCCTCTTCCTCAGCTTCATCCAAACCAAAGGCTGGCTCGACCACGACCGTCGATTCCTCTACAACACCTTCACCCGATGCATGCAACGCAACGGCGACTACCACCGCCGCATCCTCCTCCCACTCTTCTTCGGTACCCTCAACACCCCGCCCCGCGCACGCGCCGCCGCGGCCCGCGCATTCGGTCGCATTCCATTCCTCAACGGCGGCCTCTTCGCTCGCACTCCCCTCGAACGCCGCCGCCCTAACCTCCGATTCCCCGACGACATCCTCGGCGCCGTTTTCGGAGAATTGCTGTCCAGATACCGCTTCTCACCGCGCGAAGAATCCGCCACGTGGTCCGAAGCCGCGGTCGATCCCGAAATGCTGGGCAAAGCCTTCGAATCGCTCATGGAGGCAAACAATCGGCGCGCCTCGGGAGCGTTCTACACGCCGCGCCGCCTCGTCGCCTCCGTAAGTCGCGCCGCACTCGCCCAGGCCCTCACGGTCGAAACCGTCTCGCCCGAGACGGCCCTGGCGGCGCTCGATGGGCAGTTGCCTAACGAAAAAGACGCCCGCCGCCTCCGCGATCGCTGCGACCACATCACCATCCTCGACCCGGCCTGCGGCAGCGGCGCGTTCCTCGTCCATATCCTCGAGCAGCTCGCCTCACTCCGCTCCCAACTCGGAGACCCCCGCCCAGTGTGGCAGCTCCGGCGCGACATGCTCACCAAATCGATCTTCGGCGTCGACATCAATCCGACGGCCGTCTGGCTCTGCGAGCTCCGCCTCTGGCTCTCCGTCGTCATCGACTGCGACGCTCGCGACCCCATGCTCGTTCCGCCACTCCCCAATCTGGATCGCCACATTCGCATCGGCGACTCCCTCGCCGGCGACGCCTTCGATCCAATTGTTAGCACGCCGCCCCGCGGCAGCTCGCGCCTCGCCCAACTCCGCGAACGCTACGCGCGCTCCAGCGGACGCCGCAAACATACGCTCCAACGCGCACTCGATCGCGCTGAACGCACGCTCGTCGTCGCCCACCTCGAGCGACACCTCGCCGCATCTTCGGCTCGACGACGCGACATCCTCTCGGCCCTCCGCGGACGCGACCTCTTCGGCACTCGCTCAACTCCGGCGTCCGTCGCTAGACAACGACTCGCCATCGAACGCGAACGCAGTCGATCGCTCACCGCCGCGCTCCGCGACGTGCGCGATGGCGGCGCACTCCCCTTCGCCTGGATCACCCACTTCCCCGACGTCGCTCGCGCCGGCGGCTTCACCACCATACTCGGCAACCCTCCCTGGGTCCGCCTCCACCGCATCCCGGCAAACACGCGCCTCGAATTGCGCCGACGCTTCGCATGCTATCGTAACGCCCCCTGGTCCCGCGGCGCCTCGGCCGCCCGCGCCACGATGGGATTCGCTGCACAGGTCGACCTGGCTGCGCTGTTCGCCGAACGCGCACTCTCTCTGCTCCAGCCCGGCGGCACACTCGCGCTTCTCCTGCCGTCCAAGCTCTGGCGCGCCCTCGCCGGCGGCGGCCTCCGCGCCCAATTGCACCACCACGCGCACGTCGTGTCCCTCGAGGACTGGACCGAAGCACCACGCCTGTTCGATGCCGCGGTGTACCCGTCGCTCCTCGTCGCCACACGACGAGACAGCATCGCACCCAGCGATTTCCTCGGCGCCGCCGACGAATTCGTCGACCGCGACATCCACACCACCGTCCATCGGCCTAACCGCACCACACACTGGTGCATGCCGCGGCGTCGCCTCACGCTCGACGAGGACCCGGCCAGCCCCTGGCTCCTCGCCCCACCGTCTGTGCGCGATGCGTTCGACCTCCTCGCCAACGCCGGCGTCCCACTCCTCCACAGCCCACTCGGCCCCCCGCAACTTGGCGTCAAATGTGGGCTCAACGAAGCGTTCATCGTCCGCTGCACCAACGGGGACTCATCCATTGCCACGATCAACGACGGACAGCGCACAGGACGCGTCGAACGATCGCTGCTCCGCCCACTTCTGCGCGGCGACGCCATGGCCGCGTGGCGAGCGGAGCCTAACGGAAGAGACGAGTGGATACTGTGGACGCACGACGCCCGCGGCGCTCCACTTCGCACCCTGCCGCCGCTCGCCCACACCTGGCTCGCCAAATGGCGCTCGGCACTCGGGCGCCGAGCGGATGCGAGGTCTCATGGTCCATGGTGGTCGCTTTTCCGCACGGGCGGCGCCGCCAGCGAGCTCGCCCGCGTCGTGTGGGCCGACGTCGGCCGCACGCCTCGTGCACTCGTGCTCTCGCCTAACGACAAGACGGTCGCCCTCAATAGCTGCTATGTGCTGCCGTGCCGCGACCCGCGCGATGCCCACACGCTCGCCGCACTGCTCAATTCACCTCTCATCGCCGCATGGCTCGCCCTCATCGCGGAGCCCGCACGCGGAGGATACCGACGGTTCCTCGCGTGGACCATCGCACTGCTGCCCACGCCGCGCGCCTGGTCACACGCCCGGGACATCCTCGCCCCACTCGCCCAACGCGCCCAACACGGTGGCGAACCGGACAGCGACAGTCTCCTCGAGGCCACCCTCCGCGCCTACCACCTCCGCCGCTCCGACATCGAGCCGCTACTACAATGGACGTCACGCTGAACGCCCACCCCGCGCACGTCCGCGCCCTCATCGCGAAGCTGTGGCTGAGCGACCACCACTCGGCGCCCGTCACGACCGTGGGACGCATCGCTCTGCGGCCACACCAACAATCCGCCGTCGATCGCGTTCGACACGCCATCTCCCAGTACGGGGGCGCCCTGCTGGCCGACGAAGTCGGCCTGGGCAAGACCTTCGTCGCCATAGCGCTCATCCGCGACGCACGCCACGCACTCGTGGTCGCTCCAGCCGCACTCCGCGACATATGGCGCGATGCGCTCGACCGCGGCGGCGCCAGCGCCGAGGTTGTGTCGTACGACGCGCTCAGTCGCGGCTCGTTGCCTAACGGAGCATTCGACCTGGTGGTGCTCGACGAAGCACATCACGCGCGCAATCCGGCCACCAAACGCTACACCCGCATCGCCGCCCTCACCGCACGCACACCCGTCCTCCTCCTCTCCGCCACCCCAATCCACAACCACGCCGACGACCTCGCGGCACTGCTCGCCCTTTTCCTCGGCGCCGGCGCCTGGCAACTCGGCGACGCCCAACGCACCGCTTGCATCATTCGCCGCGAACGCGCCGATGTCGCCGATACCGCGCTGCCTGCGCTGCTCCCACCGGTCTGGATTCCTGTCGGCGACGATCAGGAACTGCTTGAACAGATCACGTCGCTGCCACCACCGCTCCCGCCTCGCGATGGCGACGACGGCGGTGCACTCGTCCACTGGGGACTCGCTCGACAATGGGCATCGAGTCACGGTGCGCTTCTGCGCGCCCTCGACCGCAGGTTGGCCATCGCCACAGCTCTCGACGCCACCCTCGCCACCGGCCGATACCCGTCCCGCGCTACACTCGGCGCCTGGATCTGCGGCGACGACGCTGTCCAGTTGGCGTTCCCCCAACTCTTCGAGCAAGAGAGTTGCCTAACGGCGTCGCTGCGCGAGGTCGTCAACCGCCACACCGCCGCCGTTGCCGCGCTGCGCACGCGGGCGCTCGCCAGCGTCTGGACGGACATCGAACGCGCGCAACGCCTCCATGATCTCCGCATTGCGCACCGCCGGGAGAAAATCGTTGCGTTTTCTCAGTTCGCAGACACAGTGCGCACGATGTTCTCCCGCCTACCCGATCGATCGGCTGCCGCCGCCCTCACCGCGCGCGGTGGCCAGCTCACCAGCGGCCCCGCTACCCGCGGCGAGATTCTCGCGCGCTTCGCACCGCAAGCAATGATCGCGGCGCCGCCGCGCGACATCGAACACATCGACTTCCTCCTCGCCACCGACCTGCTCAGCGAAGGCGTCAACCTCCAGGACGCCTCGGTGGTCATCCACCTCGACCTCCCCTGGACACCGGCGCGCATGGAGCAACGCGTCGGCCGCGCACGGCGCATCGGTTCTACTCACCATCGCGTCGCGGTCTACGCCCTTTCACCGCCCGCCGCCGCTGAAGCGCTGCTGCGCGTTGAAGAGCGACTGCACGCCAAACTGCGCGCGGCAAACCGCGCGGTCGGCATCGCCGGGACTATCCTGCCCACGGCGGCGCCTGTCGACTCCCCATCGGCCGCGCGGCAGCACGAAGCGCTGCGACAGATGGTCGCGTCCTGGCGCCTCGATGACGCTCGCACTCCGGACGCCCAAACGCCGCTCGTTGCCGTCGAGCACACCCCGCGGCCATGCGCGCTCGCCGCGTTTCGCAATGCCGACTCCGGCACTTCGCTCGCCGCCAGCATCGACAACCGCCCCTTCACCGATGACACTGGGCTCGTCCTCCAGGTTGCCGCGTTACTCAGCACCGAACACCGCCCGCCCGATCCCTCGCCCGACCCGCCTAACGACGCGGTCGCGAGCGCCCTCGCTCTCTCCGAGCGCTGGATCGCCCGCCGTACCGCCGTCGCCGCGACGGGCGGCGCGCTACCCTTGCACGCGCCCGGTCGCCGCCACGCAATGCGCCGCATCGTGTCCATCACCGCCCGCACCCCACACCACCTGCGACCAACGCTCGCCCCGCTCGCCGCACGAGCGCGCAGGGCGATCACCTTGCCATTTGGTATCGGCGCGGAACGAGTGCTCGATGACCTCGCCACCGCCTCCCTTCCGGACGAAGCGTGGCTCCGCGCACTGAGTACCTTCGCCGATGTGCAAGAACGCACACGACAATGCGACCGGTGCGCGCCCACGCTCGCAGCCCTGCTGATCGGCATCCAATGACGAACCGCACGCAAGCCGGATCGCTTAGCCGCACTCGACAGATCCCCCTAAATTGCGGCCATGCCGTCACGCGCTCCGCTCGCCATCCTGTTCGATCTCGATGGCACCCTCGCCGACTCCGTCGAGCTCATCCTCGGCGCCTTTCGCCACACGTTCAACACGCACTTGGGCTCGGTGCCGCCCGATCAGGTTTGGATCGCCGGCATGGGAACGCCGCTTTCGTCGCAGATTCGCGCGCTCGTCGCCGACGAGGCTCTCATCGAGCCGATGACCGTCACGTACCGCGACTGGCAGAACCAGCACCACGACGCGCTGCTCCGCGAGTTCGAGGGCGCACGCGAAACGCTGTCGCTTCTTCACGATCGCGGACACGACATGGCGCTCGTCACCAGCAAAGCCACCGAGGCCGCCAAGCGTGCGCTCCGCCTCATGGGCATCGATGCGCTTCTGGCTCAAGTCGTGGGCCTCGATTCCACCACCTTGCACAAGCCCAACCCCGAGCCCGTGCTGCACGCGCTCGCGCAACTGCGCCGCACACCGGGCGATGCCATTTTCGTGGGCGACTCGCCCCACGACATCGCCGCCGGCAAAGCCGCTGGCGTGTTCACGGTCGCTGCTCTCTGGGGACCGTTCACGCGTCAAACACTCGAGGACGCGCGGCCCAACCGCCTCATCGCCGACATCCGCGACCTCCCGCCCCTCATCGAAGAGCTAACCGCTGCCATCCCGGCAGCTTCGCACCCGTGACCGTTCAAACCTTTCGACTGAATGCGCCATCTGATTCAGCGACGGCACCAGGGTGCACACTGAATGCTGACAGCCACGATGGACGTGGTCGCAACGATTCCGAGTGACGAGCCGCCTTCCGACGTAGCGCAAGCTGCGGCTGGCGACCGGCAAGCCTTCGAGCGCGTGTACCGCGCCAACATGCAGCGGGTGTTTTCCATCTGCGTCCGCATGTCCGGCGATCGCGCACGAGCGGAAGAGTTGACGCAGGACGTGTTCGTCCGGGCGTGGGAGAAACTCCCGCTGTTCCGCGGCGAAAGCGCGTTCAGCACGTGGTTGCACCGGCTGGCCGTCAACGTGGTGTTGAACGATCGGAAAACGCAGGGCCGCGAGCGATCGCGCGCCGCGCAAGGCGATGACGACGAGGATGCCGAAGCGTCGTACGGCGCAAGCGCGCCGCCATCGCACGCCGATCGGATGGATCTCGAGGCAGCGATTGCGTTACTGCCTCCCGGCGCACGACGCGTGTTCGTGTTGCACGACGTAGAAGGCTATCGACACGAGGAAATCGCCGAGATGCTCGGCGTCACCGCAGGCGGCAGTAAGGCGCAGCTCCATCGCGCCCGACTCCTGTTGCGCGAGGCATTGAACCGATGACCGACACACTCTTCACCTGTGATCAGCTCGACGCGGCGCTCTCCGACTACCTGGAGAACATGCTCGATCCGACTGCGCGCGCTGCACTCGAATCGCACGCCACCAGCTGCGACCGATGCCGCGCCCTGTTGGCCGATGTCTCGGCGGTCACGACCGCAGCCGCGGCGCTCCCCGATCTCGAGCCCTCGCGCGACCTGTGGCCCGGCATCGTGGATCGCATCGCTGCTCCGGTAGTCACGCTCCCCGTCGCCGGCCGCCGCACCGCCGAACGTCCTTTCGTTAGGCCATGGTATCTCGCGCCGGCGCCGCTCGCCGCGGCCGCTGCCCTGCTCATCGCCGCGACCGTAAGTGTCACGCTCATCGCAACGCGCACCGGCCCCGCGAAACCGGCCACACTCGCGACCAACGGCACGGACAGCTCCATGGTGAAGCCCGCCGACTCGCTGCCGTCGATCCCGGCACCCGCGCCGCGTGTGCAGAACGTCCGCGGAACCAAGCCTAACGCAGTCCCGGTCCAGCAGATCTATGCAAGCGAGATCGCGGAGCTCGATTCGATCGTGCGCGCGCGGCGCTCGCAGCTCGACACGGGCACCGTCGCCGTGATCGAGAAAAACCTCCGGATCATCGACCAGGCCATCGAGCAGAGCCGCGCGGCCCTGGCTCGCGATCCCAACAGCGGCTTTTTACACAACCAGTTGAACGACGCACTGAACCAAAAGATCGCCCTGCTTCGCACTGTTGCCTTACTTCCTGTTCGCACGTGAGGCCCGCAATGAGTGCCCGAGTGTTTAGCATCCTCTGCCTGGCCGCGGTGATGGCGGCCACCCCGGCGCTGCTGCCGGCGCAACGTCACCACCGGGACGACGACGATGATGTCTCGTCCCGCATCGATACCACCGTCGCGCTGTCGAGCGGTGGCGTCGTAGAGCTCTCGCTTATCTCCGGCGAGATCAAAGTCACCAGCTGGAATCGCGACCAGGTTCGCATCCACGCCACGAGCGATGGCGGCATTCTCCAGTTCGATGCGTCAGGGAGCCGAGTGAGCTTGTCGGTGAGATCGGACCGCGGGAACATGGGCGACACGCAGTACGAGGTCACCATCCCCGCCGGCGCGCGACTCGTGAACCACAGCGTCTCGGCCGACATCACCAGCGATGGCGGCAGCGATGTCGAATCGCGCTCGGTGAGTGGCGACGTCACCATCTCCAACGTGACGGGCCGCGCGACGATTGAATCGGTGTCCGGAACGTTGAAGGCCATGCACGTGGGCCGCGGCCTGCGTGCAAGCACCGTGAGCGGCGATCTCACCGCGAACGACGTCACCGGCGACATCGATGCCCAGTCCACCAGCGGAGAAATCGTCCTCGGCGCAACAAAGTCGTCGTTTGTCCGTACGCAAACGGTGAGCGGTGACACGCGATTCGGCGGAACCGTCGATCGCGCGGGCCGCTACGAATTCCACTCGCACTCGGGCGACATCGTGCTCGCCGTACCGTCCACAGGCGTCACGTTCGACGTCAACACATTCAGCGGCGACGTGCAGAGCGACTACCCCATGACGCTGCAGCCCGGCTCCGAGGTCGGACAGAAGCACATGGAATTCTCCATCAACGGCGGCGGCGCCCGGGTCACTGCCGAAACGTTCAGCGGCGACATCACAGTCGAACGGCCCGGCCACTCTTCCCACGACGAGGACTAACGATGCGAACCATCCTTCGCAGCACGCTTGCTCTGGCGGCCGTCGTGGCGCTCGCAACGCCGGCCGTTGCGCAGAACGCGGAGACGCAGAACGGCGACACGTTCGACTGGTCGGGCAGCATCCCGGCGGGTAGCTGGCTCACCGTGCGCAACTTGAACGGCGCCGTCGATGTCGAAGCCGCGTCGGGCGATCAGGCCTCGGTGCACGCCACCAAGGAGTATCATGGCGACGCCGACGCCAAGCGCGTCCACTTCGTCGTCACGAAGGACGGCAGCAACGTCACCATCTGCGCGCTCTGGAACGAAGGCGACACCTGTGACGACGAGGGCTACCACTCTCACAGCGATCACGGCCACGAAGACCACGTGTCGGTCCACTTCACCGTGAAGCTGCCCAAGGGCGTACGGATGAATGCCGGAACGGTGAACGGGGACGTGAGCGTCGCCGGCGCCACCGCCCCCGTGAAGGTGCACACCGTGAACGGCTCGGTCGAAGCCTCCACCACCTCCGGTCCGGTCGACGCCAGCACCGTGAACGGCGATGTGCGCGTCCGCATGGATGCTTTGACTGGCGATGGCGATCTGACCTACAACACGGTCAACGGCTCGATCACCGCCGAGTTGCCGGCCGGTCTCAACGCGGACATCGACATGCAGACGGTAAACGGTTCGCTCACGTCCGACTTCCCGCTCACCATCAGCGGGACCATCAACCCGCGCCACCATCTCCACGCGAAAATCGGCGCAGGCGGACGCCACATCGAATTCCACACCGTGAACGGCAGCGTCGAGCTCAGGAAACTCAGCTGACCCCTCGCCCGTAGTGTACTTTGCGGGTGCCGGCGCCCCGCCCCGTCCGCTTCGAGCGGATGCGGCGGGGCGCAGCGTTAGGCGCCCGCGATGTCCAACTCACGATCGCACACGAGGTCGCCATGAGCCGAGTTCTGATCGGCGTGGGCGTCGCCGCAGCGTTAGGCGTCGCCGGATGCGCGCACACGTCGCACTACCAGGCCAATGCGTTCAGTTGGTCCGGCGCCGTGCCCGCGGGCCAATGGGTGCACGTCCACAACTTGAACGGCACGATCAGCGTCGTCGCCGCCACCGGCGCGAACGTCGAAGTCCATGCATCCAAAAAGTGGACGCGCAACGGAGACGCCGTGCATTTCGTGGAGAACGCGGGTCCCGACGGCGTCACCATTTGCGCGCTGTATCGCGCCGGCGACAGCTGCGGTCCGGACAACAACTCCGACAACGAACGGCACCACGGCCTATTCTCCCACAGCCGCAGCGACGCGCGCGTCGACTTCGTGCTCAACGTGCCGCCCGGTGTCAACGTCGATTTGGCCAGCGTCAATGGATCCGTGCAGGCATCCGGCACCTCGGGTTCCGTAGAGGCCAAGGTCGTCAACGGCGACATCAACATCACATCGCACCAAGGCGCGCTCGACCTGGTCACCGTGAACGGCAGCGTGACGGCCGCGCTCGATACGTTGCCCGCGACCGGCGACATCTCGCTCAAGTCGGTCAACGGTTCTATCACCGCCGTGCTTCCGCCGCAGCTCACGGGATTCGTGAACCTGGAAACGGTCGCCGGCACGGTGTCCAACGGGTTTCCTGTCTCGAGCGACGGCCCCGTGAACCCAAGGCATCTCACCGGTACGATCGGCACGGGCGGCACGCGTCACGTCGACCTCACCACCGTGCACGGCACGGTGCAGCTGCTCAAGCACGCCTGAGTGGCTCTGCCTAACGGAAAACGATGCGGGGTGGCCGGCTCGATGCCGGCCACCCCGCACTGATTTTCTCCCGCCGCGCGCGTGGCAGCGTTACAGCTCCGCGGCCATGTCCCCGAGAACGGTGGCCGTGACGAGTCCAGACCCGCCGCTCACCGGCCGGAAATCGCGTCGTGGCTCGAAGCGCTCGGCGCGCAGGCTCGCCAACTCGATCCGCGAGACATCCAGCGTCTTCCAACCATGCTCGGCCGTGTCGTTGCCGAAACCGCTCACCTGATAGGCTTCGAGAATCTCGGTGCCGTCGGGCTTCCGAAGTATCGCGTGCGGCTGCACGACGAACGGAGCGCCACCGGCATACGAGAGGTCGAGCACCCGCCGGTCTTCGAGCGCCTGCATGATGATCTCGCGGTACACATCTCCTCCGAAGCGAATCGCGATCCAGTCTCACGGCAGCATCGACTTGTCACTGAGCTTACTGTTTTGACGCCGCGTCCGCCAGCGACCTTGACGTGCGAGCTTAGCGCGTAACGTGCCGACAGGTACATTTCGCGCGTGCTACTCCACAGTACCCTCCCACGCGTCTTGACACGCGCGCTGCTCGGGCTCGCAGGTCTCTCGATCGCCGCGAGCGCGCACGCCCAGGACTCGTCATCCACTCCAACGACGCCGCCCTCGCAGCCGGCGACCAGCATTTCACCCGCCGCGCGCCACGACACGACGCGTGCAGCCGACACCCTTGCCGCCGACTCGGCCCTCACCCGTGCGGAGGAGCGTGCACGCTCACGCGCGAACCGCACGTTCCGCATAGACATGGCGCTCGGCTTCGTCACGAGCATTCTCGCGCACGAGTCCGGGCACATCATTGCCGCGCTCGCCGTTGGCGGACACCCGTCCTTCGGCTTCAACAAGTTTCGTCCAACGATCTATTCCGGCATCGACGCGAGCCTCCACCCCACGAAGCAGTTCATTTTCTCGAGCGCTGGTCTAACGGTTCAGTCCGTGCTCGACGAAGCGATCCTCGATGTGCCGCACCGCGGCGGCTCCGCCTTCGAGCGCGGCCTGTTGGCCGGTGGCATTGGCACCGCGCTGTTCTATATCACGCTTGGCCGGAACGGCGCGGTGAGCGACGTCGCCTACATGGCGCAGAGCTCGAAGTTGTCCAAAGATCAGGTGTCGCTGATTTACGGCGGTATCGCGGTATTGCACGCGGTGCGAATTCATTTCAAGCCGAAATACGCGCACTTCTTTACGGCGCCGAGTGAGCGTGGCGGGGTGAAGGTCGGCATGCGAATCGACGGTGACTGGGGTCAGTGACGCCCGGTCACGCGCGTTAGCGCGGTACCTCGTAAATGGCGCCGTCGTGGGCGCGAAAGACGACGTTGAGGGGCCGCGGCAGGAGCTGCAACAACGCCGTGGGTGATGCGTTGAAGCGGCTCGAGCGGTTGAACGCGACAATGAGTCCGTGGTGTTCGGCGACGGTGTCCGCAAACGCGCGGGCGGCGTCAGGTCGCGACGCGTCCGGAAGAGCGCGCGAGAACCGGTTGGCGTGGAAGTACAGCGCGGTCGGATAGTTGGTGTAAAGCTCGCGTCCGGCGCCGTGGCCGCGCACCCAGGCGATGAGCGGCGACCCGAACCAACTCTGATCCGCGTAGTCGTTCCCAGTCTCCACCGCATAGGCCCCTTCCTGCGCGGTCGCCCAGGCCGACGCCCCTGCCCAAGTAACGAACAGCACCGCGGCGACGATCCGGGCCGAGCGCCGCCAGACGCGCCAGCCGTTGCTCGCGACGACCACGACGGGGACCGTGAGGAGCAACATGAGCGGCGCGAGCAGGCGTTCGTCTAACGGGATGTTCGGATCGGCGAACAGCCGCGCCGAGACCACCACGGCGAGGTAGCACGCCGCCGTGACCAGCGTCGCCGCGACGATCCGGCGCGACCGTTCCCGTCCGTCGCCGGCCGGCGCCGGCCGGTCGCCTAACGCACGATCGCGCACGGCCCAGCGGCGAAGCGCGTCGCGCGTGAGCACCATGAGCGCGCACACCACGATCACCGCCGGGATCGCACGCCACGCGCCGTCGACGAGCGGCGCCGACCAGCCGGCCAGCGTCCGCAGACCTTCGCGCAGCGTCGGTGCGATCTGCCCGTACACACTGAGGCGGCGGATGCCTTCGCCGTTCGTCTCGAGGCGAGTGCGGATCATCCAGCTGCCTAACGCGATCGCGCCGGGAACGCCGGCCGTCACGGCGCGCCGGATCCGGTCGCGCAATGTTCCCGGCAGCAGCAGCGACCACACGCCCGCCGCGGCAATGATGGAGACGCCGGCGTAGCGCACCAACGCCGCGGCCGCGGCCGCGATCCCCGCGAGGATCGGCGACCGCGGACGCCAGATCATGCACGCGAGCGCCGTCGCCGTGACTGCGAAGAAGAGCGGCTCACTCAGAACATCGAGAAACACGAACGCGACCGCCGGCGTGACCGCGACGGCAATCGCGGCGACTGTCCCTGCGGCGCGGCCCTCGGCCCAGCTCACGAGCATGAACACCAGCGCGACCAGCACCAGCGCCGCGACGCCGTTCAGGGCCCGCGCCGCCTGCACCGCATCCGCGCCTAACGCAACAGGCCCGGCGAGCACCGTTGACACGCCGGGCGGAAAATGCGTGAGCGGCTCGACGCTGTCCGTGTTCTCCCACCCATCGTCCGGAACTTCGAGTGTCCCGTTCGACGCGAGCGATTTCGCCGCGGCGATGTACTGGACCGCGTCCGGGTCGAGCCCGGGCCCAGCGGGCTGCGTCCAGTTGAACACGAACCAGCATGCGATGGCGCCGAGGAACACCGCCAGCGGGACGCGGTAGGTCGGACGAGGCTTGGGCGACGGTGGCGAGGGCATGCCGGGCCGAAGTATACCCAACCACAGCGGGTTCGCCGAGTCTCTAAGGGCCGGTGTTCAGGCTTTGGCCTCTGTCGTCCCCGACCGGTTCGGCGTATCGTGTCTGTTCTTCCGTCGATCTGCACGATGCTGACCATTCAGACGCTGGGTGGTTTGTCGTTGCGCGGGGCCGCCTCGTTCGATGGTACGTCCCGTGAGAATCAGCACGCGCTGGCCCTGTTGGCGTTGCTGGCGGTGGCGGGCGAGCACGGAGTGGGGCGGGATCGCGCGCGGGATCTCCTCTGGCCTGAGGTCGCACGCGGGCCGGACCCGTTGCCGCCGGTTCTCGAGTCGATCCGCCGCGAGCTCGGCCACGGTGCTCTGTTCGGCGACGACACGCTGCGTCTCGACCCGGCTGTGCTGCGGTCCGACGTCGGCGAGTTCGAGCGGGCCCTGGATGGCCGCGACGCGCGGACGGCGGTCGCGCTCTATGCCGGCCCGTTCCTCAAAGGGTTCTCGTTGGCCGAGGCACCCGCGTTCGACGCGTGGGCCGGACGCGAGCGGGACCGGCTGGAGCGACGCCAGCACAGGGCTCAGGCGATGCTCGCGTTGCGGTCGACGCCAACCGGGCGGACGGCCGGCATCCCCGCCATCAAGCGTGCAGCCGGTTCATCCGGGCCGCGCACGCCGTCGTCGGTCGAGGCCGTGTCGGCGGGACTGGCGGCGAGCCGCGAGCGGGGCGCGATCATCGGCGGCCGGTATCGTGTGTTAGGCGAGTTGGGCCGCGGGGCGATGGCCAGCGTGCTCCTGGCGCGGGACATCAAGCATGAGCGCGACGTCGCCATCAAGTTCGTCCGCTCCGACGCCGCCGATGCGCACGGACTGGCGCGGTTCCAGCGCGAGATCGCGCTCGTCGCGAGTCTCCAGCACCCGCACATCCTGCCGCTGCACGACTCGGGCGAATCGGGCGGGTCGCTCTACTACGTGATGCCGTACATCGGCGGCCAGTCGCTGCGCGAGCGCCTGGCCGCCGAGCGCGTGCTTCCGTTAGGCGAAGCGCTGCGCCTCGCGCGCGAGGCGGGCGACGCGCTCGCGCACGCCCACGCGCACGGCGTCATCCACCGCGACGTGAAGCCCGCGAACATCCTGCTCTCGGGCGGACACGCGTTGGTGGCCGACTTCGGCATCGCGAGCGGCGCGTCCCACCCCGCCGGCCGCCGCCTCACCGACGACGGCTACGCAGTGGGCACGCCCGCGTACATGAGTCCGGAGCAGGCGTGCGGCGATCCGGTGGACGCGCGGAGCGACGAGTACAGCCTGGCCTGCGTGCTCTACGAGATGCTCGCCGGCGCGCCGCCGTTCCCCGGCTCGCGGACCGAGTCGGCGCTCGCCCAACGCTTCATCGCCGACGCGGCTCCGTTAGGCGAGAAGCGCCCCGACGTGCCGCCGGCCGTCGCGCGCGCCGTCGCTACGGCGCTCGCGCGTGCGCCGTCCGAGCGCTATGCCGGCGTCGCCGAATTTCTCGCCGCGCTCGAATCGCCGCCGACCGACGCCACACCGGCCACCCGCCTCTCTCGCGTCCGGCGGTGGCTCGGCCGTTCGCTCCCGGCGGTGGTCGCCTTCGCTGCCCTGCGTCCGCCGCGCTGACGCGCCGTCGGGGGTTGCTTCGTCCCCGGCCGTCGCCATAACAATGCAGGAATGCTGCTCGCGCCGAAAAGGTTCTTCGGGAATTTCCGGGAAAGGCAGCGGGGCCGGGTTTCAACCTCCCCCGCGTGTGAGAGTCTAACGACAGAGGCTCAAAGGATGACGACAAGGATACAAGAGATGGGGTCGTTCACATCCGACCTCAACGCCGCGCGCACCGGCAACATCGACTGGCTTGCGTCGTTGAGGTCGGATGCGAACCGACCCCATCCCTTGTATCCTTGTCGTCATCCTTCACACCTAGAGCGAGGAAGCCCTCAATGCGCGCTTCCAGTGAGCCCTCACGTCGCACTCCCACCGGAGCTAGCGCGCCGGGGTGTACCGACCTGCCGCCTCATTTTCCCGAAATTCCCCGAAGACCCTTTTTTGTAGATGCGCGAGATGCCTACGTGCCAAATGCTTCGCTTCTCGCTGCCCAGCCATCCGTAAGATCCGTTCAATCCGCCCAATCCGTGTTCCCCAGAGCGAGGAAGCGCACCACCGCGCTCGCCTCCTGCTAACAGAAATTCAGACGCGTCCCACTAATGAGCCCGTGGCGGCGCTTCCTGGTGCCTCACGCGATCCGGGTCGGTGGGCCTGAACATGAGGTCGAACGCCAGCCAGAGATCGCGGGAGAATGGGAAGAACAGGATGGGCATCGCGATCGCGAGCACCACCGCCAATGCCCACACGAAGTTCCACGGCACGACCGGCCACATCGCTACTATGATGACGACTGCGATCCCCACCGATACGAACTCGGCTGCGACCAGATTGAACATGTAGGCGCCGAGCCAGTAGTCCTCGGATTCGCCGCGCTCCAGCACGAGATCACAGGTGGGGCACGCGTGCTGGAACTTGAACCACGAGCGACGGATGCCGCGTCCGCCGCATCGTGGGCAGCGGAGCACGAGCGCGCGGCCAATCATTACACCGCGCGATGGCAGCGGCCACTCTAGCTGTTTTTCTGAAGTCACCTACGCAATTTCGCCGCGATCGCCCTCGTTGCCTACGGCGCCGGTGCTGGGCCCCGGCTCCTGCCCGGCTTCGGACCCCGGGATGCCCGACTCCTGAACCCAACCCGTGGGCCGCTTGGACCACACCGAGCCGTCATCGCAGATGACGAGGACGTCGTTCTCGCGGCGCATCGCGGAAATGGGTCGCCTGACGCGCGTGCTCTGGGTGGGCAGACCGGGTTGGCGGTCGGGGTGCGGCATGCTGTCCGACAGCGCTTCCTCGATGTCGTATTCACGACTGGCGGAGGTGCGCGGCGCATCCGCGAGCCCCCTGGGTGGGGACGGCGGCATCTCCCGTTCGACGTCCGCCGGGCGGCCGCCTAACGGAGCGGATTCGGCGGCGGACGGGTGCGCGGCCGGCGGCGGCGATGGAGGCGCGGCCTCCGAGGGTGCGGCCGGGGGATAGTACGGTTCCTCGGCCGGCTCGTCGGGAGGCGGCGCATCGGCCAGGGGCGCTTCGCCTAACGGAACGGGACGGTCGCGCAGCCGCGGGTAATTGTGCACGTAGTCCCACACCTTCGACAGCACGCTCACGGCCTCCGAATGCTCCTCGTCCAGGCGGCGGCCGAACTCGGCGTATGCGGCGTCGAGCGCGCGCGAGATGTCGTCGGCCTGCTTCCGGCGGAGCTCCGATTCACGACTCGCGGCATCCCGCTCCGTGCACGCCAGCGCATATTGCTCGCGCAACGTGCTCACGTACGACCTCAAGGTCTGCTGTTTTTCCGCGCTCTCGTGACGTTCCTTGGACAGCTCGGACTCGAGACGGATGCGCTCGTCCTCGAGCAGCGTCACACGGCGGGCGAGGTCGGCGCGCACATCGGCAGACTCGGCGCGCTCCACGTGCAGGTCTTCGGCGGTGCGCTCGAGCAGCGCGCGCGTGGCGGCGAGGTCGGCCTCGAGGCGCGACGTGATGCGCGTCGCGCTTTCGCGCGCCGCGGCGAGCTCGGCGCGCAACCCGAGCGCACTTTCCTGCGCCGCCGTGAGCTCGGCCGCGCTCGCGGCCCTGCGTGCAGCGGCGTCCTGGCGCTCGGTCTCGAGCGCCATGCTCAAACGGAGCTCCGTTTCGCGAGCGGCCGCGCGCGCCGAGTCGACCGAATGCTGGAGCTCGGCGACCGTGCGGCGCGCCTGATCGAGGTCGCCGCCTAACGTGATGCGCTCGCGGCGGACGAGGCCGAGCTCGCGGAGCTCGTCGTCCTGGTGGCGAATGCGGTCGGCGTGTTCCTTAATGGTATTCTTGAGGCGGTCGATCGCCGCCTCTCGCCGACGCAGCTGCACGACGTGCTCGCGCCGCGTCACGCGGCGCTGCCGCCTAACGAGCAGGGTGGCGACCAGCGCGCCGACCGCGGCGCCGATCACCAGCCACACAATCACCCACTGGGTTGGCAAACCCACGAAATCGAACCTCGTCATCGAAGCGATTGCGGCCTACACCGGCCGCTGCGCGACGTCGCGCATGAGCCTTCCGAACCAATCGCGGCCCTGGGAATCATAATTCGGCCTTCCCGAACGGCCGAAGCAAAGCCGCGGCTGGCTCCGGTGCAAAGGACGCGCCTGCATCGGCGCGTGACGGTGTTCATCCAAGCGCTTGACGGTCAACTGGTTAAGTTGTCTCGCGAAGTGCCGTTGCGCGAGCACATCACCAATCGGCCCGGGTGGATGTCGCCTTGGCGCCACGCGATCCCCCACCCACCTGTCCCGTCACCATTGCTCGCTGAAGCGCATCGAGCATCTGGCGGGCCTGGGACTCGGAGATCTGCGGAGCGGACTGCCCGCCCTCGGGATTTCCGAATCCCGAGCCCTGCGAGGCGCCGGCCCCAGTGCGCGGTGCGCCGGCGTACCCGGACTTGGTGAGGTTGCCGCCGCCCCAGTCCGCTTTGCGGTGCGGGCCACCGCCGAATCGGGTCTCTTCGTCTGCGAGACGGCGCAGGGCGAGCTCGAGGTTCCATTTCGCATCGACGTCGCGCGGCGCCATGATCAGCGCTTCGGTATACGCGTTGATCGCGGCGTGGAGCATCGGCCGCTTGTCCGGCTCCTCGTCGGCCACGTGCATGTAGGCGTCGCCGAGGTTGAAGAGTGCGCGCCGCCGCACGTCGGGCGGGCCGCCCAAAGCGAGCCGGTAATTCGTGACCGCTTGATCGAATTGCGCCAGGCGGTAGAGCGTGTTGCCGATGTCGTAGGACAGGAGCGCCGCGGCATCGGGATCGTTCGACCGGCGGGCATCGCGGGCGAGGGCTCGGAGCTCGTCGAGCGCGTCGCGGTAGCGGCCGGCCTCGTAGAGGGACATGGCGCGTGCCGCGCGGCGCGCGTCGAGCCGCGGCTGTGCGCCTAACGCAGCGGAGAGTCCCGCGGCGACGAGCACGAGGGCGGCGGCGCGGGCCGCGGCCGCCCGGCGGATGGCGGTGCGGCTCGACGCGCGCAACCGCGGTGCCCGCAAGAGCGACTCGAGCACGAGGGCGAGCAGCGCGACCGCGACCGGCCACTCGAAGCGGTCCGTGAACGCGGCCCGCTCGCGCGACATGGTGCGGGCCGCGCCTAACTGGCGGATCGCCGCGATCACCGGCGCGGCGCCGGCGGGACCCGTCCAGCGGGCGTAGCGGCCGTCTGCTAACGCAGCCGTGGCGCCGAGCTCCGATTCATCGAGGCGGGACACGACGGTTTGTCCGCGCCAGTCATGGTGCGGCCTCGAATCGGTCGGCGTTTCCGGGACGGTGGCGCCCGCGGTCGAGCCGACACCGACGGCATATAGATGAATGTGCGCCTTGGCCAGCACCTGCGCGCCGTCGCGCATCGAACCCTGGGTCTCTTCGCCGTCCGTTAGGAGCACGACGGTGTGCGAGCCGGCGCCGCCGTCGCGGGCGAAGGTGGTGGCGGCAAGGTCGAGCGCGCCCTCGATGTCGGTGGCCGGATCGGGAACGTCTTCGGTGCTCACCGCATCGATGAAGCGCGCGAAGATGCCGTGATCGGCTGTGAGCGGCAGCTGCAGGAACGCGTTGCCGCCGAACACCTCGAGGCCCACGCGATCGTGCGGCAGCGAATCGGCGATCGCGCGCGCCGCCGCTTTCGCCTGGGCGAGGCGCGACGGATACGCGTCGGCGGCGTTCATCGATCGCGAGAGGTCGAGGACGAACAAGACATCGCGCGAGGAGCGTTCGACGGCCGCCCGCGATTCGCCCCACTGCGGTCGTGCGAGCGCCGCGACGACGAGCGCCAATGCGGCGACGACGAGCCCATCGGCCGCGATGCGCCGGCCGCGCGGCGGCATCGCCGACGCGCGCGCGACGAGGGATGCGTCGCCGTAGCGCGCGCGGTCGGCGCGGCGGCGGCGTTCGCGACGGACGAGCGCGTAGACGCCTAACGGGAGCAGCGCGACGAGCGCCGCGAGCCAGAGCGGGGCGTCGAGACGCATGGTCAGGGCACCGTCCGAAGCCAGGTGGTGCGCAGGGCGAGCTCGAGCGACAGGAGCAGCAGCGCGGGCACCAGGAACCAGCCCGCGTGCTCGTTCCACGTGAGCACTTCGCGCTCCTCGAGCGTCGTCTTTTCGACATGGTCGATCTGGCGCACGATGTCGGCGAGCGCGCGCTCGTCGGTGGCACGATAGTACGTGCCGCCCGATGTCGCCGCGACCGAGCGAAGCAATTGCTCGTCGCGCGCGCTCAAGACAGCCGGTTCTTCGCCGTACGCGAGCTCGCGCCGTTGATATTGTTGACCCATGCCGCGGACCCACGCGTCGGTGGGCAGGCGCGAGCCGGGTCGGGCGCTCATGCCGATTACATAGATGCGCACGCCGATGGCGCGCGCGATTCGTGCCGCGACGAGCGGATCCGGCGCGCCGGTATTGTTGCCGCCGTCTGTAATGAGCACGATCACGCCGCTCTTGCGCGGCAGATCCTTGAGGTGGTTCTCGGCCATCGCGAGCGCGGTGCCGATGGCGGTGCCGTCGGGCAGCAGGCCGATGTCCACGCGGCCCAGGAGCTCCGTTAGGACATCGTGATCGTCGGTGAGCGGCGCCTGGGTGAACGGGCGGCTGGCGAAGATGACCAGGCCCATGAAATCGCCGCGGCGCTCGTCTAAGAACCGCGCGAGCACGCGCTTGGCGGCGGTGATGCGATTGTCGGGCGCGAAGTCGAGCGCTTTCATCGAGCTCGAGATGTCGAGCGCGATCACGATGTTGCGACCTTTGGTGGACACGTCGCGGACGTCGCCGGGCGAGCGGGGACGTGCGAGGGCGGCGACGAGCGCGAGCAGGCCTAACGCTCGCAGGGCGACGGGCCACCAGAGCGCGCGCTCGCGGAGCGAGC